>REDW01000107.1 GCA_007693325.1 Spirochaetaceae bacterium
TTGCCAGCGCAGAGCTGGTTCACCGCGCCAACGATGCCATCTTTCTGCCGTTTGCCATGATCCAGGGCGGACACTTCATCATGGGACAGGGGGCGGTGCCGATCTACCGCGACGGAACCCTGATCGGCGCGGTCGGAGCCAGCGGCGGCACGCCCGCGCAGGACGAAGAGGTCGCCCAGGCCGGGGTAACCGCGGCAGGGTTTTCGGCGAAACCGTAACCGCACATCGCGACGACGTACCTCTGGTACCCAGCCGCGCTGATTCGGGCGCCAACGGAGTCTACCGCACCGCCTTCATTACGCGGAGCATCGCTTTGACTGCAGAACCGTGGCCCAATCCGCTCAGCTGGTTCACCGTACCGGTGAAGTAGAGATTTCCTTCCGGGTTGTGAAACGCGAACGCGCCGCACTGGCCCCAGAATCCCAGTAGCTCACCGATCGGTTTGAACGGTGAGAGGATCTTCGGAATCCATTGCCGTTCCAGGCCGATACCGTAGTCAAACTGTCCGGGAAAGTAGATGCGGTTCCACTGTTTCATCTCTTGAATCGCATCCTCCGCAAAGAACCGGCCCTGGAAGAACGCCTTCAGGAAGATCATCGTCTCCTCCGCGGTGGAGACAATGCCGCCTTCCGCGGTCGCCGACGCGATGTAGCGCGGAAGGTTGACCGGCCGGTGCCTGTAGTACATCGGCACCGGAGAGCTGTCTTGCGGGTCTTCAAATGCGTAGGTATCCCGCAGACCAAGCTCGCTGAAGATCGTTTCATCGAATACCCGCCCGATCGGCTTGCCCGTGACGGTCTCGATGATCCGCCCCAGGAGCTCGTAATTGGTATCTGAGTAGTGCACCTTTCCAGGCTGTCCCGGTCGGAATCGCGGTTTCAGGGTGCGCACGCGGTCCACGATGCGTTCCAGCGGCCACGGTTCGTCGCGTCCGTCCAGCAGGGCCTTGGCCGCCTGCGTACCGTCCGCGTCTTTGCCGAAGAAGTAGTCCGTGATCCCGGAGGTGTTGGAGATAAGGTGCCTCACCGTGATCTCCCCGGTCCGATCCACGCCGTTTGTTACGTGCAGACCGCGGATGATTGCCGCCGGCAGGTAGCGGTCGATCGTTGCCTCCAGATCGAGTGAGTTCTCGCGGCGCAGCCGTTGCACCACCGCGGTGACGTACAGCTTGGTAACGCTGGCGATGAAGTAGCGGTCGCCGGCGTTGAGGTTTCCCGCGGCACCGGACCAGGCAAAGGATCCGTCACCGTTTTCCACGCGCAAAATCGCACCATGCACCGCGCGGCTTTGTGCCATCTTCCGCACGGTCTGTTGCAGAAACCCGTCGTCCGGGTAGGTTGTGGGCAGGGTTCCTGGCGTGTTGTTCACAATGCAACCTCTGTTCGCGTAGCCCGCACGGGCGATATGGTCTGAGTGAACACCGAATTCTCCGCAGTGCTGTCGAATGCCCGTTTGGCCACGGTTTCGCCCAAGTAGTAGCAACCGATAGCGATCAAGACGGTCAGCCCCTCTGCAAAGATTGGTACTATCCAGATCCCCGTGGCTCCCCATAACTGCGGGAAAAGAAGCAGACCCGCCACCGGCAGTACCAGGCCCCGGGATAGAGCCACCAACAGGGATTTGCCTGCTTGTTCCAGCGCGGTGAAGTACGTTGACGCCACCATCGCAAGCGGGAGGAATAGCATGGACCAGCGTACTATCCGCGATACTTCCTCGGTGAGCGCAAGCGCCTCCGCGTGGCCGGGAAGGAAGAGGCCCGCGATAAACCGTGCCGGCCAACCCATCGCCAGGAAGACCAGAAATCCCACCGCGGTGGAAACGCCGAGCGACCACCGCAGTGCGCCCTGAACCCGGTGGTGCAGGCCCGCACCGTGGTTGTAGCTGAAGATCGGCTGTGTCCCGGCGCCGATGCCCATAATCACCATGATTCCGAGCATCATCGGGTACTGGACTACGGTAAGCGCCGCTACTCCCAGGGCGCCCACGTAGACCAGAATCAGGCGGTTGAAGAGGAACGTCGTGATGCCCATTGAGAGGCTGTTGAAGAACTCCGAGGAACCGTTTACCACGATCGTCCGTACTATGTCCAGGTTCCAATCTGGCCGGCCGAAACGGAGTCCCCCGGCTCCCGCTGCGATGTCACTTCGTCGGCCCGCCAACGTCTTGCGGACAAAGTAACCGATGAACACCAGGGCCCCCAGTGTCTGCGAGAGCCCGGACGCCACCGCAGCACCGGTGATGCCCGTTCCAATGACAAAGAGAAACAAGTAGTCCAGGATGATGTTGAGCACGGCGCATCCCGCCATCACAGCGCTCGCAAGGTTCGGTTTTCCGTCGTTGCGGGTGGACTGTTCCAGGATGAATACCAGGATCATGAACACAAAAAAAGGCAGAATGCCCCGGAGGTATCCACCGGCGAAGTAGCCGAGCCGTCCCGACGTTCCGAGAAACCCGAGAATTTGCGGCATGAAGAGAGCACCAAGAAGCGTCGCGGTCACGCCAAGACCGATACCGAGGCAGATAATGAGTCCCAGAATACCGCCGGCTTCCCGGGGTTTACCGGCTCCCAGCAGCACCGCGATGCGGGCGTTGCCACCCACGCCGATCATCACCGCCAGCCCTGAAAAGAACGCCACAATCGGGTAGAGGATGTTCACCGACGCAATCGCCTCCGGTCCGAGGGCTCGCCCCACCATAATGCCGTCCACAATCTGGTAGCACGCCATGAACAGCATGGACGCCACCGCCGGCGAGGCGTGGCGGCCAATCAGAATGCCCAACGGGCGGGTGAGAAACTCCTCTCGCGCCGGATCCAGCGCCGATCCGGCCGTTGCAGTACTGGTCGCGTTCATTGGGGCCCCCGGGAGAGAATGCGGTTCACCGCCGCGAGCAGAGCCTCGGAATGGGTGATCAAATCCCGCCGATCAGCTTCGGCCACCCCCTCCAGGTACGCCTGATATCGGGCGGTAAGGCCTTGCTCGATCGCCTGCAACTCCTGCCGGCCCTGTTGGGTGAGACGCAACACCACGCGGCGCCGATCACGAGTGTCTGGAACACGGGCTACCGTCCCCTGTTCCACCATAGAATTGATCATCACAGAGAGCGCCGAGGGGGAAACCACGAGACGCTCCGCGAGATACTTCAGGCTACTGTCCGGCTCCAGCTCGAGCTCAAACATCGTAATGAATCGTTGGGCGCTAACGCCCAGCTCTTCGGCCAGTTCGGGCAACCAGGCCACCATGGTCTTGCGGGTGAAGAGGGACAGCGTGTTGATCAGCTCCATCAACCGATGCGCGCCCCGCAGGGTATCACTCATTTCTCGCTCCTCTTTGCGTTAATATCACAATAATTATCTTTACCGATAATTAAATATTAAAACTATTCTTACACACAATAATTCTACTGTCAAGCGTTTTCCCTGCATTTTCCCGTTTTTTTGCTCAGCACGGCGCATCACCCGCCCGGTTGCGGCACAATTCGAGATGCCGCTCAGAAGTACCACGTAGCCCGGGCATAGATCTGCGGGCGGCCCGTGTCGATTTCACCCGAATTGCCGTTAGACACCCGACCGTCAAACTCGCTGTCCGACGGTCCGAGAAAGACCGATCCTCCCAGAGCCAACTGGAAATCGTCCACCACCGACCAGGTCATCTCCGGCAGCAGAGCATAACTCCGGTCACGCAGGTTTCCCAGCGCGGCCATGGTAAGCCGGATGGTGTCGTTGCGCAGGGAGAAGTTCCCGATTCCCGCCAGGTAATCCCGGCCCGTCAGCCTGCCCTGGAGTCTGTCGGCTATTGAGTATTCGTCAGGGTCGGTGGCTCCGGCCCCACGGCGGTGGTACTCAGCCTGGAGACTGAGATTGTCAAGCAGATCCCACTGTACGCCGACCGCCGTATCCAGGTACCGATCCGTGCGACTCCAGTTGTTGTCCATGACTGAGAGATCCAGCGCCGCTTCTCCGTAAAGAAGAAGCTCCCCGATCGAACCGGAAGCCTCCGCGGTCAGGTACTCGTCAACGTGCAGCGTCGAAACCCTGTCAAACTCGGTAGCGCGGGCCATACCCAATGCGAAGTCCCACATGCCGATGAAGGCCCGTGCCCGCATTCCGAAGGGAAGAGCATCGATACCGGTGAGATCCTCAAGGGCGGTTGGATGACGCGAACGGTCTTCGAACCCGAGATATCCTTCCAGTCCCCACCGTGCGCCCGGGGTCAACCCCGCGGAGAGAGCGGTGATCCCCGGCGGTTCCACGCCGGCGAGGCCCGCAAGTGAGGCAGGATTCATGAGGTCCGTCGGGTTCAGAGCGTACGCGGTGCCCCATGCCAGGGGTTGACGTCCAACGCGGAAATCCACCGCTCCGAACGCGGCGGAGCCATAGAGGTAGTCAAAGTGGATCTGTCTGGAATCAGCGCTATCGGTGTCCGGGTCAGTGGGAACTCCCATAATCCCGGCTCTGATAGCCGGGTGCGTGGCGCCGCGCCGATCGATCAATTCTGTTTCCAGTGTGACCGAGAGACGAGTGGCAGGCTCAAAGCGGCCACGAAGACGCAGGAGTGTCTGCAGACCCAGGTGCGTGCTGTCTCTGCCCGGAACGCGGGGCAGCACTGCCAGACCGGTTGTTTCCAGATATCCGGACAGGCTTACGTCCGGGGAAGCGGCCCAGCCGCCCGACTCCCACTCGTGGGAGTCTCGGCTGTCCGAAACCGCATCGGCATCACCCCAGTCGTTCCAGTCATCCCAGTCATCACCGCCCCAGTCCTCGGCAAGCGCCGGCGAAGCGATCACCAACAGTGCCACTAGTCCCGCAAAAGCCGTGCGTATCATCGGTGAAACCGGTTGGGATGAAAGAGATCGTCGCTCAGGGCAACATCCCACTCAACATCGTGCATGCGGATCTCCGTGCGGGAATTGTCCTCTATGTTGGACATCACCAGGTGTGTCGCCACTTTCCTGCCGCTGATCTCCTGGATCCGGGATGCGTCCAGGCGCTTCACCTGGGTACCGTTTGCAAAGTAGTCGATCCGGACCGGCACGTAGTTTTCCTTCTTCACGTGGAAGACCAGGCGGCTGTACTGGCTGTCGCTATCCCGGGGAACCGCGGAAATGACCCAGCGCGATCCGGATTCCTCCTCCATGCGAAAACGGTGGTAGTCGTTCATGAAGCCGCTGCCGCCCATATCTTCGTAGGAGAAGTCCCCTCCGACGCCGCCCACGGATCCGCGGCGACCGGCGCCGCCGATATTGCGTACCCGGCCGGTGGAGGGAAAAAAGACGCGGATCGCCCCGTCCAGGTCGAGCACGCGCAGCCCCGCGATGCTGCGGGGGCTGACAAACTCGATCAGCGAGTCGGTCACGCCCCGGCCATAGGAGAGGAGCCGGATCTCACGGTCGTACGTGTCCGCCTCCAGTGAATCGTAAATGCGCATTGTCATGCGGCTGCGGGCGGTTTCCGGACCGCGCTGAGCGTCCACTTCGCGCATGACTTCTTCCGCGCCGCGGCTCTGCGCCGTGACCGGAACCGTCAGTCCGACCATAATCACGGCCGCTGCGAGAGCTCGCAAGGTGTGCTGCCGCACGGTGCCGATCCCCCAATTTCGATTCATCCGTTTCATCTTGTTACCTCCTGTACTGTGTTTTCGGTTCTCTGTCTGATCTCATCTGATCGTGGTGTTCGCCAACTCTGTCCGAGCGCGAGGCACGCCGGCAGCAGGATGACCGTTGCCACAAAGCACGTGCCGAGCCCTACGAAGAGCAGCCAGCCAATTGCGGCGATAGTCGCCATCTCGCCCACAACCGCCAGGGAGCCGAAGGCAAGCATGGTGGTTACCGTGGTGAGCAGCACCGCCTTTCCGCTGTAGCGGATCGCCGGCACGATATCGCCCCCCTCGTGCTTATACCGGTGCAGGATATGCATCGCATCATCCGTACCGATCCCTATCAACAGCGGAAAGACCAGCCCGGCGGTCAGTCCCAGCTGTGTACCGGTGAGCGGCAGCAGTCCGAACATCCACACAATGCCCAGAACCACCATGATGAAGGCCAGGAACACGTGGGTGATGCGTCGGAAGATGAGCAGGAGCAGGACAAAGACCACCCCGGCCACAAAGACGCCCGCCCGGCTTGCTTCGGAGAATATCTCGTTCACCAGCTCCACGTAGAGCGGCACCGAACCGGTGACACCCGGGTCCACCGCAGTCATTGCGGTATGGAACGCCAGGATCGCCTCACTGCTTGCCTGGGTGTCGGTAGTGGGAAGTACCGTTATCAGGTATTGGTTTCCATCGCGCGAGACCAGCTGGTGTCGCAGGTCTTCGGGCAGATCTGCGACAGTAGGAGCGCGATCCACGGACATGTGTCGCTGTTGTGTTTCCATCATGGACGAGAAAGCCTCGTCGATCGCAGTCATGCGACGTGCGGCGCTCGGCGGATCAGCGGTGATTGCGCTGATCGCGTTCTGGAAGACCTCCCGCCCGGGCTCTCCCACTTCGGCACCAAAGATCTCCCGCACCATGAGGTTACGACGGCGCACAACCAGGTTATCCTCACCCATACCGGCCACCGCGAGATCTCCCAGCTCGATCACGTTCCATTCCAGCCGCTGGATCTCGTCGGCCAGGCGTTCTACGTGCACGGCGGTCCGTTCGGAGCCGGAATAGCCGGCCACATCGCCCGCCGCCAGGGGCCCCGCCGGTCCACCGGAAGCGATGCGTGCCAGGCGCGCCTCCACCTCCTCCGCCGGCGGCAGCAGGTCCGCCACGGACACGGTCCGGCTGACGGTGCGTTCACGCCGAAACGCCTCGCTGAGCTCCCGGGTCTCCTCCAGGGATGTCCGTGTGGAGAGGGAAACAAAGGGCGAGACCTCCATGCGGTCGATTATCCGCTGCTGCGTTCGGGTGTAGGGATGATTCCGGGGAGCGTTGTTCATCGGATCGAAATCCACCGTGTTCCGCGGGATCAGGGCGATCGCCCCTACCGTGAGCACCAGGCACAGGCCGATCGCAATATAGGGGTGCGTCTGGATTCCACGACCAAGGCTGCTCATGAATGAGAAATCGATCATCGGCCGCCACCGGGCGCGGTTCAGTTCCCGCTTGCCGCCAAAGGAGAGGACCAACGCCGGAAAGAGCGTGAGCATCGTCACCAGCGTTATGAGCACACCCATCCCGGCAACGATGCCGAACTCCGCCACCGCCGGAGAGTTGGACAGCGCCAGAGAGAAGAAGGCGCACGCTGTGGTCACCCCGCCGAGCATGATCGGTGTGCCTCCGGCGATCATCGTCTTGCGCATCGCCTCATCAGGGGCGAGCCCCTTGAGACGGAAGTCATCGTAGTTGCTTACCAGGTGAATGCCGAAGTCGATACCCAGCCCCATGAGGATCACCGCGAAGATAGAGGTGATCATCGAAATGTGGCCCACAGTGAGCACGATACCGCCAACGGTGATCAGGATGCCCACCACCAGGGCCAGAAGCGCCAGGACCATCTTGCGCATCCGGGTAAAGGAGAAGAAGAACAGCACCACGATGAGTCCGAGCGCCACCAGGGTAGGATAGAGCGTGTCCGCTCCCGCGCCCTCGTGGCGCGCCACCCCCCAGGCGAGTTCTCCCCCGACTCCGACACTGACCCCGGCGATCTCCCGATCAACCTGTTCGGTGATCGCTTCCACACCGTGAACCGCCGCGTAGAGCGAGTCAAAGTCCAGCACATCGAACGCCGGCAGCAGGCTGATCAAGAGCATGCCCTGGTCCGGCGACCAGTTGTACTGTTCTCCGGCAAGCACGCTTTGCATGATTTCGCGGGCCGCGTGCTCCGTCTCCTGCGGCGTCGGCGTGCCCGACGCAGCCAGAGCGTCCTGCATGCCTGTGGTCAACCGCTCAAACCCGGAGAGCGCTGCCAGTCCGTTCCACTGATCCTGGTTGGTGGCAAATCGGTCATCATCACTCAGAACCACCTCTTCCAGGGTATCGTTGAGCGTGGTCAGGAAACCGAGGAGACTACGCTGCTCCAGGAGGCGAAGGGTCGTCTCAACGTCCTCTGCGTCATCCGCCAGCATCAGGCCCCACCGGAGGGGATACTCCGCGTCGTTCTTCAGGTTGATCGCGCTGAAGTATTGGCTCAGCTCGTGATCGGCGCGGATCCGGTTGGATACCTTGTGAGCCGCCCGGACCATCTCCTCCCGATCTTCCCCTTCCACGGTGATCATGAGGTTGGAGGTGAATCCAAAGGCCTCGTCGATCTGGAAGAACTGGTTTGCCACGGCGTTGTCCTTGCCCAGGAGCTGTTCGGGCTCCACCACCAGACCCAGATTCTGGCTGAGAACCAGGCCCATCGCCGTCAAGACTCCGAAAAGCAGAAATACCGTCTTTCTCCGTTGTATCGCGAAGTCCGCAAGCCACCCGGTTATCCGTTTCTCCATCATTGCAGGTTCTCCTTCTTCTGTTGAACTGTTCTTTCTATCTGCAGCGAAAGCAGGGGAATACCCCCGTCGCGGAGTCGCAGAATGAATCCATAGACGGCGGCTATGTCCGGGAGCCTTCCGCTGATCCGCGTCGTGCCGTCAGCCAGCCTTCGCAGCGACAGCTCCCCCAGGTATTCCCCTACCCAGTCGTCGAGATGGTCTTGGGCTCTCACTCGGACATCCCAGTGGTAGTAGTCCCTCATCACGCTCTTCCTCCCTGATTGTTCTGCATGATAGGGCCCAACTCATTGCAGCAAACCTGCCGAAAGTAAGGTTTTCCACACCCTGCCTTCCGGGGTGGCCGGCGCGCTTTGTTGAAAGTTGCGTTGTGGGAGCCGCGGCGCCGAGTGCCGGTGACGCAGCGTTTTTCCTTGGCGGAACCGCCCGATAACGATTACAATGGCGCGCAAGCGTAGCGCGGAGTCCGAATGGAAGACAGGTTGATCTTCACTCTGCTGGGGACGGCATTTTTCGCGATACTGGTCGTCGCCGGTGTTCATGCCCGCCGCTGGGTTCACGATGCCTCGGATTATCTTCTGGCCGGCCGGGAGGTGAGCACGGTGCTGAACGTCTTCGGGGTGGCTGCCATCGGATTTGCCGGATCAAGCGTTGCCCTGGTACCAGGAATGGCGGTGCTCTACGGTTTCTGGCCGGCCCTGCTCAACCAGCTTACCTTCAGTATCGGGGGACTCATGTTGTA
Organism: Spirochaetaceae bacterium; assembly: GCA_007693325.1. GTDB lineage: Bacteria > Spirochaetota > Spirochaetia > DSM-27196 > PWMO01 > PWMO01. The sequence continues at coordinate 9,159 of REDW01000107.1, forward strand.
CGGAGTGCTCTTCTCGCCGGTGATCCGCCGCTGCGGCGCGCAGACGCTCCCCGAATGGCTGGAAGTGCGCTTTGACCGCAGGGTACGCCTGGTTGTTACAATCGGCACAATCATCGGGCTCAGCGGCATAATGGCCAACAACGTGGTTTCCATCGCGGCGGTGGTTACCGGTTTTCTCGGCATTCCCTCCACGGTGGCTATTTCGGCCATCTTTGCGCTATTCCTGGCCTTCTCCTTCCTGGGTGGGTTCTGGGCGATCACCTTTACGGACTTCATTCAACTGCTGCTGGGACTGGTCGCCGTTCCCCTGATCCTCTATCTCCTGGTGAGTACCTTCGGCGATGTGCGCTGGGTTACCGCCCGGGCACCCGGGGGTTGGCTAACGGGCAGCATGGGGGCGCTGCCGATCCTCAGCCCCCGTTTTCCCAGCGTGCTGACCTCAATACTGCTTTTTGCCTCATTCCTCGTTTGGGGCAACAACTACTACTGGTTGCGCAGCGCCTCCTGCCGGACGGAGCGGGCGGCGCGGAACTCCTTTGTCTGGGCAGGGATTCTGTTGGCGGTTCTCGTGTACGCCCCGCTGCTGTTGATTGGAACCTACATCCGCGCCGCCTATCCCGAGCTGATGGGAGAAGCGGACTTCTTTGTGGCCTCCACGGTGTACGGTGTCTTTCTGCGCAGCGTACCGCTCTTCTTTTCCTCCGTGCTTCTGCTGGTGCCGCTCGCGGCGGGAATATCCACCGCTACCACCGCGCACATGGGGGCCACTGCGGTGGTGGTGCGCGACATCTACCAGCGGCGTTTCCGCCCCGACGCGCGACCACAGGCGCTGCTCCTTCCCTCCAGAGTGATTCTCCTGGTCCTGGGTCTACTGGTATGGGCACTCTGCTTCTACCCTGGAGGACCACTGATCCTCTTTGCCTTTGCCAACGCGTGGCTCGGGCCCCCGGCGCTGCTGTTGGTCCTGGGTATAGCGTGGCGACGTTTCAGCGCGGCGGCGGCGTTCTGGTCCACCGTGCTGGGAATCGCCGTAATGGGCGTGCTTACCGTCCTTCAGCTGACCGGTCTGTTCACAATTGACCGGTACCTCCACGTGGGACTGGCGGGCTTCGCCGTGAGTCTTTGCGCGGCGCTCGTGATAACTCCCCTGTCACGACCACCCTATTACGGTGAACCGGGATGGAGTGCAGCTGCCGTCCCGTCTGATGGAGACCCGGACAGGCAGCAAGCCGCGTTTTCCTGGCGGGAAGCAGAGGTGGTTCACTGTATCGCCGCGGGGTACCGGACGCTGGCGGAGATTACCGATATGCTGGGAATCGACGCGGCGGATGCGCACAGCCGTGTGCAGCGTCTCGATCAGGCGGGCGTGATCCGACGGGAAACCCCACGGGGCAGAGGTTTCTACACCTTCTGTCTCTCCTGCGCAGTGGATCGCTTTGCCGGAGCCGAAACCGCGCGCATCAGAGTTGAAGAACACCGTGTCCTGAAAGCGGTAGCGCAGAAGCTGCTGCGGAACCTGACCGAGAGAGACCACATGCCCTCGCTGCGTCTCTCCACTATCCTGGCCAGACTTGTCCGGGAGGGATACTGCCGTGAATCCGGCTTCTGGCGGCGGCGTCTGGCAATCACGCCCCGCGGAGAGCAATTGCTTCAAAGAGAGAACCAATGAACCCCAGCATTCTGAAGGTCAAGATCAGCATCCCCCCCGTGGGCAGCGGAATCCTGCAGCGGCCGCGATTGAGGCAGGCATTGGAGCGGGACCTCCGACGGGATGACACCTTTCTCCGCCGCCTGACCCTGGTATCCGCCCCGGCGGGATACGGCAAGTCAACACAGGTCCGCTCCTGGCTCGCCGGGTACGAGGATTCCCTGGCATGGTACTCCCTGGACGAGAATGATAACGAGCCGGGGCACTTCTGGACCCATCTGATCGCGTCACTGCAGATGACGGCTCCGGGCACCGGAACGGCTTCCGCTGAAGCGCTCCGTTCGGCTGACCCGGACCCGGACCGTACCGCCGGTGCCGGGGCCCAGCTGGTACCACTACTAAACGACCTCTTCGCCCTCGATCGACCGCTCTACCTCGTCCTTGACGACTACCACCATATCTGCCACAGCGGTATTCACCAGGATATGGTCTTCTTCCTGGAGAATCTACCACCCACTATACACCTGATCGTCACCACCCGCTCAGATCCTCCCTGGCCCCTGGGCCGGTGGCGTGCCAGGAACTCGATGGCAGAAGTGCGGCTCGAAGAGCTGAGATTCAACCGCCAGGAGATAGCGCAGCTCTGCACGGACCGAATCGGTATCTCCCTGGAGGAGAATCACTTGGGGATACTGACGGAGAAGACCGAAGGATGGATCGCGGGGCTGCAGCTTGCAATGCACTCGCTTCTCTCACACCGGGAGGAGGTGGACCGCTTTCTGCGGGAGTTTGATGGCAGTCACCGTCACGTGCTGCATTTCCTGAGCGAGGAGATCTTTCTCCGGCAATCTCCCGAGATGCAGGAGTTTCTCCTTTGTACCTCGCTGCTGGAGCGGTTCTGCGCCGCTCTCTGCGATTCGGTAACCGGGAGAGAGGACAGCGATCAACTGATAGACCGGCTCGTCCGGGAGAATCTCTTCATACTGAGCCTGGACGAGCAGGGTACGTGGTTCCGGTTTCACGCGCTGTTTGCAGACCTCCTGCGCTACCGGCTGATCCGGTTGAATCCCGATATCTCACCGGAGCTCCACCGGCGAGCCTCACAGTGGTTTCTCTCGCAGGAGATGCCCGGTGAGGCTGTCCGCCACGCCCGCATGGCAAAGGACACAGCCGCGGTGGTACGCATCCTGGAGCAGCACCACGACGCTATTCTGCTCTCCGAGGGGCCCGGGCAGCTGATCCGCTGCCTGGAGGAGCTTCCCGACGAGGCACTTGCTACCTCGCCAATGCTGGTTCTCTTCAAGGCACTCTACCTTCTGAATTACTCCGGCCGCGAGCCAGCTGAACCGTATCTGAACATGGCCGAGGACCTTTCCTGCGAGACCGAAGAAGCACAGCAACGCTTCTACGGCATGCGTGCCGTGGTACTATCGTTCTACAACATCTACTCACAGCAACTGGACCGCGCACTCGAATACGCTGGGGAAGCGCTGCGCACCCTGCCGCGGCAGGAGTACATCTGGCGCATGCGCGTGGCCATCTACTCCGGCGACGCCCGCCTCTTTTCGGGAAATCCGCGCGAGGCGTATCCCTTGTACGAGGAGGCCCACCAGAATGCCCTCAAGGCGTCAAACCGGTTTCTGCCCCTCACGACGGGTCTCAAGATGGCAACCACCCTCTATCACCTGGGACAACTGGAAGAAGCGTGGGACATGACCCGGGAGATGCTGACCACCGCCCGCCGCGAGGGACTTGCAAGTGTTCCCCGCGTGGCGCTGCACTGGGGCCTGTTGGGCGAACTCAACCGGGAATATGGCAACCTGGACGAAGCAGAGCGCTGCCTGGAGCGGGCCCTGGTCATGGGAGCAGCAGAGAAGCCGGCCTGGGGCTGGAACTGCCTCTACATGGCGGCGCTGTACCACTCCCGGGGTGAGCCGCTGCGCGTTCTCGAGACAGTACAGCGGATCGAGGACCTCAACAGCGAGCTGAAGCTCCCCGGCTTTGTCACCACCGGGGCGACCATGTGGAAAGCACGTGCCCTGGCATCCCTGGAACGAGGTGAGGAATCGCGCCGCGAACTTTCCACCCTGGGAGTCGCCGAGGGAGAGCCGTTGCCTCCGGGGACGGAGCGAGCGGGCCTGGTGCTGGCTCGAGTCATGATGGCCGAAGCGGCCGATGCGTCGTACCGGCGCACAACGGCGCTCACCAGTCTGCTGGATCTCCTGGAGCAACGCGCCCGGTCCGGGGGTGAGCTCCGGGTTCTGGTGGAAACGCTGTTGGTGAAAGGACGGCTGGCGGAGATTCTCGGCAAGACCAGCGAAGCTGAAGCTTCACGTGAAGCGGCCATTGCCGCCGGCAAACCAGCCGGTTACTACCAGATCTTCCTGGACGAGCAAACAGGCGACGTCGAGGACGGGGTCCGGAGTGCCGCGCCGGCAGCAGTCCCTCTGCGGCCACCGCCGGCTACCTCCCCTTCCTCCGACTCCTCGGGACTCGTGGAGGAGCTGAGCGAGCGGGAAAAGGAGGTGCTGCAACTGGCAGGCGAAGGGCTTTCCAACGATGATATCGGGCAGAAACTGTTCATCTCTTCGGGGACGGTCAAATGGCACCTGAGCAACATCTTCGGAAAGCTGGGGGTGAGCAAACGAACCCGGGCAATAGCAGTGGCGCGGGAGGTGGGGCTGCTGAAGTAGGTGGCTGAACCACGACCAAACTGGTGCCGAAAATGTTGTTGAAACTGAACCAGCAGGAGATTTCCGGTTGTGTATGGTGCAGGAGGACGCACAGTGCGCATCACGACCCAAATCGCCACCGTTGATAGGTTTACCAACGAGGGCTCGGCGCTGCGGATCACCAGCGAGCCTGAGTTCTGCTCCTGCCGCTTCCACGATCGCAGCAGCGCCGCCGGGATGAAAGTGATCGCGATCACCTGAGTGATCTCTACGAAATCAAACGCTTCCTTCGGTCCCTAGTCAAGATATGCAAGTGCTACTGTCGGCCTAAATGTTGAGAATAGCCTTCAGTCTCTGCACCGAAAACCCAGGCCCAACAAGCAGGACGACTTTAGTCTCTTTCAAGATGAAAGAGAGATTCCGAAGTACATCGTTGGAATCATCAGGTTCAAGGGTGACGTCAAGGATAGTGTGCACCGGAACGAAAGTGTACCGATATCCGTAGTCAGCTTCCTCGGGTAATCTAGTCTCCTTCTTTCTGTTCATCGTAATCAGCTCGGTTCCGTTTGTGAGAAAGAGCGAATCCTCCAATAACGGCTCCTGCGCGGGCAAGTTCGGGTCCAGTGCCTTTCCGGGGTTTTTCTTAAGTCCGACAGGCGGCTGATACTCAACTACCCTTAAATCGTCGCCCCGGAAATGCTGCGCGATCAGATTCTCGTAAAAGAGAGAGCCGTTCTCCGGGCTCTCCTCAATCGCATCAAGATTCAGGGAAGTGCCTGCTTGCAGGTAGCTCTTTCGGATAATGCCTATTCCCTTCTCAACGGGCTCTACCTCCACCGGATTGAAGTTCAGCACGTGGATTTGTTCCGCCGTGCCGAGAAGGATTTCGCCAACCAAAACATTGCCAACGCGTTGAAGGTACTGGATATCCTTATACAGGATCTCCGTCGCGTGGACATCTTTTCCAATTCGCTGAAGCAGTAGGAGTTCGTCCTCGCTGAAGACTACCACTGTATGATACAGAGGCATTCCTTGCTTCACGTTACGCCGTTCCACATTAATTGGGATCTTGAACGCGAACACCGCCTCGGCAATCAGCTCTTGATATCGCAGAAACTGCTGCGGGATATCCTGCACACCCTCAATGGGGGCCACCCAGGGGCCAAACCGCTCGTATTCTCTCTGCACTGCATCCATTACCGGCCCTCCTTAGGCATTGCTTGAGCGACTACTGGTATCAAACCAAACCGCAAGCACCAAGATCAGACCTTTCACGATAAGCTGATACTCGGAGGAAACGTTCATCAGACCCATTCCGTTGTTCAAGCTTGCCATGACAAGCGCACCAACAATTGCACCGACAATGGTCCCTTCTCCACCTCGCATGCTGGTACCGCCGATGAAGACGGCCGCGATAGTATCCAGCTCAAAGAGGTTACCCGCGCCCGCAGTAGCCGCATTCAACCGGGCGGTGAAAACAAGCCCGGACAAGGCCGACAGCCCTCCCATGATGACGAAGATATAGAAGGTCTTGAGCTTGATGTTGATACCGGACAACAGCGCAGCTTCTCGGTTCCCGCCGATTGCATACACGTGTCGACCAAATGTGGTGTTGTTGGTTATGTACACGAACAAAAGCACTAAGGCCATGAGTATCATAATCGAGTACGGAATTCCCCGGTAGTTGACCATGATCGAGAAAACAAACCACATCATGGCTGCCACGATCACGATCTTTGCAATGAACAACGGAATAGGCAGATTCGTGAAGCCGAAACTTTTTCGACGCGCTCGCACCCTGATCTCTAAGACGACGTAGGCGGCAATTGCTACAACGGCAATCAAGAAACTCAGGTCATGGAAGCCTGCTATAGCATCAACATTAACGAAGAGGCGTGGGATGTAGCCCTGACCAATTGCACGAAAGCCCGGAGCGAGCGGTGCGATTGTCTGGCCGCCGGTCAGAGCAATGAGCGCTCCCCGAAAAATCAGCATACCGGCCAGGGTAACGATGAACGCGGGCACCGCGCGATACGCAATCCAGAAGCCTTGCCACACACCAATCACGGCTCCCAGCACCAATGTGAGGATAACAACGGTGACAGTATTGAATCCGTAATTCACCTGAAGTACCGCCGCAAAGCCGCCGGTGAAGCCTACAATTGACCCCACCGAAAGATCGATATGGCCCCCGACAATTACCAGCACCATACCTACCGCGAGAATCGCAATGAAGGAAGTCTGCAACAGCAAATTGGAAAGATTCCGGGGAGACATAAAGACACCGTTGGTTAACACGGTAAAGATTACTCCGATAGAGATCAGCGCGATGAACATCGCGTACTGCCGCATGTTGTTCTGCAACTGATCCTGGAGCATATGTAGACTTGATTGTCCGGTCTTATCATGAGTCATTTCATGAGTCATTTTTCGACACCTCCCGTTGCTAATGTCATTGTCTTTTCCTGCGTGGCCTCGGACCAATGGAGTTCACCGTTAATCTTCCCCTGATGGATCACGAGCACACGGTCGCTCATACCAAGTACTTCCGGCAGTTCCGAGGAGATCATCACAATGCAAACGCCTTTCGCGACAAGCTCATTCATCACCTTATAGATCTCGAATTTTGCGCCAACATCTATGCCGCGGGTCGGTTCATCAAGAATCAACACCCCGGGTTGAGTGAGCATCCACTTGCCGAGAACGACCTTCTGCTGGTTGCCTCCGGATAGGTTCTTCACTTTCTGCTCTATACTTGGGGTCTTCACGCGCAGCGCCTGCACATACTCCTCGGTTATGCGAATCTCCTCGAACAGGTCAATGATGGCGAACTTGGAGAATGCCCGAAGGGCGGCGAGGGTCGTGTTGTGACGAATATCCATCCCTAACACCAGACCTTTCCCCTTTCGATCCTCGGTGACATACGCCAGACCTGCTCGTATTGCGTCACCTGGATTCCGAATGTCAAGTTCCTTACCCCGCAAAGCAAGTGTGCCGCCGACACGCTTCCCGTATGCACCAAAAAGACTCATCATAAGCTCGGTTCTGCCCGCGCCCATCAACCCGGCCACACCAAGAATCTCTCCTTGCCGCACGTCAAAAGAAACGTTATCGATAATCATTTTGTTCGAATCATCCGGATGCTGCACGGACCAGTTGCGCACCTGAAGCACCACCTCGCCCGGCGTATGCTCCACGCGGGGGAACCGTTCGGTCAACTCGCGACCAACCATTAACGAGACGATTCGAGGCTCGTCAAGCCGATCCGGCCCGTGCATATCATGCGTGCTAACGGTCTTGCCGTCGCGGAGTACCGTCACGCTGTCCGCGATCTCTATCACCTCATTCAGCTTGTGCGAGATATAGATACAACTAACCCCACCAGCGCGGATCTTCCGCAGAATATCCAAGAGATTAGCGCTATCCTGTTCATTCAGTGCGGCCGTCGGCTCGTCCAGCACGAGAATTCGGGCCTTTTTTGCAATTGCCTTTGCGATCTCCACCAGCTGCTGCTTGCCGATGCCAAGGTTCCTGACCAAGGCCTTGGGACTGATGTCAAGGTTTACCTCGTGGAGATACTTCTTAGCCTCGCTGTTCGCCGTGTCCCAATCGATGGCGTAGGGTTTGCCACGCTCCACCCCAAGGAAGAGGTTCTCCACCACCGACATCTGCGGCACAAGCGCCAACTCCTGGTAGATTACCGCTATACCGACGTCTTCGCTGTCTCTGATCTGCTGGAATTGTTGTTCGGCACCATCAACAAGGATGCGGCCGGAGTATGAGCCGTTTGGGTGAACCCCGCTGAGCACCTTGATTAAGGTGGACTTTCCAGCGCCGTTCTCGCCGACCAGCGCGTGTATCTCACCAGTTTTCACCTGAAAGCTCACATCATCAAGAGCCCGGACACCGGGAAACTCCTTAACAATGTTGCTCATCTCAAGAATGTGTTCACTCATGACTCCTCCTCACACATTGCGAACCCATGAAACGATCTACCTGCGGAGAGTTTCCCAGGGCGACATCTCGCGATTGCGCCCTGGGAAAAGGTCCTTAACCTGACAAACGCGGGTCAGTCACCATAGATTTGTGAATGTGAGAGATAACCACTGTCGATCAAAAGATCAGTGTTGTCCGCGGTTATGATATGAGGAGTCAGTAGTAAGGAGGGCACTCCTTCAACCACGCTATTGGTGTCTACCGAACCGCCTTGAGCAAGGGTGATTGCTGCCTGAATCGCGGCGGTTCCCAGCTCACGGGTGTCTTTGAAGATTGTCATGGACTGGGTGCCTTCCACGATGCGGCGTACGCCCGAAAGCTCGGCATCCTGGCCGGTGATGGGAACCTCTCCTGCAAGGCCTTGAGCTGCGAGTGCCTGAATAGAACCACCGGCAGTTCCGTCGTTTGGTGCAAGAATTGCATCAACCTGGTTATTGTTCGCTGTGAGTGCGTTCTCAACAATGTTGAGTGCGTTCTCGGGAAGCCAGTTATCTACCGCTCGTTCGGTCACAATATTGATGTCTCCGGAATCGGCCAGCGGCTGGATGTATTTCATTGCACCCCGCTTGAAAAGGGCTGCGTTGTTATCGGTTGGCGCGCCCGACATTACGATGTAGTTCCCGCTGGGCACAAGGCTAGTGATGAACTCACCCTGAAGCTCACCAACTCGCTCGTTGTCAAAGGATAGGTATACATCTACCATATCACTGAGGATCAGTCGGTCGTACGAGATTACCGGCACACCGTCTGCAGCTGCTTCTTCGACAAGCGAGGTCGCAGCGAGCGCGTCATGTGGAGCAAGAATGAGTACCTGCACACCTTGCGCCAGCAGGTTCTCTACCTGAGAGGATTGTTGCGCCATGTCGGCGTCTGCAACCGCTACGCGCAGATCAATGCCCTGACGCTCGGCCTCGGCAATCATGGTATCCCGGTCCCGTACCCACCGTTCCTCACGTTGTGTCGGGAGGGAAAGCCCTATCACGATCTCGCTGGATACAGCCGCCTCGCCTCCCCCCCCATCATCACCACCGCAACCGGCCAGAAATACCATTGTCAGCGCAATGATCCCGGCAAACACAAAAAAACACTTGTTCATACGAATCTCCTTTTCGCGAAGTCTTGCCTAATGCTAAACCCGTCTCGGAGAGCTGTCATCAAGAGGATTATTGCCTTCTACTGGAGAATCCTGTCATTACGCAGGCAAGATCGTTACATCTGGACAATCACTGCATCAAAACTATTTTGGTGGGCGCTGTGACTCCGGAACATTGCGGAACACATCATCATAGGAATGAAAGCCGTCTGCAATGACGGTTGAGAGAATGTTGTCGTGAGTCACCATAACCGGCTCAAGCCGTATGAACGGTACCTCAACGCTTCCGTTAAAGATCTGTTGATCAGCATGTAGTGTTCGTGTCCCGGCAAGCTCAACCGCTGCATGCACGGCCCGCCGCGCTAGATCTTCCACCGGTTTATAGATAGTCATGAGTTGGGTGCCTTCCGCGATACGTTGAACTGCAGCAAGGTCCCCGTCCATTCCACTCACGAGCAATTTCCCCGCGATGCCCCGGGCTGCAGCGGAACGTACCACAGCATCCGCAATGAGGTCGTTGGCGGCTATCACCCCCGAGATATGCCCAAAGCGATCAAACGCGTTCTCGATGGCATCGTGGGCCTCTTCGTTGCGCCAGGTCTGAAGCCAAAGACTGTCGAGCACTCTCACCCGACCGCTATCGATTCGTGGTGTGAGCGCGGTCACGATCCCCCGATTAATCATGAAGCTGTTGTAGTCGCTCAGAGCCCCGTTGATAACCAGGACGGCGCTGTGGTCATCATCGTGCGATTCAAGTTCGCTCACTACGGCTTCCGCCATCATTGACCCGATAGCTTGGTTATCGAAGCTGATATATCCGTCGATGGGTGTATTCCTTACCAGACGATCATAGGCCACAACCGGAATCCCGCGATTCCGAATATCCTCTACAATATCCGACAGCCCTTCGGCATCATTGGGAACCACTACGAGCACGTCGATACCGGACTGTGCAAGCTCCCGCAACTGCCCGCGCTGGGTCTCAAGATTTTCATTGGCGGTACGCAGAACGACCTCAACTCCGTTCATGCGTGCTTCGTCCAGAAAGGCATCGCGGTCACGCTGCCAGCGCTCAACTACGAAAGAGTCCATCGAAAAACCGATTCTGACCCCATCACGTATTCGCTCGCCACTCCGTTCTGCCTGTGAGTCGAATCGGCCGCATGCCGCCAGCAAAACAATCGCCACAGCAACAAGCGCAGATTTGCAGGTATCGGATATCGATGAGCGTGTGCTCCTCATGGCGTATCTCCCTCTTCAGAAAACGAGGTGCACGCCGAATACTCCCGGGGCCGCACACCAACCCAGCGCTTGAAGACACGACTGAAGTAGTTCGCATCATGATAACCAACCGCGTAGCCCACCTCTTTGATGCTGAGGGATGACTCGGAGAGCAGTCGCTGTGCTTCCTCCATGCGTAGAGAGCTCAAGTAGTCGGAAAACGGCAGCTGGAGCTCCTGCCGAAAAAGACGTGATAGATGAGCGGATGAAACGCCCGCGGCGGTTGCCACATCATCAAGTGACACGGCTTCCGAGAAATGGCTGCGAAGATAGTCAAGGGCGTCACAAAGTGAGCGCGAGTCCCCCTCGTAACTGCCGGCCGTGTTCCTCGCACCGTCTATCAGGCGCAATAGAACATCGAGGGTGTCTTCCGCTGTTGACTGCCGTCCGAGCTCGCGGATTGCAATCGGAGGTAGCCTTGGAGGTGGGTAAGCTTCCAAGATCGGCTCCATCAACAGCACAAGCGCGTACTCGCGATTGCGCTCCAGCATCTGAAGAAGCAGAGGAGTGTTCGTCTCCCGCCACGTTGCCAACGCGGTACTACTGCCGGACTTGAGCAACCCGGGAAGCCTGGTCAAGGCTTCGCGTAGCAGTGATTCGGGTGAGGATGGGGAATCAACTCGATTTGTATCGTCCGTCGGCGCAATACTGCCAAGCGGCGGAAGCGTTTCCCAGACCCGCTCCAATGGCACCGGTTGCGCGCACCAGATCGTCGGTTCCCGCACCGTACCGTCGTATGCCATCCTCAGAGCGTTGCGGGCCGCGTCGCGCAGTTCACGGGATACGTCACCATGCGGCGCAGCTATCAGAACACCAACACCACCCAAGTCCGTAAGCCCGGTCCAACACGGAAGCTTGTAACGCAGCGCGGCTGCAAGACCGGGAGCCATTGAAGCGTCGGCGCAGGGAATAAACCCCAGGGCCACCGCGGGGAGGAAGTCAGGCCGCACGGCGCGGAGAGCCATCAACCACAACTCCCACTCATCGGCCCGTGGTCGCCACACTCCAGAGAACAAACGCGGCAGCAGTTGTCGTTCCAGCAGAGTCTCTACCGACCGTCGAAGAGCTTTCCCAGCCAGATCAGCCTCGTGACGCCGGTCATTGCGGTCCAACTCATCGCATGCATCGCTCAGAACCTTGAGCAATTTTGTTTTTGTAACCGGTTTGACAATGTAGGCAAAAACGCCGAAGTCCAGCGCCTCTTTCGCTATCGTGAACTGTTCATATGCCGAAATAATGATACAGAGAACACCGGGATGACGCGTGCGCACGTCGTTGAGTATCTCAAGTCCGGAAATCCCCGGCAGGCGGATGTCCACCAGCAGGATATCCGGCGGGTCATGGTCAATCTCTTCAATCGCATGTATTCCACTGGTACAGGTTCCACAGATCTCACCCGAAGGAAACGAACTCTCAACGATGAAACGAACACCTTCGAGAACCGGTAATTCATCATCAATCACGTAGATCCGCCGTTTCACTCTTGTTCCCTCGCCTGTATACCGCCCGAGTCCGGAACCAATAGGCGTACTCTCACGCCTGTTCCCGGTTGACTGTCGATTTTGAAGCAGTCATCGGTTCCGCAAAACAGACGCATCCGATACATAACGTTTCGCAGGGCTATTCCGGAGCCGCTCCCAACAGTTCTGCTATCGGGTTCCGGCAGTTCAGAGTCCCATGTGGAGGCTTCATAAGAAATCTGCTTAACAAGCTCAGGACTCATCCCAACGCCGTCGTCGTGAAGCTCGATGAGCACCCGGGTTCCATCGTATCCAGACCTCAGCAGAATGTTCCCCTCACCGTTCTGGAAACCGTGAAGAATAGAGTTCTCCACCAAAGGCTGCAGAACCAGCCGCGGCAGCGGAGTAGCAACCGTGTTGGAGGCAAACTCATGGCGCAACTCTACGCGAGTACCGAATCGTATCTGCATAATGTAGAGAAAGGAACACAGCGTTCCGTACTCACGCTCAAGTGTCGACACTTCGGACAACGGCCGTAGACTCTCACGAAACAGGCTCGCCAGCGAATCAAGATACTCACTTGTTCGTTCGGCCTGTTCGATGGTTGACAACTGAACCCCGGTATTGAGGGCGTTGAAGAGAAAATGCGGTCGGATCTGATTTTGCAGCGCGATCATCTCGGCCTGCTTAATCCGGTTTTTCATCTTGAGATTTGCAACTCTCTCTTCCATCAACCCCTTCTCAATCCCGGCTGTGCGCTGCATCTCCTTGATGTAGCGCCGGATCGACTCTTTCATCCGGTTGAAGGCATCGGCCATGTGCCGGACCTCGGTGCTTCCGTGCAACGGGATGTCGGGAACGGCGAAATCGCCGTCAGCAACACGGAGCGCCGAGGCGGATAGACGGCTTATCGGTTCGGCTATCTTGCCGGCAAACATCGCGGCAAGCACTGCCGTCAAGAATATCAGACTCGTGAGAAACAAGAAACTAAATAGCCGCACCCATGTAAACTGATGCGAAAAACTCTCTTGAACCTGCATTACCCGGGTGAGTTCTTTCTGCGAGAGTTCAATAAGTTCTGAGCGAAGCAAACTGGATATCGCCCGCACCTCGGAGTAGAGTTGAGTATACTGCTCCGGAGAGCGCCCCCTTTTTGCCTGAACCGCATGGTCGGCCGTTTCCTGAAGGCTCAGAATCAGGAAATGCACAGAACGTTCAAGATACCGCTCCTGATTTACAAGCTGTTTGTCATTTGGGCTCGGTGAGAAGAGCGCAACCGAGTCCTGGAGCTGCTGATAGTTATCGAGATAACCGCGCAGACTGTCGGTAGACCGAGCCTCGAGATACTCTCGAAGTCGCTCCTCAAGCCCGTGTACAAGCTCGTCAACCACCTGGTACTGCTGGTTCCGCTCGTACACCAGCAAACTTCGATTCAGCAAGACTTGAATGAGCGTGATGGGCACAAGCACTCCCAGCCCAAGGGGAATCGCTAACGCCGCGAGATAGATCAGAATTCTTCGTCTGAGACTAGCCATCACTTCTGCCCTGAGGGGTCATGGGCTTCACTCCTGCCAAGACGTACCTCGTGTTGGTTCAACCGCCGAATAGGCCAGGTCGTGATACTCCGCGATGTACTCGCCGCGCACTGCATGGATAAGAGTACGTACACCCTGAACGCCCACCTGCTCTGGGTGCCTACTGATTGTCCCGTCCAGCAGACCGCGCGTCAGAGCCTCCTCCACCCCTGCGCCGAAATCGATGCCAACCACACCGATGCTTCCGAGGCGATGCTGATCAATAAGCGCTTGAACCACACCACCCAAGGTCTGTGGCACTGCAACAATGATTCCCCCCAAGTCCGGATGTTCCCGCAGGAGCCGTACGGATGCCTGTTCCCCTGAAAAATACCCATGGACAATTGCTCTCTCCGACAAGAGCTCGACTCCCCCGTAGCTCGACAGCATACTGCGAACCACGGCAGCTATCCTCGTGCCGCCCCATGTTGGTTGCCCTTCGTTATCAGAACCTATGAGCAGCGCCCAGGTCTGTGTATCTTGCTCCGCCCTAATTCCAATCATGCGAACGAGTTCACGCGCTATGCCCTCATCATCAAAGCCAAGGTGCGCACGGCGCTCCGACAGAGGGGTATCATGGATCAACGTAACAACCGGAATACCACTGGACTCAAGCTGGTTGATCTCATGTTTGAAGCTATTCTGCTCGGGCAGATAGATGAGCACGCCGTCGGTCTGCATCCATCGCGCCTGACGCAGCAGCAAGCCTACTTCGCGATCCGAGTTGTAGTAGAGGAACTCAAGCGCAACTTGCTGGAACACAGCCTCAGAGCGTCCGCCACTCGCAACCGAACGAAAGAATGAGTCACTGTTGTCAGGAAGAATCACCGTGAGATGAGTCTCTACGATCAACGCTTCCGTCTCGGCGGCCATAACTTCGTGAATTGATCGTCCAAAGGACAGGAGAAGGAGAACCCCTGAACAAACTATACAGATCAAGGAGCACGCCAGCGCCACGCTCTGACGGTTTCGCATGACTAAAAGTGTATAGCAGGATTCCCGGTTTGTCACACGCTTTTGGCCACCTGTGTCCCGGTCGACTCCGGTAGCCGCAACGGCGGCAGCAGAACGTCCGTTCGATTCGGGCCTGGGGAGTTTCGCAAGGGAAGACAGATCAGTTTGATCAACGTCGACGTGTTGGCCTTTCGAACTGGTGCCGATTTTGTTGTTCGGGCGTCGAAACGCCCCTTTCGCCCCCAGTAGACCGCTCAGGCACAGGCAAACAACAAAATCGGCACCACTCTCTATCGGATGCAGCCGCGTCAGATTCCAGGCCGTTGTTATGTCAGAGAAACTTCTCAACGGAGACATCAAACAACTCGGCAAGCGCAACGGCCATGTTTTTGCTGATCGCCCGATGCCCATTCTCGATGTTTGAGATGTTCTGCCGTGTGAAATTGCCAAGCCTCCTGCCAAGCGCGTCTTGCGTCAGTCCGTGCAGCTCGCGGTAGAGCTTCATGTTTTCACCGGGACTGATAGAGCCTCGAAGCGAGCGATACCAGTCGCTTTCGGTCACTTCCACCAGCTCCTCGTCCGCGTCGGTGATAACTTCGATTTCGCCGAATTCCTTTGCCAGATATGCGATGAGCTTATTGGTAATTTCGCCATCCAGTCTAATACGGGGCCTTTTCACGACTACCTGCATAGTACACCTCTATCTCCATGATTCGATCTTCCGTTCGCCAGCACGCCACCCAGGAATAGGATAGGTGACAATGGTATTCTTCCTCTGACAGCTTGCTGAAGTTCTTCCACTCGGTCCGCAGAGGTCCTTTCCGTTCGAGATCCTCGACCAGGTTCGCGAACTTTACCTGTTCAGGCCGCGGCATCCTTGCTACCTGCTTTTCCACCTTGCGACGGAAAAACACGCGCCACTCATTGCTCCTGGATCCGGGCATTCAGCGTTCCGTTTGTCATCTCACGCAGTTTCCTTATACGAAGAGTAACACATTTTTAGTTACACGGGCAAGATGTTTCGCGGCGAAGCTTCGGCGGCATGAAGAAAGAGCTCAGTTGCGTGGGAGATGGGGCTGCTGAAGTAGGTGGCTGAACCGCGGCTACCCATCATCTACCCGCCAAGGGCCTGTCTGAGCAGCGCCGCACCGTACTCGATGTCCATAGCGAAGGAGAGATTTGACTGCAAAGAGACTCCTTCTGAAGGGGCCAGGCCTTCCAGCTCAACCGGATCAAACACCCCACCGACCACGCCAATCACCTTAGCCCCGGTGCTGCTCACAAGCGGCCCCCCGATATCGCCAAACTGAACCCGTCGGTCAAGAATGATAAGGCGTGTGCCCGAACGCGAGGTTATGCGCCCGGCAAGAATGGACTGTGCGGCAATTACGGTGTGAATACGATAGTAACCAAACGGCACCCCCAGGGACAGGAGTGGCGTTCCACGCGGATCACTCTCGGCCGAGCCGAGCACCTCGTCCGGCATATTTATGTCGAGCTCGGGAACCAGTTTCAGCAGGGCAACATCGTGAGGGACATCGCGGGCAACAACCTCAACCGGAACCGGTGCAACCTCATCACGCGTAACCGCCGCAAAGGGCTGTGCCCAGTCCGGTGGAACAACAAACAGGTCACCGTCATCTGCTACCGCTCGGGCCGTTGTCAGAAGATATCCCTGTGAGTGCACCAGGAAGCTACTACCAAGAAAGGCGGCCTCATTCCCCTGCTGGCGCATGACCATCATGCAACTGCCCTGAAACCGTTGTACTACTGCCTCAAGCATTGTGGCTACTCTCCTTTGTCATTGCCGCAGGAGTTATCGGGGCGCTGTCCCTACTCAATATCGCGCACCCACTCATCAACGAGATCTGAGTTTGTGCGAATCCAGCGCAGCGCCTGGCGATACACATCACCGGTCGCGTCGTCATGTATCCAGATCATGAGGCGTTCGAGCTGCTGCGGCTCCCACTCCATACGCCGAAGTGCCTCGTATGCATCCGGCATATCTTCGGCAAAGCCGCTGCGCGTCATGGTATGAATGGCTTCCACACCACTAAAAACTCCTTCCGGGTCATCCAGGAAGCGCATGTTGTGGCGTTCAAACGACCAGTGCGGAGTCCAACCGGTAAAGACCACCCAGCGCAGGTTGCGAATTGCATCATTTACTTCAGCAATCATTCGCTCTTCGTCGGACTCAATAAGACGGAAACTCCGCTCAAGGCCGTAGACCTCCAGAGCCTTTTCCGCCCTGGCCATGACCCCGGCGCCGGACTCGATTCCAATTATCCTTCCCTCAAAGCGATCCGCGTGATCAGCGAGCTCGCGAATTGAGCGTATGGTCACCAGATCACGGCCAGTGCGCCCGGTATCTCCGGTCTGCCGCCCCGGTGTGGCCGTTGGAACCACCAGGCCAATCCGCGCGCGTTGCAGATTGGGCCCCAGATCCTCCAGGCGTCCCCCGTAATCACGAAAGTAGTCGTCGTGGGTCACCGGCAACCACGCGCCGGCAAGTACATCCGCCTCACCATCGGCAACCATGCGCCACATTCCCTCGGCATCGGTTTGCAAGAGCTGCACGCGGTAACCCAGGCGCTCCTGCAGGACCGCCTGGATCAAGTGCGCACCGGCAACCTCGGAACTCCAGTCGGGATATGCCAACCGGATCGTCTGCTCGGATCGCGCTGCACGACGTGCCTCGATTCCCGGTTCATCCTGAGGTTCCTGCGCTGTGCAGGCTGAGAGAGCAACTGCAAGTACCATGCTGAAGTAGAAAAGCTTCACCGCAGTATGCCTGATCATCTGTCTTTCTCCCTGCCGCTGTTCTGCTCTTTTCCGCCGGCGCCGAAGAGGGCGGCAATTCGAGCGGCAATTCCGCTGCGGGGCTTGGGCTCCTGGGGCTGAGGCCGTCTGGAGCTACGCGGTTTTCTGGCCTTTCCAACCCAACTGATATGCCCGTGTACCATTTCCGGTTCCGGATGACTCAGGGCCGTACGGAACACACGGCCGTGCTCGTAGGGTGGCATGGAGAAACCAGCCCCTTCGGTGTAGGTGGCAAGTCCCTTGCGCAGACTGTACATCATGAACAACAACACCAGAGCGAATGGCAACCCGGTAGTTATGGCCGCAGTTTGCAAGGCAACCAGGCCACCTCCCACGAGTAGCGCAGCGGCCACTGCGCCTTCAAGCAGCGCCCAGAACAGGCGTTGCAGCTTTGGAGGGTCGGGATTACCGCCGGCAGTTATGATATCGATTACCATCGACCCGGAGTCGGATGAGGTAACAAAAAAGGTGACAATAACCAGCACCGTGAGCAGCGAGCTGATCTGTGACAAGGGGTAGTTCTCAAGTAACAGGAACAAAGCCACCGGAATGTTCTCCTGCACCGCCCGTGCAATCCCGCCGCCACCGAAGAGCTCCACATGAAGCGCGCTGTTGCCAAAAATGGTCAGCCAGGCAAAGGTGATAAGGGTCGGCACAAGCAAGACACCAAGAATGAACTCTCGAATGGTTCTGCCGTATGATACGCGAGCAATAAACATTCCAACAAAGGGTGACCATGCGATCCACCAACCCCAATAGAAGACCGTCCAACTGTGCTGCCAGCTGCCGCCTTCGTAGGTCTCGTTCCAGGTGGATAGTTGCGGCAGATACTGCAGGTAGTGCCCAAGGTTGTCACCAAAGGCGTTGAGTATGAAGATAGTCGGGCCAACAACCAGCACAAAGAGGCACAGCAGAGTGGCCAGTACAAGATTGATCTCCGAGAGCCGTCGTATTCCCGCGCTGAGTCCGGCAAGCACCGACCAGGTAGCCAGAGCCGTAATTGCAGCAATAAGAATGACCTGTATGGTTGGACTCTGACCTATACCAAAGAGATGATTCAGCCCCGCGTTTACCTGCTGCACCCCCAGGCCCAGAGAGGTAGCAACTCCAAACAAGGTCGCCACCGTGGCCAGAATATCCACCGCGTTCCCGATAGGACCATGTATGCGTTCTCCGAGCACGGGGTAGAAGACCGAACGTATGGACAGCGGCAGCCCTTTGTTGAAAGAGAAGAAGGCCAGAGCCAGACCCACCATGGAATAGATGGCCCAGGGATGGAGCCCCCAGTGCAGAAAGGTAACCTCCATGGCCTTGCGCGCCGCCCCTATAGTGCCGGGCTCGGCCAGCGGCGAGGAGGTGAAATGAAACATCGGCTCGGCTACGCTGTAGAACAACAGACCAATTCCCATGCCGGCACTGAACAGCATGGCAAACCAGCCGGCCCTGGAGAACTCCGGCCTGGCGTCCGAGCCGCCGAGGCGAATATCACCGTGACGGCTCACCATCATCACCAGAACAAAAACAAGAATGACGTTCATGGTCATGATAAAGAACCAGCCGGCTCCGGTTGCCACGGTCCCTTGAATCAGCTCAAAAAGCTCACCCACCCGGGCCTGAAACACAATGGTTAAGGCTACCGAGCCGATGATCAGCGCCGCGGAGATGAAAAAGACCCAGGGGTGAATATCAACCGCAAACCAGCTTTCGCTATCCGGTGTGTCCGGCTTGTCAGCAGAGTCTTGCGGCGGCAGCTTGGGTTTCAACTCAATCGGCTGTTTATCCATACATGTCCTTTCTCGTTTCTGTCTTCCAGCAAACGGGGTTATCCGCTTTGTGTCAAGTATGCGCATATTGGTCCCGCTGATGCTCCAGGAATGCACCCAGACAGTGGCCGGCTTGCGTTTCCCGCAGAATGGTGCAACAATTCCGCCCAGCAAGGAGAGCGTATGAAACAGTCGGACTATCCCCGCACCACCGTGGTTGGAAGCTATCCGGTGCCCGAGTGGCTCAAAGTGATGCCGAGTCGCCCCAACCTGCGCGACGCCATTATCGCGGTGATCGCCACCCAGGAGCTCGCGGGCATCGACGTGGTGACCGACGGTGAGCTGAGCCGCTTTGACGTGAACCACCCCGAGACCAACGGCATGATCGAGAGCTTCATCGCGCCGATGCAGGGTGTCTATCGTGATCTTACGCGTGAAGAGATAGAGGGCTTCAGCCGCCAGCAGGGCATGGGGTTCCGCACGCAGCCGGCCGGCGTTGTCAGGGACAAGATTGGCGAAGGCAGGCTGAGCCTGGTTGAGCAGTACCGCTTTGCCCGGCCGCTGGCCAGGGCCGAGCTCAAGTGCACCGTTACCGCTCCCTACATGCTTGCCAGGACACTCTACGACACCTACTATCGCGACCTCCGCGCGCTTAACTGGGATATATCGGAGGCGCTCAAGGCGCAGGTGAGCCGCATCGATGCCCCGGTAATCCAGCTTGACGAGGCAAATCTGCCGGGACATCCCGAGGACGCTGCCTGGGCCCACGAAGCAATCAACAACCTGCTGTCTGCCGTCAAAGGCAGCCGCGGCCTGCACCTCTGCTTCGGCAACTACGGCGGACAATCGATCCAGCACGGATTCTGGCGCGACATGATCCCGTTTCTCAACCGGCTCGAGCTAGACCACCTGGTACTGGAGTTTGCACGGCGCGGTTATGACGAGCTGGAGGCGTTCCGCGAACTGCGGCCCGAGATCTCACTGGGAATTGGCGTTATCGACATCAAGGACAACGAGGTGGAGACGCCGGAGACGGTAGCCCGCCGCATAGACCACGCCGTGGGAGTCCTGGGCTCAGAACGCATCAAATGGGTGCACCCGGACTGCGGCTTCTGGATGCTGCAGCGCTCGGTGGCGGACCGCAAGATGCAGACGCTGGTCCAGGGGCGCAACCAGTTTCTCGGACGCTGAGCGCACTGGGAGCCGGCCTCAGCGTGACTGCTCAAGGCACAGCTGCCTGAAGTGCAGTACATCCTCCGGGCTGGTGCTGTAGGAGACACAACCGCACCCCCACACAAAGCGTGCCATCCCGCGCGACTTCTCAGCCAGAACCGAAAGCGCACGCTCCACACCGTCCCACTCGGCGCGTTCAATCATCTTGGGATCGGCACAGCCCCTGACAACGATATCACTGTTGTGCTGCTCGAGCACTGTGCGGATGTGCGCAAAATCCGCGTTGTAGTCGGCGGCAATCAACGAGGCTCCGGTCTCGATGAAAAACCGTATCAGATCGGAGACGTTGCCGCCCATGATGATCGCCGGCGGAGGAGTGGCAAAATCGGCGCGCAGTCTCTCGATGATCGTGCGCTCGTAGGGGACCACAAACTGCTCAAAGATCCCGGGGTCAATCAGCGGCAGGGTGGCCCACGACTCGTAGATGTTGATACCAACACCACGGCGGGATAAATCGGCGGCGTGGCGCAGGCTGAACTCGGTAGTCTTCTGCAGCAGTGCGTGGACCTGCTGCGGGCTCGTCAGCATGTCCATTAACAGGTTCTCAAAACCGCGCAGTTCTACCGCCTGAGAAAACGGCCCGCCGATACAGGCGTACACCCATACCTGTTCACCGATCTCCGCCATCACCCGGCTGCAGGCATCGGAAATCAGGTCCAGCCGGCCGGCAGAGCTGTTGATCGGGGGAATCTCGAGCGCACCGGCATCGAGTTGCTCCTGTTCGGCCAGCGGATGCGATACAACGCCGGGAACCGCACTGCTGCTGTCATCGTAGTGCACAGCGCAGCCGAGCGCTTCTGCCTCAACGTTGTAGACGTCGATTCCCACGGTCACCAGGTCGTGCTGGTAGGTGTGGTAGGCGGTCAGCGCCGCTTCGGCCATCAGGGCTGCATCGCGGGCCACCACCGAAGGGGTTTTCCCGAGCAGCGCGGCCCCGTGCTCGTAAATCGAGGGAACAAACGGAGTGCGGTCCGGTTGCTCACCACGAAACGCCGCCGCAATTCTATCGATCGGTCGCATGCTCTCTTTCCTCACCGCGGCGCTCAGCTGCGCCACTCGGCCAGATGCTGTTGCACAAAGTCATCGTCAGTCAGATGTGGATAGGCACTACAAACGCGCGTAATCTCGTCCGCTTGCCCCGGGCTCAACCGTTCATCGGGATCTAGACAGGTGATTGAGCCGAAGATACCCTGACGGTGCAGGACCTCGTGCACGCCGGGCAGGCAGCCGGCGTAGCCGTGCGCGGCATCAAAGACCGCGCCGTTCATGTCGGTTATCTCGGCGGCCAGGGTGAGCATCGCGGCCGGAATCGGCGCCTCAGACAGCGCCAGCTTGCGACAGCGCTGGTGAATCTCCACCGCGCGCCTGGTCCACACGCCCCAGTGTCCCAGCAGCCCGCCGCTGATCCGCATGCCGCGCACTCCGTCCACTCCGGCGAAGCGGAACGGCGTCAGCAGGTCGGTGACTATGCTGTCGTCATTGCCGGTGTAGAGCGCAACATCGTCTGCACGGCCCGAATCCGCGATTCCGCGCAGAACCGCCAGGGTGGCGTATCGATCAAACGGCGCAATCTTGACTCCCCAGACGTTTTGCAGCGCCGCAAAACGGCGCCAGAAATCGTACGGCAGCATCATCCCGCCAACCGCCGGCTGGAGGTAGAACCCGATAAGCGGAATCTGCTGTGACACCGCATCCGCGTGCGCCACAAGCTGCTCGATGGAACTCTCCTTCAGCGCAGCCAGGCTCAGAAGACCGGCGTGGTAGCCGCAGGATCGCGCCAGGCGCGCCTCGGACAGCGCCTGTTCTCGCCCGCCGCAGATACCGGCAATCATTACCATTGGCCGGTTGCGGCGCTCCGCCCACTCCGCCACGGTATCCCGGGCAAAATGCAGGATCCGTTGGTAGAAACCGGGTGTATCGCGGACAGCAAACTGCGTCGAATGCACCCCAACGGCCAGGCCGCCGACAGCGGCGTCCACGTAGTAGCGCAGTACCGCCCGCTGGCCTACCGGGTCAAACTCGCGCTCGGGGCTAAGCGCCAGCGGCATCGCCGGGATCACCAGACCGCTGTCAAACTGTGCCCGCGCCTGGGGCGTATCGAGGCTGTTCACAATCTCTCCTTGTGCCTTCACTATCAGTAGCGCCCGTCGCGCACTTCCCAGTGCGTCGGCTTGTCCAGGCCGCGCCCTCCGGCAGCAACCCACGCGGCGGTCCAGCGGATCATGTGGTCCAGCGTTACCTCCGGGTAGCCGAACAGACCGGCCGCCTGAGCGGCGTTTCCCAGCAGTGCGTCAGGTCTGCTCTGGTTACTGAACAGCGGCGGCTTTCCCAACAGCTCGCCGAGACGCTGCGCCAGATAGTGCACCGACACGGTTTCCGGTCCGGTGATATTCAGCGCGGTAGCCGGTACTTCGGCACACGAGAAAGCGCGCAGCGACTGATCCACGGCATCTCCCTGCCAGATCAGGTTGACAAAGCCCATCGACAGGTCCACCGGACGTCCGTCGCGGACGCTCTCGGCGATGTCCCGGATCACGCCGTAGCGCAGATCGTTGGCGTAGTAGAGCCGAATCAGGCAGGTCGGCGTCCCGAACTGCAGCGAAGCCCACTGAAAGAGCCGCTCGCGCGCCACCGCGGCGTTACCGTACTCCCCGCGCGGCTCAAGCGGATCCTGCTCGCGCGAACCTCCCAATTCAAGCGGCCCCAGATCGTAGACCGCCCCGGTTGAGTAGGCCACAATCGGCTTGCCGGCGTAGCGCCGGCAGATGTAGATCGGCGGGACGGCGTTCATAGCCCAGGTCTCGGCCTCGCTGCCGGAAGTACCAAACTTGCGACCCACCAGGTACACCACCCGATCCGCATCGGGCAGACCGGCTACCTGCTCGGGGTCAATCACGTCCGCGGTGACGGTCTCGACCCCGCGCTGCTCCAGCAGAGCGCGCGCCCGCTGGTCCGAAAAGCGCGAGATACCAAGCACGCGCGCCGGGCTGGCGGCCTCGTCCAGAGCGCGCCGCAATCGAACCGCCAGCGTGCCTCCCATCTTACCACCAACGCCAACCACTGCCACGGTGCCCGAGAAATCGCGAACGCTCTCCACCAGTGCAGCCGAAGGCGCGGTCAGGATATCTTCCAGCTGTTGCTCGTCGCTGATTGTTGCAGGCAGAATCATGGCCCCTACTCTACGCCGCGGCGGCACAGCCGTCAAGCGCCGGACGTATTGCGCTGGGCGCGTCTGGTGGCTACACTGCCGCTGGACAACAGTTCTGCGTCCGCGGAGGCCACTGCATGACTCTGACCGATTTCTATCGGATCGTTGAGATCCGCACCAAGATAATCAGCGTATCTGCGTTTCTGATCGGAACGCTGTTTGCCGCCTACCACGCCGGCCGTTTTTCCCCGCTGCTGGCCCTGTTGATGCTTGGAGCAACCCTGAGCGTGGACATGGGAACCACCGGGTTCAACAGCTACTTTGACTTCAGAAGCGGTGTGGACAATGCGCGCTACAATCGCGAGCGCGACAAGGTGCTGGTACACCGCGGAATAGGGCCCAACCTGGCGCTGCTGATCAGTCTTGGTCTGTTTGGCGTGGCCGCGCTGTTGGGGCTGCTGTTAGGCTACCTGGTGGGATGGGAGATTATTTTTGTGGGCGCCGCGTGTATGGCGGTCGGGTTCTTCTACAACGGCGGCCCCTACCCGCTCTCGCGCACCCCGTTAGGTGAACTGTTTGCCGGCGGATTCCTTGGCCTGGTACTGGTTGCACTCTCCTACTACGTGCAGACGCAGTCGCTGGACGCGGCGGCCGTGCTGGCAGCGCTGCCTTCAATGCTGATAGTGGCATCGATACTGACGGTCAACAATACCTGTGACCTGCAGGGGGATCGGGCCGCCGGCCGCAAAACGCTGTCAATTGTGCTGGGGCGCCGCGGCGGCGAACGGCTGATCTATGCTCTGGGAGCCGCGGCCTACGCGCTGGCGCTGCTGCTGCCCGGCGTGGGCCTGCTGCCGTCGGTCACGCTGGTTCCGCTGGCCGCAGCAGCGCTGCTGACGGCCGCCGAGTATCGCCGCATGCATCTGCGCGGCTACTCTCACCAGACCAAAGGCGCGTCAATGGGCAGCATTTCAAAGGTCTTTGTTCTCTACACGGCGGCTATGCTGCTCTCACTGCTGACCGGGCTGGTTTTTCGTTGACAGATTGGGCGCAATACGGCACGATAGCGCGATATTTTACAAACGACTAAAGATAGAGGAGCCGCGCATGATCAGCATTCCCGAACTCGTTACCTTCATTATCTACTTCATCTTCCTGATGGCGGTGGGCCTCTATTTCTACCGCAAGACGGCCAATCTTGAGGACTACCTGCTGGGCGGACGCAATATGGGAAAGTGGGTTACCGCGCTCTCGGCCCAGGCCAGCGACATGAGCGGCTGGCTGCTGATGGGCTTGCCCGGCGCGGTCTTTCTGTTCGGTATCAACCAGAGCTGGATTGCTATCGGGCTGTTCATTGGCACGGTGATCAACTGGATCCTGGTGGCGCCGCGGCTGCGGCTGCACACCGAGCGCAGCGGCTCTATCACGCTGCCTTCGTTCCTGGAGAACCGCTTCAAGGATCCAACCGGCCTGTTGCGGATCATTTCGTCGATAATCATCCTGTTCTTCTTCACGATCTACGCGTCATCCGGGCTGGTGGCAGCCGGACGCCTGTTTGAGTCCATGTTTGCCATGGATTACCGCACCGCGGTCCTGATTGGCGGCCTGGTAATTGTGGTCTACACGTTCCTGGGCGGCTTTCTGGCGGTCTGCTGGACGGACTTGCTGCAGGGCACGCTGATGCTGCTGGCCGTGATTGTGGTGCCGGCTGTAGCGTTTGTCACTGCCGGCGGAGCATCGGGTATCGCTGAGGCGATGGCTGCTCGCGATATCTCGGCGGCGCTTATTCCATCGGGCCCGCTGCCGCTGATCGCAATCATATCGACTATGGCGTGGGGATTGGGTTACTTTGGGCAACCGCACATACTGGCGCGATTCATGAGCATCAGCTCCGTCAAGCAGCTACCGCAAGCCACCACCATTGCGGTAGTCTGGGTGGCGTTTTCACTGGGCTTTGCCGTGATTGTTGGCCTGGTCGGCATCCCGCTGTTTCCAGACCTCGCCGGCCCTGAGGCGGAGACCGTCTTCATCCAGATGATCCGCCTGGTATTCTCACCGTGGATCGGCGGTATCCTGCTGGCGGCAATTCTGTCGGCAATCATGTCCACCATCGACTCGCAGCTGCTGGTATCTTCCTCGGCGCTGACCGAAGACATCTACAAGCGTTCGATCAACCAGCAAGCCGGTGAGCGCAAACTGATGTGGATCGGACGGGTCAGCGTAGTAGTGATCTCGATTGTAGCGCTGGTGCTGGCGCTCAATCCGCAGAATACGATCCTGGGACTGGTTGCCTACGCCTGGGGCGGCTTTGGAGCGGCATTCGGACCGGTGATCCTGATGGCGCTCTTCTCGCGCAAGGCCACCTGGCAGGCAGCACTGGCGGGCATGGTCAGTGGCACAGTGGTGCTGGTTTTGTGGGAGCGCCTGGGTCTGGGAGCAACGATGTACGAGATTGTACCCGGCTTCATCGCCAACTACATCGCAATCATGATTGTCAACCGCCTGGTGCAGCAGAGCGATGAAACGGTGATCAAGAACTTTGACGATATTGCAGCCGAGCTGAGAACAGGCTGAGCTGAGCGGTTCAAGAGTTCTTTTTGCGGTCGGTGTCGCGAGGTTCGTGCGATGCCGGCCGCGGCCTGCCCGGAGTTCCACCCTGGTTGCGGCGCGCGGCGCCGGGTGTGTCTTCAACGGTAGCATCATCGCCGGCAAAGACCACCCGTCCGCGCAGCACGCAGCCTTCGGCGCCGGGCCTGCATTCCAGGTCGCGCCGGGAACAGTAATCGCGCCCGGTCATGTAACGGCAGTAGAAACTCAAGAGAGCGCTCCCTCTAATACTTGATCTTGCGTTGAACTTTGGACAGAGCCCCGTTCATGGCCGCTTCACCGCG
This sequence comes from Spirochaetaceae bacterium, assembly GCA_007693325.1. Taxonomy (GTDB): domain Bacteria; phylum Spirochaetota; class Spirochaetia; order DSM-27196; family PWMO01; genus PWMO01. Next base: position 35,692 of record REDW01000107.1, read on the forward strand.
CTTCACCATCTCGTCGCGCCGGGACATGTTGTGGTAGCTGAAGCCTTTCAAATCCGGCTGCACAATGCAATCAGCGTAGGAGAGGCCCTTGCTGCTGGTGGCGGTCCTGAACAGCGCCATGCTGCGTGAGGCAACGTCGAGAATGCTGTCGGGCTTTTCATCGCTGCCCTGCGCATTGGCGTTCAGATCCACCGCAACGACGTACTCGGCACCCATCCGCTTGACAACATCAGCCGGCACCGCGTTCAGCACCCCGCCGTCAACCAGCACGGCGTTGTCGCTCTGAACCGGTACAAAGACCCCGGGGATGCTGCAGCTTGCCAGCACCGCGGTACTGATCGGTCCGGAATCAAAGACCACTTCGGCGGCAGCTACCAGGTCAACCGCAACCGCAGCGTACGGGATTTCGAGGTCCTCGATGTTGCGACCCTCGACCAGTCTGTCGATCAAGTCGCGCAGGCCTTCGGGCTTGACAATGCCGAGCTTGGGGAAACTGAGCTGCACCAAATCCGTCCACTCTATATCAGCAGCGGTTTCCAGAATTTGTGACCAGCTGTACCCGGCACAGTAGAGCGCTCCGATCAGGCTGCCAACGCTGGTGCCCGCCACGTAGCTCGGCTTGATATCCGCCTCTGCCAGCACTTTCAGAACTCCGATGTGTGCAAAACCGCGCACCGCACCGCCGCCGAGAGCCAATCCCATGACCTTGCGGCCAAAACCCAGCATAGCCTCCCTCCTGTTCAGCGCTCACACACGATCACACACGATATCGAGAAACCACTGCGGAATGCGGATCGGACGCCCGGCCTGCGGATCGTAACATCCATGACGGGTGCGCGCTGTTGCGTAGATTGTACCGTTTCCGTCGCTGACCGTGTAGCCGACTTCGAAGCTGGTGCGCTTCATCTTCTCTACGCTGAGTGTCACAATGCACGACTGCTGCAGCGTCAGCGGCTGTTTGTAGTCGCACGCGGCACTGACCACCAGAAACACGGGCCCGCTTCCCAGACGGCGCTCAAACTCACCGCCCATCAGCCGTACGCGGGCGGTCTCCAGAAAGGTAAAGAACTGGGCGTGATTGACGTGTCCGTAGGCGTCCAGATCACGGAAACGCAACGGGATCTCGATCGAAAAGGTCTTGAACGTCATCAGCCTGTTCCTGAGCGCTACTGAACGCTCAACGAGCCGATGCTCGATTCCACCGCCCGCATCGTCTGCTGCTCTGCGGTCTGCGCCACAACGTACTGCAACAGCAGCGCATCGCTCTGCTGATCAACACGCGTCACCAGCGAGAAGGCGGCCGCCTGGTCGGCAACGGTTCTGACCTGAACAATCTCCAACCCGGCGTGCCGGAAAACTGCTTTCTCGGCGCCCTCGGCCTGCGCAAGAGCGGCACCAATTTCACGCGGAGACAGCCCGCCGTCCAGGCGCATCAGGGTCAACGCGGAACCGCTGTCGGCGTCTACAAACAACTCGAGCAGGGTTCCCGAAATCGGTCCCGCAGCAACCGACTCCTGAATCTGTGCTTCAACCATTGCGCGTGTAGCGTCATCGACCGCTTCCCATCCGCGCGGCGGCGCCAGCGCGATGGCGGCGCCGTCGATCAGCACCGTGTCACCGAGAAGCTCGGAGTCTACCTCAAAGACGTACTCGGGCACTGAGTCCGGTGCATCCTGCACAGCGGAACGCTCGCGCGGCGTGCACGCGGCAAAGCTCAGAAGCAGTGTGCCGAAGAGAACAGCCGCCCCGAGGGCGGCTGTTTGTGCCGTTGGAATTCTCATGGATGATCGTAAAGGTGCCGGCTATTTGATAACCTTTACGGTGCGTGGATACACGGTAGCGATACCGGTGAAGAAACCGATGACCACATCGAGTATTTCGAATTCGGTTACGATCTCGTAATCTTCAGCACCCGCTGCCATTCGCTCAGTATCGGGTGTGGTAATGTCAACCAGGCCCCACAGTACGTACCACTGGCGCTCGCTGACCGTCTCGAAACTCTGCGGACCCTCACCGACGGTATGCACGTGCGTCATACAGCTGGCAAGAACGAACACCACCAGGACAACGATTGAAACCAGTCTCGCAGCTCGATTCATTTGATCCTCCCGAAAAAATGTTGACTATAACTCACGACATACAATACAGATTTTCTTCGGATTGTCAAACCCCGCGCTGCATATTCCGCATACTACACAGCGTATACCCACCAGAAGATACGCTTGTGGACCCAAAACCTGCATACGAACTCGCGCGGCGCGGCAAAAAATGCAGCTTTATTCTCTTCTGCTGTAATAAACTACACTAACCGCTCCACAATCATTCAATTGACCATCGGCATCGCATCGCGTATAATCCGGGGCTGGCTACTCTTCAATTCATTTTCTGTAAGGAGAAAAACCTGTCATGAAAAAAGGACGAACACTGGTCCTTGTAATCGTTGCCGCGGTTGTTGCAGCGGTTATGATCGGCTGTGGTCCAAGCGCCACGGATGTCACCGAAAAGGCTGAGAATAAGGATGTGCTTGTGGTTGGTATGCCGGGAGAAGCCCGTGCGCTGGACCCTCAGGCAACCAATGACCAGCCCTCTGCACGTATCATGAAGCAGCTCTACGAGACGCTGATGTATCAGGACCCCGAGCTCGAGATCTCAGAGGGGCTGGTCAGCGAGTACCGTATTGTTGACGATGTAACCTACGAGTTTACGATCCCCGAGGGCATTCTGTTCCACAACGGAGACGAACTGACCTCGCGTGATGTACAGTTCACCTTCGAGCGGATGCGCCAGGTCAACGCCCCCGGTGCGTTCCTGGTTGCTGCGCTCGACCGTGTTGAGATTATCGATGATTACAATTTCCGCATGATCCTGGAGTTTCCCTTCGGGCCGTTCATCACCCACCTGGCGCACCCGGCCACTGCAATCATCAACGAGCGCGCGGTTGGTGAGCTCGGTGAAGACTTTGCCCGCAACCCGGTTGGTACCGGACCGTTCAAGTTTGTTGAATGGCGCAGCGGTGATTCCATTCAGCTCGAACGCTTTGACGACTACCATGGTCAGCCGGCTGCATCGCGCGAAGTGCGCTTTCGCTTCATCACCGAGGACGGCAGCCGCACCGTTGCCATCGAGACCGCCGAAGCCGATATCATCTACGACGTCGGTCCGCAGGATTTCAATGGCCTGGCCAACGTCGAAGGCGTTACCTCTATCAGCTCCACCGGGCTGACAACCTTCTACATGGGCTTCAACGTCCAGAAGGAACCTTTCGATGACGTGCGCGTGCGTCAGGCCATCAATCTGGCGCTCAACGTTCCGCAGGCTACCAACGTTGCCTTCCGCGGCCACGCCACCCCGGCACGCGGCCCGCTTGCCCCCACGGTACAGTTTGCCAACCAGGACATCCCCGGTTACGACCACCTCCCGGTCCGTGCGCGAGAGCTGCTGGCCGAAGCCGGCTACCCAGACGGCTTCACTACCTCAATCTGGACCAACGATAACCCGATTCGCATCCAGTACGCCGAGATCTTCCAGGAACAGCTGTCGCAGGTGGGCATCGACGCCTCCATCGAGATCCTGGAGTGGGCACCCTACCTGGACCGTACCGCCCGCGGCGAGCACGACATGTTCATGCTGGGCTGGGTAGCGGTAACCGGTGATGCGGACTACGGCATGTACTCGCTGTTCCACTCAACGCAGTTTGGCGATGCCGGTAACCGCACCTTCTGGGCCAACGAGGAAGTAGATGAACTGCTGGACCTCGGCCGGCGCAGTCCGGACGCCGAAGAACGCGCCGAGGCCTACTACCGCGCACAGGAGATCGTTTTTGAGGAAGCGCCGTGGGTCTTTCTGGCATTCCGCAACGAGCTCAACGCGCACCGCGACTACGTTGAAGGCTTTGTTCCGCACACTGCGGGACACCATATACTGCATCAGGTACGCAACCGCTGAGCGGATAGCGACAGGCGCCGCACCATCCGGTTCGGCGCCATCCGTTTATTCTACCGTCTCTCCGTAGAGGTAATTCATGCACAGGTATATCTTGCGTCGGTTGTTTCTGCTGATCCCGGTCATGTTTGGAGTTTCTCTGGTGGTCTTCACCATCATGTTCTTTACACCCGGGGATCCGGCAAAACTGATGCTCGGCGAACGTGCACCCGAAGCCGAGGTAGCCGCGCTGCGCGCCCAGATGGGTCTGGATGACCCGTTCCCGGTTCAGTTTGGCCGTTTCATATTCAATGCCGTCCGCGGTGACCTCGGGCGGTCGCTTGTTACCCGGCGCCCGGTTTTCCAGGAGCTCTATGCACGCTTTCCGGCAACCCTTCAGCTGGCTGCCGCCGGTGTGCTGGTTGCGGTGGTCATGGGAATACCGATAGGGATTCTCTCTGCAACCCGGCAGTACTCGGCATTTGATGCAGCGTCGATGGGCATAGCGCTGGTTGGTGTCTCTATGCCCAACTTCTGGCAGGGCATGATGATGATACTGCTCTTCTCGGTCTCGCTGGGGGTGTTCCCCTCCAGCGGCTACGGAACGCTGCGCCACCTGATCATGCCCGCCTTAACTATCGGCACAAGTACGGCCGCCATCATAACCCGGATGACTCGTTCCAGCATGCTCGAGGTTGTGCGACAGGACTATATCCGCACCGCCCGCGCCAAAGGCTTGAGCGAACGCGTTGTGATCAATCGCCATGCGCTCAAGAATGCGCTGATCCCGATTGTTACCGTAATCGGACTGCAATTTGGCTATCTGCTGGGCGGCGCGGTGCTTACCGAGAGCATCTTCTCCTGGCCCGGTGTGGGGCGGCTGATGGTAGACGCCATCCGGCAGAAGGATTACCCGGTGGTCCAGGGCGGGGTGCTGCTGCTGGCGTTGACGTTCAGTGTCGTTAACCTGGGCGTCGATATTCTTTACGCCTACATCGATCCGCGCATCAAGGCGCAGTACAAATAGGGGTACCGCATGAGGACCGAAACCGATGACATCATTCAGAGCAGTGATGAGCATCCGGGAGAACTCCCCGAAAAACTGTCTCCGGACGAACACCCGCCGCTGACGCCTGCTCCCGAGTTAAGCAAGCGGCGCGGACAATGGGGCGAGGTATGGCGCCGGTTGCGCAAGAATCGCACCGCGATGTTCGGCCTGGCGGTAGTGCTCCTGATTATCTTCACGGCAATCTTTGCCGATGTAATTGCGCCGTACAGCTTCCGCGTGCAGAACCTCGACCGCATTGCCGAGGCGCCCAGCCGCGACCACCTGCTGGGAACCGATGACCTCGGCCGCGACATCCTCAGCCGCATCATATTCGGTGCGCGGGTGTCACTGCAGGTTGGCTTCATCGCGGTGAGCATCTCAATTATTCTGGGCGGTACCCTCGGCGCGGTGGCCGGCTACTACGGCGGCCGGATGGATAACGTGATCATGCGCGTTATGGACGTGCTGCTGGCGATACCATCGATCCTGCTGGCAATCGCAATTGTCAGTGCCTTTGGCGGCGGTATCGTCAACGTCATGATCGCAGTCGGCATCAGCTACATTCCGGTGTACGCGCGCATCGTCAAGGCGTCTTTCATATCCATCAAAGAGCAGGAGTTCATCGAAGCCGCGCGCGCGGTTGGGGCGCGTGACGGGCGGATCATCGTACGCCATATCCTGCCCAACAGCCTGGCTCCGATTATCGTGCAGGGGACCCTCGGTGTGGCAACCGCTATTCTGTCGGCTGCCGGATTGAGCTTCATAGGGCTGGGCATCCAGCCGCCAACACCCGAGTGGGGTGCTATGCTCTCTTCCGGACGGCATCTGATCCGCTCGGCGTGGCACGTGGCAACCTTCCCCGGACTTGCGATCATGCTGACGATTTTTGCACTCAACCTGCTGGGTGACGGACTGCGCGACGCGCTCGATCCGCGGCTCAAGCAGTAGAAAGGAAGGCAACGGTGGCAGAACGGCTTCTTGAAATAGACAATCTACGCGTCGAGTATCACACCGATGATGGCGTGGTAACCGCGGTTGAAGACCTGCAACTGCACGTGGAGAAGGGGCAGACCGTTGGGCTGGTTGGCGAGACCGGCGCCGGCAAGACAACCACGGCGCTTTCGATCATGCGTCTGGTTCCAGCTCCACCGGGCAGGATCGTCTCCGGTTCGGTTCACTTTCACGGCGAAGACCTGCTGCACAAACGCCTCGATGAAATAAAGAAGATCCGCGGCAACAAGATTTCGATGATTTTTCAGGACCCTATGACCTCGCTCAATCCGGTGCTCACGATCGGCTTCCAGATCGAAGAAGCGGTTGTCCTGCATCAGGGGCTTGACGCCAGGGCCGCCCGCGCACGTGCCGGAGAGATGCTGCGCCTGGTGGGGATCCCGCCCGAGCGCGAAGGAGATTACCCGCACGAGTTCTCCGGCGGCATGCGCCAGCGCGTTGGCATCGCAATGGCACTGTCGTGTAACCCCGAGCTGCTGATTGCCGACGAGCCAACCACGGCGCTGGATGTCACCATTCAAGCCCAGGTGCTCGAGTTGATGAAACGCCTGCGCCAGCAGTTCTCAACCTCGATGCTGTTGATCACTCACGATCTGGGAGTTGTAGCCGAGGTGTGTGACCAGGTGGCCATCATGTACGCCGGAACCATAGTTGAGTACGCGGATGTCAACACCCTTTTCACCAACCCCAGACACCCCTACACCCGCGGGCTTTTTGGTTCCATACCCAGTCTCGATGAGGAAGTGACGCGCTTGAATCCAATCAAGGGGCTGATGCCCGATCCCACCGCGCTGCCAAGCGGCTGCAAGTTCCATCCGCGCTGTCCGATGGCCGGTGAGATCTGCAAGACACGCGTGCCGCAGACCACCAATCTGGGCCAGGGACACTCGGTCCACTGCATGATCTACGAGGGACTGGTCCCGGGGTACGAGGAGTAAGCGATGGAGAACCTGCTCGAGGTACGCAACCTCAGGAAAGACTTCCAGACCAAGAAAGGGCTGCTGCAGGCGGTCAACGATATCAGCTTCAACGTTCGCAAGGGAGAAACGCTCGGCATAGTCGGTGAGTCCGGTTGCGGCAAATCAACCACCGGCCGTGCCGTGTTGCGTCTGGTGGAGCCCACTGGCGGTGAGGTCCGTTTTGAGGGCCAGAATATTCTGGGGTACAGTTCGCGCAAGATGCGCGAGGCGCGCAAGGACATGCAGATCATCTTTCAGGACCCGTTTGCATCGCTCAATCCCAGGATGAGCATCTCGCAGATTATTGCCGAGCCGTTTGATGTCTACCGCATGTACAACCCGAGCGAACGCGCGCAGCGCGTACAGGAGCTCATGCGTACGGTTGGACTGAGCAACAAACTGGTCAACAGCTTCCCGCACGAGCTGGACGGCGGGCGGCGCCAGCGCGTGGGGGTGGCGCGTGCGCTGGCGCTCAGCCCCAAGTTCATCGTCTGCGACGAGCCGGTCTCAGCACTCGACGTTTCTATCCAGGCGCAGATCCTCAACCTGATACAGGACCTGCAACAGAAGCTGGACCTGACCTACGTGTTCATCTCGCACGATCTCAGCGTGGTCAAACATATCTCAAACCGAGTGGCGGTAATGTACCTCGGCAAGTTTGTCGAGCTGACCACCTCGCGTCAGATCTTTGCCAATCCGCTGCACCCCTACACCCAGGCGCTCTTGAGCGCCATCCCTATCCCCAAAGTCAACGTAGAGAAGCGTCAGCGGGTGATACTGGAGGGTGACGTCCCCAGCCCCGTCAATCCGCCGGCCGGCTGCATCTTTTCCGGACGTTGCCCGTATGTGATGCCCAGGTGCAGAGAGGCCCCACCCCCGGTGGTGGAAGCCGAGCCGGACCACTTTGTGTCGTGTTACCTTGTGTCAGACAAAATGCCGCCACACGTACCAGCAACCGCTCACTCCGCGGGGGATTCCAGCCCAACCTGACAGAACTCGGCAATAGTCTGCCCAATTGTCAACAGATGCTGGTAGCGCCGCTGCGATTCGGTCTGGACATTGATACTGTGCGTGTCGCCGTTTTCATCACTCACGCGCAGCGACAGCCGCACCAGCCGACGCTGCAGGGCCCGCGGCACCGCAGGCTGGCTGAAGCGGTTGCCGGTGTCACTGTCCGGCGCAGCGCCGATCGGATGCATCGTGCGCACGCGCACCGCCTCGAGCCTGTCCAGATCGTATACCCGCCGGCGCAGCAGCGGAAACAGTCCAATCAACGAGACTATCTGGCGGTCTGCGCGATCGAACACCCACTGTTCGTTGTAGAGGCCGGCGGCAAGACAGATCAGCCCAACTACTGCCGGTAGCGGGTAGATCCTGCCACCGTCCAGTGCGGTCCACGCCAGAAATCCAAAGCAGCCCAGAAAGAAAGCCCGCCACGGCCACCCCAGTCTCAACTCCAGCCGTTGTGTCCCGCTGTGATGTACTCGGTACTGATACACTACTTCTGCCTCTGTCGGACCATAGCACACACGCCGCCGGAGGGTCAGCTGCAGCGCCCGGTCCACGATTGCCGGCCTTGACCGGGATAACAATAGAATTATAGTCTTGTCCCCACGAGAAGGAAACTATGGCGAATACGCGTACCCCGGGGCAGCATACCAATGTAGATACGATCCTCGGTGATGACTCTGTTGTCGGGATCATCAACCGTGGCGAGGCGGCAATGCGTTTCATTCGCGCGGTGCGCGAGTTCAATGCACTGCACGGCACGCGCATGCGCACGGTGGCGTTCTACATCGACGCCGAAGAGGACGCACTGTTTGTTCAGGAGGCAGACCGAGCGGTGGCGCTGTCGAGTCTGCCGCTGTACGGCACAACCGGCAGCCCCTACCTGAACAAGGAACTGCTGCTGCAGGCGTTGCTCAGCAGCGGTTGCGATGCGCTGTGGGTCGGTTGGGGCTTTGTCTCGGAGGACGCCGCCTTTGTAGAGATGGTGGAGCAGGCGGGACTGGTTTTCCTGGGGCCACCTTCGGGGTCCATGTCGCTGCTGGGAGACAAGATTGCCGCCAAAGACCTCGCCGAGAGCGCCGATGTGCCGATCCTGCCGTGGAGCCGCGGGCCGGTGCGCACTCTGGAAGAGGCGCAGGCAGTCTCGCAGAAGATCGGTTATCCGGTGATTGTCAAGGCGTCCAACGCCGGTGGCGGACGCGGCATCCGTTTTGTGCACACCGCCGCGGAGCTGGAGAGCCAGCTGCGCTCGGCGCAGGAAGAGACGCTGCGGATAACCGGTAACGATATCGTCTTCATAGAACAGCTGGTGGTGACCGGCCGCCATCTCGAAGTCCAGACCATTACCGATCGACACGCAAACGTGCTGACCTTCGGCGTGCGCGACTGTTCGGTACAGCGCCGCAACCAGAAGATCATCGAAGAGACACCGCCACCGCTGATGGGCAGCAGCGAGATAGCCGCTATTGAACAGGCCGCGGCCAGGTTGATCAGTGCCGCCGGCTATCAGAGTGCCGGCACGGTGGAATTTCTCTATGACGTTGACCGCCGCGAGTACTACTTCATGGAGGTCAACACGCGGCTGCAGGTTGAGCATCCAATAACCGAACAGCTCTACGGATTTGACCTGGTTCAGGGTCAGATACTCGTTTCCCGCGGCCAGATTCTGTCGGCAGAGCACTGCGTAGCGCGCGGCCACGTGATGGAGGTACGCCTCAACGCCGAAGATCCAGACCGCGAGTTCAGTCCCGCACCCGGACGCGTAACGCTGTTCAGTGCGCCGGCGGGGCCGGGAATACGCGTTGATTCGGGAATTCAGCAGGGCAGCAGCATCCCGTCGGATTTTGACTCCATGGTGGCCAAAGTGATTGCCTCCGGCTCTACGCGTCGCGAAGCGATTGCGCGGCTCACGCGTGCACTTTCCGAGATGCGCATCCGCATCGAGGGAGGCACTACCAATCGCGCGTTCCTGTTACAGCTTCTCGAAACGCCGGAGATCCTCGAGGGCGGCGTGCATACGCGCTTTGTCGAAGAGCTGCTGCAGCGTGAAAGTGCGGTAATCCGGCGTGACAAGTGGGACGTAGCGCTATTGGCGTGCGCCGTCGCGCGCTACCTGGAAGCCGGCCGCGAGGAACTCAGCAACTTCAAGCAGCAGCTGAGCTCTGCCGGGCATCCACGCGACATAGCGGTTTCGCACGGCCGGGGCGTGGACCTCAGCGCGCAGGGGGTCAGCTACAACCTGCTGGTCAAGGCGGTAGGCGGGGCACACTATCACATCGATTGCGGCGATGACAGCGTGGCTCTGACTTTCCGTGGCCGTGATCACCAGGCCGAGATAGTCTACCGCGGGGAACGCCATCGCGTCCAAATCGTACAACGCGGTGATGCACTGCAGTGCGAAGTCGGCGCGGTGCCCTACACGATCGAGGTCGAATCTTCTGGCTACGTGCGCGCCCCTTCACCGTCAATTGTGCTTACCGTCCACGCACAGCCGGGACAAACGGTGGCAAGGGGCGATCTGCTGCTGTCTCTGGAAGCAATGAAGATGGAGATGCTGGTCAGCGCCACCGAGGCCGGGGTTGTCAAAGAGGTGCTGGTCAGACCCGGGGAGCAGGTAGCCGCGGGACAGCCGCTGGCGCAGATAGAAAGCGGCGAACAGGAGCAGGCAGCGCCGGCTGAAGGCGCAACGGTGCGGTTCCTGGCACAGCCCTCTGATACCACGGCCGATCAGTGGGACCGGCTGGCGCGCGACTATCGGGCGGTATTCCTGGGCTACGATCACCGCGACGACCCGACGGTTATTCTGAATCATCTGCTGGATTTCAGTGAACGCCACAAGGAACACAAGCAGAAACTGCCGGCACTGCTGCTGGAAGGCATCACGCTCTATCCGGCAATCGAGATTCTGTTCTCACAGGCTCCTCTACACGCCGAAGGTATGGCGCGCCCGGCATCTGCTCGTGAACTGCTGTCACACTACTTCCGACGCCAGGCCGACAAGCACAAGGGATTGCCCGAGCAGTTTCTGCATGATCTGCAAGCCGTGCTGGAGTGGTATCCGGAGATTGATGAAAGCGGTACAGACAGCGAGAAGATGGTACTGTTGCGAATCTACCGCTCGCACGCCGACCTGGCCGCAAAACAGCGTCTGCTGCAGCGCTCACTGGTGCTTCTGGAGCAGTACGCGCAGCAGGTCGAAGTCAGTACCGAGATAGCCAACAGCCTGGATCAGATTGCCCTTCTGGCGCAGTCAGCGGCACCGGCGCTGGCAGATGCGGCGATCCATGCCCGCTACGTGCTGGTTGACCGCGAGCTGCTGCAGACACTGACCACCGAAAAACGCGCTAATGTCGAGCGCGTGCTCGAGCTGATCAAGACGCACTCGCACAACGATACCATGCTCTCGCGGCTGCGGCGCAACATCGTCGATGCCGGACACCACGTGCTGCCCGAACTGGCGCTGGCTGCCATCGGTCCCGATGGTCCCAAAGCCCGAATTGCGCTTGAAATGATTGCGCGGCGCTTCGTGCGTGACCGTATCTACCAATCCGGCGAGGTTGTAGCCGGGAGCCACAATCCGATGTTTCTGGTCCGCAGCAGCGACGGAACAAGACGGTTTTCCACCCTTCTGGTTGTGACCCCCGCAGTCGCGCTGGCCGAGACAGTCGATGAGCTGCAGAAAGCCGACGCCGACGAGCTGATTGCACTCACAGTAACCAAGGGCGGTAGCGCACTCGATGTCTGGCCGCCGCTGGAAACACTGCAGGGCGGCGCCGAGCGGCTCAGCATCGGCCTGCTCGGTGACCACGGAAGCCAGCAGTTCCGCACCTACGTAGCAGATGCAGACGGCACGCTGCACGAGGACGAGTCGATCTGCGGGATCAATCCTCTGCAGTACCGCGAGCTGCGCATCGGGCGCCTGCAGAACTTCACCCGCAGACAGGTATACGCATCGCAATCGGTGTGGCTGCTGCACGCAACCGCAATCGCCAATCCGCGCGATGAGCGCCTTTTTGCGCTGGTGGAGGTGCCGACGGCACGCTTTGAGCGCGACGACCAGGCAACCATCCGCCGCATGGTTGCGCTGGAGAATGTCTTCATGGAGGCGGTCTACGCGATGCGTGCCGCGCAGGCATCCGCCACACGCCGGCTCTACTGGAACCGGATCATTATCAACATCCGTGGCGTGCTCAACGCTTCGGTGGACCAGATTCGCGATTACGCGGTTCGGCTGGCCGCACGCATGACCGATCTCGGAATCGAAAAGCTTGTAATCTACTCACGGCGGCCGAGCTCGGCACAACAGAATCCCGAAGAAGTCGAGCTGCTGTTCGAAAACATCTCGGGGACCAGCTTCACGCTGCGTGGCCGTACACCGTCGGACGAACCGCTGACACCAATGGACGAATACGTTGCCAAGGTGGTGCGCGCGCGTCAGCGCGGCACACTCTACCCCTACGAGACCATAAAGATGATCACGCGTTCGGGGTACCCCGTATATGAAACCTTCCCCAAGGGCGACTTCGAAGAATTTGACATCAAACCCGATCCACACACCGGCGCCGATCGGCCCGTTTCGGTAGCCGATCGTCCCTACGGTCAGAACAACGGCAACATTGTATTCGGCATTATCAGCAACAACCTCGAGGGCTTCGCCAGACCGGTGCGCCGGGTGATCATTCTCTCGGACACAACCGGCGATCTGGGTTCACTGGCCGAGAAGGAGTGCCGCCGGATCAACGCGGCGCTCGACCTGGCCGAGCAACGCCGCATTCCGGTGGAGTGGCTGCCGATTTCGGCCGGCGCGCGCATCGACATGGACAGCGGCACCGAGAACCTCGATTGGACCGCGGCCACCCTGCGGCGCATTATCGAATTCACCCAGGCCGGCGGCGAGATCAACGTGATTGTGGCCGGGATAAATGTGGGCGCTCAGTCCTACTGGAACGCCGAAGCCACAATGCTGATGCACACCCGCGGCTTGCTGATCATGACCGAAGATGCCTCGATGCTGCTGACCGGCAAGAAGGCGCTCGACTTCTCCGGCAGCGTCTCAGCCGAGGACAACGTCGGCATCGGCGGATTTGCACGGATTATGGGCCCCAACGGGCAGGCACAGATCGGCGCCAAGAGCCTCTACGAGGCGTATACCGTGCTGCTGCGCCACTACTCGCTGACCTACGTACAACCCGATGCCGTCTACCCGGGCCGCCGGGCATCCTCGGATCCGGTAGACCGGGATGTATCGCTGACGCCGTACCGCGACTCGCTCGGGCAGGGTTTCAGCACCATCGGTGATATCTTCAGTGCCAGACTCAATCCCGAACGCAAGAAACCGTTCGACATGCGCCAGGTGATGCGTGCGATCATAGATCATGACGCCGACGCGCTCGAGCGCTGGTACAGCATGCAGGATTCTGAAACCGCAATTGTCTGGGAAGCGCGTCTCGGCGGCTACGCGGTAGGCGTGATCGGTATCGAGAGCCGCTCGATGACGCGCATCGGCGAGGTACCGCACGACGGACCGGAATCGTGGACCGGCGGGACGCTGTTTCCGCTCTCCTCAAAGAAAGCTGCCCGCGGACTCAACGCCTTCAGTGGCCGCGTGCCGGTGGTAGTACTGGCCAACCTCTCCGGTTTTGACGGCTCGCCGGAGTCGCTGCGCAAGCTGCAACTGGAGTACGGGGCGGAGATTGGCCGCGCGGTGGTCAACTTCCAGGGACCGCTGTTATTTGTTGTCACCGCGCGCTACCACGGCGGAGCCTACGTTGTGTTCTCCAAGAGTCTCAATTCCTCGCTGCAGGCGGTTGCACTCGAAGGATCTTACGCCTCGGTTATCGGCGGCGCACCGGCCGCTGCGGTGGTTTTCCCCGGGGTTGTCCGCAAACAGACGTGGGCCGATCCACGCGTAGCAGCCGCACAGGCCAGACTCGCAAACGCCAACGGTGTTTCGCAAAAAGAGTTTGACGAACTGGTGCAGGAGGTTCACTCCGAGAAGCAGGCGCTGCTGGCACAGCAGTTCGACTCGATTCATTCGGTTGAGCGTGCCAGAAAGGTCGGTTCAATCGACGAGATCATCAGCGTCCGGCAGTTGCGTCCGTATCTGGCCAACTGTATCGAACGCGCACTGCAGCAACCGCCTATACAGTGAACCGACCCCACTGCCTGGACAGTGTGTCGGCGGCACGCTCGGCGATCTGTTCAACCGCGCTATCCACAATAGTGTGACTGCCGCCCGTGGCGGTAGCGGATTGGCGCGCATCGGCAGGTGCTGCGCGTTGCGCGCCACGCAGACCATCTATGGTTGCCGCAATGCCGAGCTGCAGGCCGTAGAGGCTGTAGCCGCCTTCCAGCAGCGCCGCCACGCGCCCCTCGGCATGGCGTTCCGCCACACCTGTCAGGCGCTCGGTCATGGCCGCAAACGCCGCATCCGAGAGCAGCATCGATCCCAGCGGGTCTCGTTCGTGAGCGTCAAAACCGGCCGAAATGAGCACCAGCTGCGGCTGGTAGCGGTCGAGCAGCGGCACCACCAGAGTATCAAACAGAAACAGGTATTCGTTATCGCTACGGCCACCGGCCAGCGGTAGATTCAGCGTGTAGCCCGTGCCCTCCGCGCTGCCGGTCTCCTCCAGGCGTCCGCTGCCGGGAAACAGCGGAAACTGGTGCAGCGAGACGTACAGCACACCGGGGTCTGCGTAGAAACTGTGCATAGTTCCGTTACCGTGGTGAACGTCCCAGTCAACAATAGCTATCCGAGAGACTCCGTGGTGCCTGCGGGCGTGCTCGGCGGCTATAGCGGCGTTGTTGAAGAAACAGAATCCCATCGGCCGATCGGCCTCAGCGTGATGCCCCGGCGGCCGCGTGCCGACAAACGCCCGCTGCGCCTGTCCGCTGAACAGGGCGTCAACCGCGGCACAGGCGCTGCCGGCCGCCCGCAGCGCAGCGGCACAGCTGTGACTGTTGGCTACCGTATCGGCGTCAAACACGGCGATCTCGCGCTGTTGAGAATCGCGTACCCGCTCGAGGAGCGCGGCGGTGTGTACAGCGGTGATTTCGGCATCGGTTGCGTCGCGACCGGGGTCAATCGTGACCCCCGGCTTGCCGTCACAGGTGTCAAAGACTGCGGTCACGGCGTCGAGCCGCTCGGGTCTTTCCGGATGACCCATACCGGGCGAGTGCAGACGGCACAGTTGATCAGTAAACAGGTGAAGCTGGAGCATTGTGCCTACTCTACCACCGATCGCTGCACGATCGTCAACACCGCGTACAGCCCGGCGCTCAGCAGCAGCAGCAGCAGAATGTACGGCGCCACTACTGCAAGCCCCACAGCGTCTGCAAGCATCCCGCCGCCGCCGGCCAACAGCACGCTGCCGAGGGTGGCCGCACCCATCTGGTAGCCAATCACATCGTGAGCACGCGAGACACCAACACGCTGTGGGGTTTGCAGCACCAGCAAGGGGAAGATTGGAGCCATGCAGAACCCTATGAGCGACAGTGCCACTCCATCAACGGTTGGCGCTATCCCAAGCCAGAACAGCAGCGCCGCAGCCGCGCCAAGTGCAAACGCGCCGCGCAGCACCCGCGGGCTTCCGATGCGCTGTGACAGTGGTCCCAGCAGGAAGCGACCGCCGGTGAGCGAGAACCAGAATGCGCCAACCCAGAAACCGGCTTTGACCGGGTCCATGCCGCGCCCCTCGGTGAGCAGAGAATAGGTGAGCTGACCGGCGGAGACCTCAGATCCGGCGTAGAGCAGGAACAGCAGTACGCCGCCCCACACCAGAACCTGTTGCCTGGCCGGGCTTGGCGTGGACGCCGCTGCGGATTGTGCAGTGGAGTCCGGCGGCGTCGCAAGAGCCGCAGACCTGCCGGGTTGTGTTACACCAACCACGGCGTCCTTTGCAAATCGGCGTCGGGTGCGCAGCAGCAACAGCGAGACCGCCGCCAGGAACAGCGCCGCGCCCGCGTAAGCCCAACGCCAGGAACCCAGCTGCAGCATTGACAGCGTCACTATCGGCGGACCAACGGTGGCCCCGATACCGTAGCAGGCGTGCATCCAGTTCATTGCTGTTGCGCTGAAATGGTGCGCCGCGTAGGCGTTGAACCCGGAATCAATCAGGCCCGCGCCCGCGCCGATCAGGGCGAATCCGCCAACCAGCAGTAGCCACCGCGGTGCCAGCGAAACCAGCAGCAGCCCGGCCGCCATAGCGAGAGCGCCACTGAACAGGGTCCAGCCGAGCCCGGCACGTCTCACCGTACGACCGCTGCCGACACTCGAGAGAAAGTAGCCCAGCGACTCGGCAGCAAGGAACCACGCAATCGCCCCCATCTGCCGGCCAAACTCAGCGCGCACCGACGGCCACGCTACGCCGAGCAACCCGTCCGGCAAGCCTAACCCGATGAAGCTCAAGAATGAGAGAACCAGTACCGCTGTTATCATGGTGAACGCAAAGTATAGTGACTGGACGAGCGGTCTGCAAGGCAGTACCTTTTCTCCATATGAGACAAGAAGCAATCGATGACCCGGTAGTAGCGGAACAGCTCGCCGCGCTGCCGCAGGATCGCGTAGACAGCTTTGTGCTGGCTGAGGGAAGCTACCGCGGAGCACTGCTGCACGGTACGCGAATGGTGAACCAGATGCGGGCCAATCACCGGCTGGGGCTGATCGAGACGCTGCTGCTGGGCCACGGCTACCTGGCCGGCGGGCTACTATCGACCAACGTAAAGGCAAACGACAGAATTTCTTTTGAACTCAGCTGTGACGGGCCGATGGGCGGATTGTACGTGGAGACCACCGCCGGCGGCACCGTGCGCGGCTACCTCAAGAGCAACCCGATTCCGCTGACCGAGGCGCCCGAATCGCTCGATCCGGCGCAATTTGTCGGCAGCGGCACGCTGTCTGTCACCAAGCACCTCGAGCGCGCCAAGCAGCCGTTTACCGGGCGCATCCGGCTGGTCTACGGTAGTCTGGCCCGGGACCTGGCCGCCTACTTCGTCTATTCAGAACAGACTCCCACGGCGTTCCATCTGAGCATCCAGTTCGATAATCACGGCCGCGCCATCGGTGCCGGTGGCCTGATGATCCAGGCAATGCCGACACTGGGGGGCTTCCAGGAGCGCGAAGACGCTATTGAACAGATCGATGCCGCGGTACATGCAATTGGCTCAATTGGGGCGCTGTTTGCCGACGGTGCAACTACCGGGGATATCCTGGACCGCTACTTCGCGGCGCTGAGTCCCGAGCCGCTGGCAACCAAGAACGTGCGCTTCTACTGTCCGTGCACCCGCGAGCGCTTCTTCAACTTCATCGCCGCACTGGGGGTGGAGGAGCTGCAGGACATCAGGCAGCACGGTCCGTTTCCACTGCGCACCACTTGTTTCAACTGTAACACCACTTATTCTTTTTCTGCAGAGGAGATTGGCGACGCCTACCAGATGGCGCGCTGATCCGGCGGCGGCTTTAAAGCATCGAGCGCAGCGCCCGGATGAAGCGCATACTGGCCAGCCCGTCCTCGGCGCTGGAGACCGGCTGGCGCTCGGGATCGCTAACGCACGCTACCGCGTCATCCAGCATGCCCGCAAAATAACCGGTCAGAGCCGGTGGCGGGCTCTCGGCGGGACTCAGTGAACGGAACCCCTGGTAGTAGGGGCTCTCGATACTCTGCTCAAACGTGTAGGTACCGTTGCCAACGCGGATTCGCCCGCGCTCGAAACTGAGCTCAATTTCAAACAGCAGATGGTCGCGCTCGGCACCCACTTCAATTGTTGCCGGAATCCCGGCCACAACCGCGTACAGAAACGCCGACGAGGTATTGGCGCGCATGCTGCCCAGGCGCTTCCTCAGCTGCAGCGTGCCGCCGGCCAGGTAGTTTATCACGTCCACCATGTGCGTTCCGTCGTGCAGCAGCACCCGGTCATGGCGTTTGGTGCGCCCGGAGCAGAGGGTGGCGCGCAGCGCGAGGAGCCTGCCGAAGCGCTGATCGACAACCGCCGCACGAACATTTTGATAGTCGGCAGAATAGCGGCGCTCGTGATTGGTGAGCACCGTCAGGCGCCGCCTGCGGTGCAGCGCGGCTATTGCGCGCGCGTTGCGCAGGCTGTCCGCCAGCGGCTTTTCACACACCACCACCGGTACACCGTGCGCCGCGGCGCGCTCAACCATCCGCCGGTGGCTATCCGGATGGGTGGCAACGCTCAGTATCTGCGGCCGTGTCTGCTGCAGTAGTGTATCGACATCCGCGTACAGCGCGCTGCAGCCCCAGCGCTCCGCAAAGCGCTGCCGCCGGACGGGGTCAATGTCGCAGCCGCCAACGAGGGTGCAGTTCGGGTTGGCTGCTATTGCGCCGGCGTGAGTGCACGGCTTCTCGCGCAGGGTATCGTCCTCCAACAGCGAACCGATTCTCCCCAGGCCCACAATCGCGCAGCGCACGCTGCCTGCGGCCTCAACGCTCACGCTGCGGTCTCCGTTTAAGCCGTACCAGGCGCGACGAGTTGGCCAGGATCCCCAGGTCGGGCATGCTCTGCGCGGCAGCCGCTACCACCGGAGGCAGCAGCCCCAGTGCTGCCAGCGAGAGTCCGCCCAGGTTGTACAGCGCAGTGAAGCCGATGTTGAGCATCACTACGCGCATGGTTCGCCGTGCAACACCAAAAAGCAGCGGAACCGAGGCCCAGTCGTCGTTCATCAGTGCCACGTGCGAAGCCTCTATCGCTACGTCGGTGCCGGCAGCGCCCATCGCGATACCCACGTCGGCGCCGGCCAGCGCCGGGGCATCGTTGACACCGTCTCCAATCATCGCCACGCGCAACCCGCGCTGCTGATAATCGCGCACCAGCGCTATCTTATCTTGCGGCAGCAGCCCGGAACGGTATGCAATTCCCAGTTGATCGGCAATTCGCTGCACGGCCCCCTCGTTGTCGCCGCTTATCAGCTCAATCCGCCCAATGCCAAAGGTCCGTAGCTGCCGCAGCGCCGCTGCAATCCCCGGGCGCACGCTGTCGGCGGTTGCCAGCAGCCCCAGCGGCTGATCATCACGGCACAGCATCAACACGCTCTTACCCTCGTTCATGAGCTGTGTGCCGCGTGACAGCAATGCAGGCTCGCAACGTAGCCGTTCAGGTTGCACTCGACCCACGCTGACGCGGCTACCGGCAATGGTTGCGCTGACTCCTACACCGGGCTCGGAAAGGAAGTCCTCGGCGTCGCGGTAGCTCAGACCGCGGTCAAAAGCCGCGCGGCGCACAGCTTCGGCCAGCGGATGTTCTGAGTACCGCTCAACGTCGGCGGCAAGCTGCAGCAGCTCATCCTCGCTAACAGGCAAAGAGTCAGCGCTGACCACGTCGGTCACCCGCGGCGCACCAGTGGTTACCGTGCCGGTCTTGTCGATCAGCAGCACCTCCACCCGCGCCAATGATTCAATGTAGCGCCCGCCTTTGATCAGCACCCCTTGCCGGGCCGCCGCGCCTATGGAAGCCAGCATCGCAATCGGCGTAGCCAGAGCAAACGAACACGAACACGCCACCACCAACACCGCAATGGTAGCTTGCAGGCTGCCGCCGATCCACCAGGTGGCCGCCGCGATAGCGGCTACCAGCGGCAGGTAGTACCCCGAAAAGCGGTCGGCTACGCGCTGCACGTCACTGCGATTGGCCTCAGCTTCTTCTACCAGACGCACCACCGTGCCAAAGGTGGTATCGACGCCCACGGCGGTTGCCCGCAGCGTGACCGCTCCGCCGGAGACCAGCGACGCGGCAAACAGCTCACGGCCGACCAACGCTTCCACCGGTTCGGATTCTCCGGTAACCGCCGCCTGGTTGACAAACGCGTGGCCCGCAACCACCTCACCGTCCACCGGAACCGCCTCTCCGGGGCGAACAAGCACCAGTTCTCCAACTGCCACGCTATCGGCCGGCACCAGCTCTTCACCGTTGCTGCCCAGCCTTCGCGCAGTCTGCGGAGCCATGCCGGAGAGCTCGCGCAGCGCGCGACGGCTCTTGTCGGCGGTGATGCCCTCGGTGTAGGCCCCCACGCGCATGAAAATCACTACAATAGCCGCGGTGGCCCACTCACCGGCCAGCGCCGCGGCCAGCGCGCCAACCGTCATCAGGCTGTGCGAGATCACCTGGCCGCGTAACGCGCTTCGCAGCACCTGCAGTAGCGGCCTGCGCCCTATCCACACAATCAGCAGCGCCGAGACGTACCACGGAATTCGGTCTGTAATACCGTCCAGCAGTCCGAGCCACTCGCCCAGAATCACCACCAGCAGCACAAAGAGCGCCACCGCCGCCAGCAAAATCAGTACGCGGCGCGACGCCGCGCGCGCCTGGCTCAGCCGTTGATCGGCCTGTTCTTCCACAACGGAGTAGCCCGCCGCAGCTACGGCCTTACGCAGGCGCTGCTCCAGCGCGTCACCAGGCGCCGCTCCCCGAACCACCGCGCGCTCTGAAGCGAGGTAGACGTCGCAGTCTTCAACGCCGTCCAGCGAGACGATTGCGTTGCGCACAT
This sequence comes from Spirochaetaceae bacterium, assembly GCA_007693325.1. GTDB lineage: Bacteria > Spirochaetota > Spirochaetia > DSM-27196 > PWMO01 > PWMO01. The sequence goes on from REDW01000107.1 coordinate 56,138, forward strand.
GACGCACGCAGTCCTGGCAGTCCATGCCGGATATGCGGTACTCCCTTGTCTCGAACTTCTGCATAATCTGCTCGTGGCCAATGGTACGCATAGAAGCTGTGCTTGACAAGCGGGAATACCCATGCAAGAGTGACGCATAATAATTACACGGGAGTCAAACATGAAAAAGCTCTTTGCGGTGGCAGCGATCGCTGTCATGATCACCGGACACGTTACGGCGCAAACTAACCTGGCGCTCAAGAGTGCACGGGAGACCTCAACCTACTACGCGTTTGCCGTAGGGATTGCCGAGGCGCTGATGCAGGGAACCGACGGAATAAACATTACCGTCGAGACCAGTGCCGGTTCAGTCGAGAACGTCAAAATGGCGCGCATGCGCAACGACTACCTGTTCACCACGCCGCCGTCGCTTGCCAGCGCTGCGGTAGCCGCTGAAGGACAATTCCCCGAAGGCGGTTACGAACGCATTCGCTCGCTGTGGCCGATACCCGGGCTGGTGATGCACTGGGTGGTGCGGCAGGATAGCGGTGTACAGAACATCCGAGACCTCGCCGGAAAGCGCTTTGTGCCCGGGGGTGCCGGTTCTGCCGGTGACCGGATCACCCGTGACATTCTTGCCAGCATGGGGATCGAGAACGACGTCAACCTGCTTACCGTTGACCTGAGCGAAGGGGTACCAGCGGTCCGCAACCGTCGCGCAGTGGGCTTCGGCACTTCCAGCACCCCGCCGGCTTCGATGATCCAGGAGATCGGCGCCACGGTTCCTATACGGCTGCTCGATCTGTCCGATGAGGACTACGCACGTGTCAGCCATCTCTACACGCGCACTGAGATCCCTGCAGGGATGTACCCCGGCGTAAGCCAGGCTGTCAAGACGGTCAGCCTGCCGGTGGCGCTCTACACCACAACCAACCTCTCTGAGGATCTGGCCTACCGGCTGACCAAGGCGTTCTGGGAGAACCGTTCACGCTGGGAATCAGCGCATCCTGCAATGCGCCTGATCAGCATGGATGACGTCAACTTCATGGAAGTCAAACTGCATCCGGGCGCGCTGCGCTACTACCGCGAAGTCGGGTTTGACGTAGCCCCTGCTCTGCGCTGAGGAATAACAGGCAGAGCTGATGCTGGCACGAGTGCTTCGTAACGGGATCGTTGTTGGATCGATCCTGTTCGCCGTCTTTCAACTGATTCTGCCGGTGTACGCCTTCCTGCCCGCGATGCAGGCGCGTGCGCTGCATCTCGGGTTCATGTTTTTCATTGTGTTTGTCGGCGGGTCACTAAGACGCGCCGAGAAATCCGCAACGCGCCTGAGCCCGTGGCGTGTAGCGCGCGACCTGACACTCGGCGCAGCCGGAATCCTGATTGTCGGCTACGTCTTTGTCAACTACACCACAATCTCGCACCAGTACGGCATACCAACCGGCCCGCTGCAGGTTGTGTTTGCGTTTGCGCTGACGCTGCTGATTCTGGAGGCCGCGCGGCGCGAGATCCAGCCAACCCTGCCGATTATCGCGCTGATCTTTCTGCTCTACGCGCTGTTTGGTCATCACATCCCGGGTACGTTTGGCACTCCGCGCTACGGCCTGGAAACACTGGCGGGGCACCTGTTTCTGACAACCGGCGGACTGTGGGGCATGCTGGTGGGCGTCAGCACCAACATAATCGCAATCTTTGTCTTCTTTGGCGCGGTCATATTTGCTACCGGTGGCGGCACGGGCTTCATGCGATTGTCAGTCCGTCTGGCCGGCCGCTTCTCCGGCGGTCCGGCAAAGGTGGCAACTATAGCAAGCGCGCTGTTTGGATCAATCTCCGGCAGCGCCAGCGCCAACGTGGCTACCACCGGCTCGTTCACAATACCGATGATGCGGCGGCTGAAGTACAAACCCGAAATGGCAGCCGCGGTTGAGGCCACCGCCAGTACCGGTGGACAGATTATGCCGCCGATCATGGGCGCCGGCGCCTTTGTGCTGGCCGAGCTGACCGAGACGCCCTACCTGGAAGTGGTCTATCGTGCACTGGTACCGGCGCTCTGTTTCTTCTCCGCGGTTGGCCTCGGTATCCATTTCTACGCCAAGCGCGAGGGTAACGTGGGTTTGCCGCAGAGCGAGCTGCCGAGCTGGCGCGAGACGCTGCACGCCAGCATCTTCTTCCTGCTGCCGTTTGCGGTACTGATGGCGTGGATGATAGGCGGCTACACCCCGCAGTACGCGGCGTTCTGGGCAACGGTAGTGGCACTGCCGCTGTCGCTGATCAGCGCCGACTGGAAGATAGAAGTCCGCAACGCACTGCCGCAACTCAAGAGCGCCGCTGTCAATGGCGCGCGCCAGGCAGCGGTCATTGCGGCAATATCGGCCAGTGCACAGGTAATCATCTCGGTCATCGCGATGACCGGATTGGGTGTCAAGATCAGTACGCTGATTCTCTCGGTCAGCCAGGGGCAGCTCTTTCTGACGCTGCTGCTGGTGGCTTTCACCAGCATTGTGCTGGGAATGCAGGTTCCCACCACGGCTGCCTACATCATGGCGGTTGTCGTTGGCGGACCGGTCCTGATCACCTTCGGCCTGCCGCCGGTAGCTGCGCACCTGTTTGTATTCTACTTTGCGATTCTCTCGGCGATCACGCCGCCGATCTGCGGTGGAGTGTTCATAGCAGCCGGAATGGCGGATGCCGACTGGGTAGCCACCGCCCGGATTGCGCTCAAGCTCAGCTTTGCGGCTTTCTTTGTCCCGTTTGTGTTTGTCTACGACCCTGCGCTGCTGCTGTACGGGACACTACCGGAGATCGCCTACGCACTGCTGCGTACCGGCGCAGCGATGCTGTTTCTGGCCGGCGGACTGATGCGCTACTGGCGCCGCGAGATATTCTCGCTGCGCCGAGCGCTGCTGCTGACCGCCGGAGTACTGCTGTTGTTCCCGTTTCCGCTGCTGAGCCTCTCAGGAGCTGCTCTCGGGCTGCTGCTGCTGGTTGTCTAGCTGCGCCCACGGAGGGAGGCCTTGGCCGGAGTTCGCATCGGGACCGCTTCGTGGACCGACAGGAGCCTGATCGAGTGCCGGCGCTACTATCCGCCCGGCTGCAACAGCGCCGAAGCTCGCCTGCGCTTCTACGCCGCGCAGTTTCCGCTTGTAGAGGTTGATTCTTCGTACTACGCGCTGCCGTCCCGGCGCAACTCATTGCTGTGGGTCGAGCGCACACCGGCTGATTTTCTGTTCAACATCAAGGCGTTCCGGATCTTCACCGGTCATCATACACCGATAACGGCGCTGCCGTCCGATCTGCGCGCAGATCTCGGCGCTCAGGGGCGCGGCGCCCGCTCCAGCCTCTACTATCGGGACCTGCCCGCCGAGATAAGGCAGGAGCTGTGGCAGCGTTTCACTGCTGCCATCGTGCCGCTGAAACAAGCCGGCAAGCTCGGCAGCGTGCTGCTGCAGCTGGCGCCGTGGGTGGTTCCGGGCCCACGGGTAGAGCGCCACATCCGCGAGTGCCGCGAGTATCTGAAAGACTTCCACGTTGCAGTGGAGTTCCGCAACCGGCGCTGGCAGGAACCGGCCAATCTCCCGGTCACTCTGCGCATGCTGCGCGAGCTCAACATAAGCTACGTGGCGGTGGATGAGCCGCAGGGCTTTGACAGCTCGGTGCCCCCGCTGGCGCAGGTCACCGGCCGCTACGCGATAGTGCGCTTCCACGGCCGCAACCGCGCAACCTGGCATAAGCGCGGTATAGCCGCCTCGGCTGAACGCTTTGATTACTACTACCGTGAGTCAGAGCTCGCCGAGTGGCTGCCGCGCATCGCGGAGATGCGGCGCCAGGCCGCCGAGGTGCACCTGGTGTTCAACACCAACAACGAGGACCAGGGCCCGGTAAACGCGCTGCTGCTGCACCAGCTGCTGGGCGAAGGGCTATCTTGATTCTCGCCCGCGCAAAACTGTGCTATTATTGCGGGCATGAGTTCCTGCGTGTATCAGATTGAGAAGGACATCAGCGCCGTACCACGCTCACTGCTGCTGCTGGCTGAGCCGGATGAAGCGATCATCGATGACTACTCGCCGGACTGCGTGGCAGTGACTGCTGTCCTGGACAGCCAGACCGTTGGAGTGGCTGTTCTGTTGCGTGACCACGACACCATAGAAATCATCAATCTGGCGGTTGCCGAAGAGCGGCGTCAGCGCGGCATTGCCTCCACGCTGTTGGAGAAGGCTATCGATTATTCGCGCGACAACAGGGTACGGCGGCTGGTTATCAGGACCGCTTCCACCAGTACGCAGCAACTGCTGCTCTACCAGAAGGTTGGCTTCCGCTTCAGCGAGATCGACCACGGCTACTTCACCCGCAACTACTTTCGCCCGTTGATCGAGAACGGCGTGCGCTGCATTGATCAGATTTTGCTGGTATACCCGATATACCGAGCCAGGGAGCGGCGTGCGCTGATAGAGGAGTACTGGCACGATTTTGTGCTGCGCAATCCCGAGCACGTGGGCTCGAGCTACACGGTCTGGGCCTTTGGTGACGGTGCGCGCGTGGCCAACAAGCTGCTGAACCTGGTGATCGAAGGCAAGAAGACCGCCACCTCCTGGGCGCTGGAGCTATTGGCACTGGAAGACAAGGAGCCGCCACAGCCGGGACAACTCAGCGTTGTGAGCTACAGCGACGGCTACCCGGGTGCAATAGTGCAGACCACCGCAGTTGAGGTGCATCCGTTCAACCAGGTAGACAACGAGCACGCCCGCCTGGAGGGCGAAGGCGACCTCAGCCTGGACCACTGGCGCGACACCCACCGCACCGTCTTCAGCCGCGAGCTCGAAAGCCGCGGCAGGACCTTCAGCGACACAACGCCGGTGGTCTGCGAACGATTCCAGCTGATAGACGTCAACCGCGAGCTGGCCAGGCTCTAGTCGAAGCAGCCCTGCAGCGTAACACACTCATCGGGCAGCGCCGTGCGCGCTTCAATCAAAGCGTCTACCACGCCCGGATCGGCCAGGGTGGAGGTGTCGCCGAGGTCATCCATCCGGCGCTCGGCGATCTTGCGCAGGATGCGCCGCATGATCTTGCCCGATCTCGTCTTGGGCAGCCCGACGGTTATCAGAATATGATCGGGCGCTGCAATAGGGCCGATGCGGTGGCGTACTTCGCCGCGCAGCTCTCCAACCAGTTCGGCGCTGGCGTCCCAACCCTCGGCAAGTACCACGTAGGCAAAGATCCCCTGCCCCTTGATCTCGTGCGGAAACCCAACCACTGCCGCCTCGGCACACGCCGGGTGATTTACCAGCGCAGACTCAACCTCGGCGGTTCCCATGCGGTGCCCGCTGACGTTTATTACGTCGTCAACCCGGCCGGTGATCCAGTAGTATCCGTGTTCGTCGCGGCGGCAGCCGTCTCCGGTGAAGTAGTAGCCCTTGTACGGCTGCAGGTAGGTCTGCAGAAAGCGCGGATGGTCATCCTGGATGGTGCGCGCCATGCTCGGCCAGGCGCGTTTGATTGCAAGCAGCCCCTGGACATCGTTGCCTTCTATCTCCTTGCCCTGTTCATCCAGCACTACCGGCTCAACGCCAAAGAACGGCAGCGTCGCCGACCCCGGCTTGACGGCGGTAACCGCTGGAAGCGGTGTAATCATGATTCCGCCGGTCTCGGTCTGCCACCAGGTGTCAACGATCGGGCAGCGTTCTTCACCCACCACACGATAGTACCATTCCCACGTGTCGGGATTGATTGGCTCGCCCACGGTTCCCAGAACACGCAGGCTGGAACGGTCGTAGCGGGTAACCCAATCGGTTCCTTCGCGCGCAACCGCGCGCAGCGCGGTTGGCGCAGTGTAGAACTGGGTGATGCGGTGGCGCTGAACCATGTCCCAGTAGCGGCCGGCATCCGGATAGACCGGCGTAGACTCAAACATCACGGTGGTTGCGCCGTTGGCCAGCGGTCCATAAACCACGTAGCTGTGACCGGTGATCCAGCCAACGTCGGCTACGCAGGCGTAGATGTCATCTTCATGATAGTCAAAGACGTACTGGTGGGTGAGCGCCGTGTAGAGCAGATAGCCGGCGGTGGTGTGCGCAATTCCCTTTGGCCGGCCGGTGCTGCCCGAAGTATAGAGCAAAAACAGCGTGTCTTCGGAATCCATCGGTTCAGCCGGGCAGTAGGGCCGCTGGCGCTGCATCAGGTCATCGAGGTCAACGTCGCGCGGCGGGAAGAACGGCACCGTAACTCCGGTGCGGCGCGTCATGAAGACGTTCTGCACGCTGGGACACGCCATCACCGCTTCATCAACGGTACGCTTGAGTGGGATCTTTTTGCCGCCGCGCAGGCCCTGGTCGGCGGTTATCACCGCGCGCGCCTCGGCGTCCTGAATGCGGTCACGCAGGGCCTCGGCGCTGAAACCGGCAAATACCACAGTGTGCACCGCGCCGATGCGGGCGCACGCCAGCATTGCGATCGCGGCCTCGGGGATCATCGGCAGATAGATTGCCACCCGGTCACCCTTGCGCACCCCGTAGCGCAGCAGGACGTTGGCCATGCGGCAGACCGCCCGGTGCAGCTCGCGATAGGTGATCTTGCGTACCTCCGACGGGTCATCGCCCTCCCACAGAATGGCTACCTTGTCACCGCGTGTAGCCAGATGGCGGTCAACACAGTTGTACGCCACGTTCAGTCTGCCACCGAGAAACCACGCAATTGTGCCGTCGCTGAAATCCACGTCCATTACGTTGTGGAACTGCTGGTCCCAGCTCAAGCGCGAGCGTGCCTGTTCGGCCCAGAAGCCTTGCGGGTCTTCGATGCTACGCCGGTAGAGCTGCCGGTACTGTTCCTGGTCAGATACGTACGCCGAGTCCTTGCGGCCGTAAACCGAGTCATACTGTTGTGCCTGCGCCATTCTCACCCTCCTGGCCACCGCTGTTTGGCAGCCGGAGTCATTGTGCTATGGATGAGTCTTTCGGTCAAGAATAGGCGCGGTCCGTGCCTCAGCGCCGCATAGAAGGGTGATACATCTGCGGGCGGCGGTCAGCCAGGATAGTGTTGAAGATGTTCAACTGTTTGTCATCGGCAACGGCGGGATCCACGGCAACGGTGCGTACGGTTTCTTCGGTCTCATTCAGCCTGAGCAGATACTCCCCGTTCGGCGAGACCACCTGAGACCGGCCGGTGAAGGTCAGGTCATCACCGAGGCTATTGGTCTCACGGCCAACGCGGTTGACGGTTGCGATAAAAACGCGGTTCTCAACGCTGCGCGCGTACATCGCCTGCTGACAGTACGGCAGCACCAGGTTGGACGGATGCAGAATCACCTGCGCCCCCATAAGGGCCAACGTCCGCGCGGACTCGGGGAATATCCAGTCAAAGCAGATCATGATGCCAAACCGCGCACCGCGGTACTCCACGGTCAGGAAGCCGCTGTCTCCCGGCGCAAAGAACTGCGTCTCGCGATAGAACAGGTGGGTCTTGCGGTAATTGGCCAGCAAGCGCCCGTCGGCGATAAGGAAGGCCGAGTTATACAGGGTGTTGTTTGCGCTCTCGGCGTAGCCGCCGCATACGGCTATGCCTCGCGCAGCCGACAGCTCGCGGATAGCATCGAACACGTGGCTGTCCTGCGTCAGCGCCGCGGATGCAGCCTGATCTGCAGTGGAAAAGGTATAGCCGCTTAAGAACAGCTCCGGCAGCACAAAGACATCGGCTTCGGTGCGTTCAATAAGCGCCGCCGCGGAGTGCCAGTTGGCAGCAACGTCCAGGAAGCGCGGTCTGGTCTGAATGAGTGCCAGGGTCAGCATGCTAAACCTCCTCTGTACAGTATAGCACACCGCTGCCGGGAGGCGTTCTTCACCGTTTGGATTGGCAATTCGGGAGGCGAAGAATTACACTATCGGCACAGGCTGGAGAAAAAGTCAGATGGTCAATACGGCAAAGTTATCCGGAGCAATAGTCTCTATTGAGGCTCAGCAAAAGCAGTTTCTGCTGGCGGCGCCCGAGTACGCAACCGCAGAAAGCTTCATGACGGTGGTTGTAGTCAGTGACCGGATCCGCGCCCGGCTCGACGGACCATCGCGCCTCGGCGAGCACATTCTCATGATTGGCTCGCTGCACACCGACCCTGCTACAGATCTGCTGTTCCTGACTGCGGAGCACATTGAGTTCCAGGGTTCGATCATAACTCCCGACTCGTCGTTTCTCTCGATAACCGACACACAGGAGCAGTGGGAATATCTGGGCCGGGTCAAGCGCTTCCGCCATACGCCGACCGGAACGGCGTACCTGGTGGAGCTGCCGCAGTACGCCATGGTGATTCCGGTATTTGTCACCAGCAGCGGCGAGACCTTCTACGAGCAGCAGTGGAGCCGGCGCTACGAGGTACTGCCCGACGATCTATCGCTGATAGACTGGCAGCGCAACGACGGAGCACACGCAGAATTCATCAACGGCCAACCGTTGGTGTTCCCCGGGGGGGTGTGAGGGATTTCCTCGATGCCGTTGCTATATGGGACGAGCGGTTCGGGATCTTGACTCGGATACACTTCGTTCATACAGTATCGCCATGACAAAGAAGCTAATTCAGCACGGTAACAGTGCCGCTCTGATTCTCGACAAGCCGCTTCTGGAGCTACTGAACGTGACCATGGACACTCCACTGGAAGTCTCTACCGACGGTCAGAGTATCGTAATCTCACCGGTCAGAGAGCACTACGAGCAGGAGTTTCTCGCTTCGCTTGACCGCATCAACGCGCGGTTCTCCACTACACTCGAACGACTCGCCAAGTAGTGTCGATGCCCGAGCCACGTTTCCTGACGCTCGCCGAAGCCCTCCTTGTTCTTCAGGATCAGATCTCTCGCTACGGGGGTAAGTACGGCGTCCGTGACATCTCACCGACGGGAACAAGCGTGCCGCTCTTGCCTGCGCACTGGTATTTCTCGATCTGAACGGAGTTGAGATTGATGACCCTGAGGATCGACTCTATCCTCTCATGATGGGCGTTGCGCGCGGCACAACCGGCAAGAGTGAGATTGCCCAGACGCTGTCCGAACTGGCGCTTGGCAGCCCGGATGACGGCTGAACCACTGCTATTTCCCGGCGGCTTGTGACGGTTCTTTTTCCTCAGTCAACCGGACGGTGATCTCGCTCATCCCAGACGGTGCGTCCGTTGCGGTCGATATAGCGCATGGTTGTTCCACGGATAGGCCCCGACAGCTCAACGCCCGCAATTGAATGGATCTCGTACGGCTCGAACAGCTGCGCCAAGCCGTCACGAAAGCGAAACGGAGAGCGAAACTGCGGTTCGATCACCATGACACCGTTCTGGTCGATGGCACCCCACAGTCCGTCTCGGCTGCCCGGCACCAGGGAATCGAGTTCAACGGCAACGGCAGCCAGGCCTTCTGAGAACGGCTCGACGTCCCAGTAGATGTCTTCGATGACCATCTCTCCATTACGGTCTATGAAACCCCAGCGCGCGGGGCGATGTTGTGATGGACTGGCACTCAGCGTAGACACCGCCGCCAGCCCCTCGGAAAAAGACTTCACCCCGCGCCAGACCTGGCCGCCGAACGCACGCTTGCCGTCGCGATCTATGAAGAACGCGTCGCCGCCGCCAATCATACCCGGCGCAGGTTCCTGCAGCGCAGCGTAGCCCTGCGAAAACGGATTGATGCCACCAGCCAGATAGGTCCGCGCCGGAATCGCAACCTCCCCCTCTCCGTCCAGAAAAACAATAGTGCGCAACCCAGCCGCGGGCTGGCCGGCAATAGCAATCAACAACCCTTCGGAATACGAGGCTGGAAACGAGGTAACAAATCCTCTTTCGCTAAGGGAGAACAATTCGGTTCCTTGTTCATCGATGACTATGGTTCTGTCGTCGGCGGAAACAACAGCCTTGCCTTCAGCGAACCCAGACACGCGCTGGAAACTACGACCGAGAAGATCGCTCCCATCAAGCTCGATAAGCCTCCATTCGTCATTGTTCAAAGCCCAGAGGGTGTTCCTCATACCTGAAAGGAAGAGCCTGTCGTGGGAAGGACGCAACACCCAATTACCAAGCCGGTCGATCAACCCAAAGCTTGTCGACCCCAATCCGCCAACCGTCGTAGATCTACTACCCACACGAGCCATTTCGCCCCAGAAGAAGGCTACATCGTTGAACTGCGCCTCAATCGCTATTCGTCCGGTATCGTCAATGTAACCAGATTTCGAAGCACCGCCGATGTTAACTTTCACCGGGAACAGCTTCGGTACATCACCAATGGCCAAACCTGCGAAACTGAGAAGTGCGCAGACTAATGCAACTCTTTGTCGTAGATATCTGTTGAGCATACTGATTCCTCCGATGGTTCTGATAGCTAGAACGACGGTACCCACAAGAAGTAGTGGGGCACGCTCCCAATCCCGAACGCATCATGTACAGTCATTGGTCCAGTCTCCTGCCCTACGTTGTGCACCATCACTGAGCGCACGAGGTCGTCCTTGTCTGTCTCGGAGCTACGCTCCCCCTCATACCCCACCACCGGGGCGAGGTGGCCAGAGCCGGTGGGGCGTGGTTGGGAGGCTATTACCAGCAGACCGTTTTGGCCGGCGGTGGCGGCGAGGGTCTGCGTTACTTCTACAAAGCGGCCGTTAGCGTTAGCCAGGCCCTCGCTGAGCAGGGTGTGGATTTCGTTGGCAGTGCGCTCGCGCCCCTGATAGTTCTGCAGATTGGGAGCGCCGTAGGCAATCGAATACTCGTTGGTGTTCAGATTGCAGAAGAAGTCCAGGCCGCGATAACGTTGCGACTCCTGCGCCATTGAATCCAGCCGATCGTACTCCTGCCAGTAGAGATTCTCCAGACCGGAACTCTCGTAGAGCATCTGAACCCCATCGTGAAATGCGAGACTGGCCGTCAGCGTGCCGCGTCCCTCCACCAGGCGCTGCACGTGCTCGTACTGCTCGCGTTCGATCTGATTGCGGCTCAACTCGCGAATTGTGCCGTCACGGTAGCCAACCTCCACTTCGAAGTAGGAGGAACCGTCTGTAACAAAATGGGTGAATGCGGCACCCGGCGATGATCCACCCGCCGTACGAAAAGCGGCACGGAAAGCGAGCTCATTGTCGGCGACCGTTGCCGCAGCCGTTGCCCGCGCCGCAGCGTCTCCAGTGGTGAAAACGTCGTAGAGATTGTCCTGCGCAAACACCCCCCGCGCCTGTAACTCGCGCAGATGCGCCACGTAGCGAACTACCGCCTGACCAGCCTGGCCGCCGCCTACAGCCTCGGCAAAAACCTGCGGCAGCTCCGCCACCGCGTCCAGTGCGCTGCCAACCCCGCGCAGATCGTTTTCACCCAGTAGCTGACCTACGTAGACCACCCCGTCAAACAGCGGATCGGCAGACGCATTCCCGCCGTAATCCGCCATCACCATGTCACCGAGCAAGGCATCGCTGCGCGTTGCCTCTGCGGCGCGCTGCAAATCCGGGGCAAAGTAATCCAGAAAGAGCTGAAGGCGTCGGTTGTAGGTTTGACTGTCGTAGTGCTCAGCTCCGGCGTAGGCTTTCTGTGTGGCGAACAGCTCGGCAGCGCTGACTGCCCCCTGCTGGTAGAGGCTGTACGCGAGCTCAAAACTGCCGCTGGTATCGAAGTGCGTAGCAAGAAGGAACTGGCTGGCCTCGATGTCCTGCTGCGCCAGCGCCAGCGCCAGCTGCTGGTCCATGTAGCGTTCAGGATAATCAGAGCGGTTCTCGAGAAACAGCGTATGCACATTGCTACTGCTCTGCATCCGGCGTACCCGTTCGAGCTCCTGTGCCAGCGTGCCGGCCTCGGGTGAGACGCCGCTGAAAAACGCTTCATCACGACGAAGCGCGCGATCTGTAGTTCCCACTAGATCGTGCCACTTCGCAGATGCGCTGTCAATGTCAAACTGTACTTTCTTTATCAGAAAAAGCTGCTCGACGGAAGCCGCGGCTGAGGTCAATTGTGTCACCCCGACATCCATGCCCGCACCGCCCAACGCCACGCCGGTCAACCTGTTGCCGTGGACCCCAAGCTCAATCAGCCCGTGGCGCAGCGGTGCCCCCGAAGCATCGGTCCAGCTGCGGCCCGCTATCGCCGCCAAGTCCGCAACATTTACTACGTTCAGCGTGGCGTCTCCCAGCAGTGCGTAATGCAGCCCTTCACCCGCCGCGGCCCCTGCCAGCGATGACAGCGCGCGCGTATCGTAGCCGGTCTGTATTTCGAGGTGCGAGAACTCGCGCGGGTTAACGGTCCAGCTCGATTCAAGTCCACGACTGACTCCGGCAGCCAGCGAGGCAGACGCGTAGCCGGTGATGGCCCGCTCGCTGAAGGCAGCCTCGACATCGAAAGACGGCGATTCTATCGCACTTCTGGCAACGGTCGCGGCAAACTGCTGCGTGCCGGCCACTGCGGCGCTGCCGTACCACGTGCTGCCCATGGCGGTTCCACCGGATGAGACCCCGCTCAGCCCCTGCTCGAAGAAACCGGATCCGTACTCGCCGAACCCGGAAAAAACCCCGCCGATTCCAGTCACCGCGGCAGCGGCCGCGAAGCCGCGGCCGGCCTGCGCCCACGCCGCGCCGGCGTCAGCCCCGGCCACGGTTGTGTCCAGCGTGGCAAAGGCCGCCTGGTTGGCTGCGGTCAGTGCCAGCGCCACCCACGGCTGCCCCAACAGAGTAGCTGCAATCGAGACGCCGAGGGTGGCAACACCGCGCACGCTGGGAGCTTCAATCGGAAGCCCCGAGCTGTCCCACAGCGGAACATCCCACGCGGTGCTCTCCAGCATCGCCATTCCGTGTGCCATGTCGGCTTCGTAGCGCATATAACGCAACATTATGCGCCCGGTTTCACCGTAGCCGGCGCGCCGCACTCGGCCTGGATCGCCGGAGCGCATCTGTGGAGCGTAGCCGATGTGATACGCGAGCAACCCCTGCATGTTGCTGTGGCTGCCGTATTGTGCCGAGGCGGCAAACCGGCGCGCCTCGGCCTCAACCCTGGCCATGAAGCTTTCGTCGAAGGTGGCTCCTGCGGCGATTGAGCCGTTGTCGCCAAAGATCAGCTGCGCGTAGAGGTTCAAGTTCTCGACAGCCTCGGACACCATTGCCTGAACTACCGCACCCGACAGCCCCTCGAGGCGAGATTGCCGCAAGTCCACGCCCGGATCAAAACCCGGCGCCACGAAATCACGGTAGCCGCTGATGCGCTGCGTCTCGCGTTTCTCTCCGCCGAAGAGGCTTCGGTCCACAACAACGCGACGGCGGAACTCGTTGGCGCCGCCACGGTAACCGGCGGCCTCGAGTATGTCGGAAAATCGCTTGCGCGTACTGCGGTTGGCCTGCTGAACCGCACGCTCGATACGCTGCTGCGCGTCGTCCACCTGACGGCCGATCTGCATTGCTGAAATGCGTGCCGCGTTGGCGTACACCGCTTCGCTGACCAGGTCGGCCACGGCTTCTGCGCTGCGCAGCGACGCAACCGTCAAATGCAGCGTCGGACGCTGCCCTGCCAGCGTATAGTGCACCGCGTGCAGGCTCTCACCCGCGGTTTCCGCCAGTGCCATGAGTTCCGGCAGCCGCGTCTCAGCCTGCAGAACGCCCGGCAGGTCCGGCGCGGTCCAAAGTGACAGATCAGGGATCACTATGCTGTCCAGCTGTCCTATCAACGCTGCAGATTCAATTCCCAGCTGTCGTGCGGTGCTGGAGCTTCCGGCTTCTACCGCGTGGCGCGTCGCCTGCGTGACCCATTGATGGCGTGACTGCGCCAACAGCGCGTACTTCTGGTCCCAGATGTGCTCCGTGCCGTGATAATCGCGGCGGAACTCGTCTCGCCAGCGGCGGCGCATGTCGACCAACCGTCCGGCAGCACGCTGCCATTCATCCTGTCCGACCCGGTAGAGCTCAGCCATAGTCACTTCCCAATCGTGGTAACCGCGCGACAGTTCCTCGTAATCCACGGCCAACCGTTGTTGCTCGGCCTCGAACCATCCACTCAGCGCGGCCTGATATGTCTCATAGACCGCCGCTGCCACCAGCGCCATCCTGTTGCGCTTGCCGCCGTCCGAGAAAACAGCCACGCCGGTAGCCAGTTCCAGCCCCACACGCGCCTCTGCCTGCCGGTGGTACGCGCCGGGGGCAAATAGTCCGTGCGCCGCCTGCTGCAGGTGCTGAGGATTTTCGTTGGGTACGGTGCTGAGTGCAGCGTACTGCTGTAGCAGGACAGAGCGGTGGGCGTCCAACTGATGGCTGCGCTCGGCCACGCGTGCTGCGGCAGTAACGAGCCGTCGGTCAACGCTCTCCAGCAGCATTGCAACCAGGCTGTCCACCGTGTCGGCTGCAGCGACGTCTATCCCGTCAATAGCCGTACGCAGCGTATCCTCGAGCTGCCGCGGCGCCGGCGTAGCGCTCGATTCTATGAAACGGGCAACCTGAGCCCAGCTATCACCGGTGTCGGCAATCAATGCAAGCGATTGGTACGCCTGGTTCCCCGCCTCCACGCGGCTCAGAGCGTCCGCTATCGACTGCACCGAGTGCATGAAGGCGCTACGCTCGGACTCTCCGGCAGCGCTGAACTTGGCCATCTGCCTGCGGCGGCGTTGGATCGGCTTCCACGGCTTACTGCCAAAGAGCTTCTTGATGAAGCCGGTGTCTTTCTTGACACGGCGCTCAGCCCGGCGGGCGCGATGCTCAACGTGCTGTACCGCAATTCGTGCAAGGTCCTTCTCTATGAACGGCAGAATGTGCGCCGGGTCGAACGAGAGAGACCCGCTGATCATGATTGTGGTGAAATAGCGGTAGAGCAGAAAGCGCTGATCGCTGGACTGCAGACGTTCAAAGGCAGCGCGGGCTTCGCCTGCCAGTACCTGATCGACGCTGGTCCGCACCTTTGAATGGTTCACCAGGCCATTGAAGTTCTGGTCGGAGGCTGCGGCGTGCACTATCCGCGGAGTTCCTGTCTGATCGAACCGCTCGGCCTGCTGCTCGTAGTAGTAGGCCAGACCGAAATCGCGTAGTAACGCGCTGTCGAACTCTGCCAGCGCCGCCAGCCACAGCGCTACTTCATTGCTACGCTGACGCCATTGGGCCTCGTTCTGGTAGCTGAAATAGTCCTCTGCAAGCGCCAGGTAGTCCTCAAGCGGCAAGGCGGTGAAATCAGTCAATGCAGATGCGGCAGTAAGAACCAGGTCCGGCTGCAGCGCCTGCTCGAGGTTCAGCGAGAAAAGCGTATCAACGGATTCCCGCACCGCCGCGATAGCGCTCTGGTAGTGCCGGCCCTGCTCGCGCTCCAGCTCGCTGCCGTGCCCGGCCAGCATCTCAAGATAGTTCTGCACCTCGTGCAGATGGTAGAGCTGCTGCATTGCTCCAAACAGCTCGCTGTCCAGGCTTTGATGCATCGCAGACTGCATGTTTACCGCGGATACCTGACGTAGTGTTTCCAGGCTCGCCGCGGCGTGATCGCGCTCGGTAACCCGCTGCTGCAGTACCGATAGCGGGTCATTCTCTTCCAGTGCATAGCCAGCGCCGGCGTATAGCTTCAGCTCGGACGCCATCTGCAGCTCGCGCCTGGCGTCAACCACATCGCGGTTCAGCTCGCCGAGGCTGCCGTTGGCGGCAGACAGTGCAGCGGTCAAACTATCAATCACGCCGAGCAGACGGCGCTGTTCGAGCTGTTCTCGCTCCAGCAACGCGCGTGCCTCGTCGGCCTGAAGTTCAGCAGGCTCCAGCTGCTCCCGGTAGTAGCCGTCACGGTCCGACTGCCACTGCTGCAGATCCAACAGCAGCGCGTTGATGCGTGACCGCTGTGCGGCCACTTCGGCCTCGTGCGCCAGAAAGGCATCCTGAAGCTGCGCCTCGTCGATGGCGCTCGGCGTTTGCTGCGCGCCTTCGCGCTGCAGCAGATCCGCGGTGTGCTGCATCATCTGGCGCACCTGCTGCCATCCGTACTCATCGGGTACAACCTGTGCGATCGCCCACTGCACGTAGGCTGGAATCTGCTCAGACTGCTGCAGCAGTGCAAAACGCGTTGCAGGGTCACTTTCGAGCTCGTATAGTTCCAGAGAGGCCACCAGCCTTTCCGCCACTTCACCACGTAGCGAGCGAGCCCACGCAGGAACCAGATCGTAGATGTCGTGGTATACCTCTTCTATCAGCCTGCGCTCGGGCTCGCTGGCCGCAGCGTCTATGAGCTGCTGCAGATGCTGGGCATGCGACGCCGTTGGCGGTGCCTGCGGCATCTGCAGCAGCTCCACAATCAGCAACAGACGCTGCAGTTCGACTTCTGCTGCCTGGTAGAGCTGTTCGATTGCAGCGTCTGACTCACTGCCGGCTATGGCCATTTCCGCAGCAGCAAGGCGCTCCAGCGCCGCCTCCAGCTGTGACTGTTCGCCGTCATCGGCTTCCACGATGGCGCTGACCACCTCAGCCGCCTCTTCCACAGCGGCGGCCCGCTGCACGGTTTCGGCCAGATCCAGGTAGTGCCACAATTGCCGGTCGCGCTCTGAGTGCTGCCATGCATCAACCGATTGCTGCAGCCCTGCCACGGTACGCTCTATCAGGCTGCCGTCACCCACGTGCCACACCTCCCAGCGTGACTGATATATCCGCCGCGCCTGGTCGGAGGCGTGTTGCGCGGCGGACAGGCGCAGCGCCTGTTCTGCCAGCTGGTGGTGTGCCTGCTCGAGCCGCAGAACCGCATCGGACACGTTGGCAAGCTGATCGCGGTAGCGCTGTTCGGCCGCATCGAGGGCAGCGCCCGCGGTCGCGTACCGCTGCCGGGTGAGTGCTTCGGTGGCGCGCCCGGCGCTGCTATCCTGAGCGTACTGCACTACCGCTGCGGCAACCGCCACACGGTGGTCCAGCATCTCCAGGCGCGCCTGCAGGCGCGCGATCTCGCGTTGCGCCGGATCGCGGGCCAACAACGGATAGTGTCCGGCCAGGTCATCGCCCGCCTGCAGCAACGCAGTTTCAGCCTCCTCCACGCGCTTTGCTGACTCGAGCACCAGCTGCTGCCAGAAATCGAATTGCTGTTCGATGTGAGCCGGGCTCTCGGCATCGAGCAGATTGCTCTGCAACAGCCGGCTGCGTTCAGACGCCAGAAAGCGCAGATTGGATTCGGCCAGCGCTTTGGCCTGGTAGGCCTGGTCAACGCTGTCAAGATGCAGCTGCAGGCCGCCCAGCAGCTGCGCTGACTGCGACTCAGAGGCGGTTGCCAGATCGTGCATCAGCTGCTGGTAGTCATGCTCAAACCGCGCGGCAGCCTCCGTCCAGCCGCTGCGGCCGGCCTGCAGCAGTTGGACCATCCGGTTGACCCAGTCTGCCCGAGAATCTGCGATCTCAGCCAACGCAGCGTCCCACGCGCGCTCGCCATCGATATAGACAGACTGTGACGCGCTCTCCCAACGCAGCCGCTCCTGCAGCAGGGTTCGCTCAGCGCCGTTCCACTGCTCCAGCCCCTCTGCAAAGCCGCTGCGAAAGCTCTCTTCCCAGTTCTGCATCTGGACTATCAGCTGTGCCGGAGTTGCTGTCGGATTGCGATCAATGTCTATCGACAGCCCCCGGCCAAGATCGTCCACCAGCCCCTGCGTCTGCCGTGCCAGCGTTTCAACTGTTGCAGCGGCACTGTGGGACTCGCTCTTGCGGCGCAGTGACCAGCTGTCACTCAGTCTGATTGCAAGAAAACTGTTGTGCGCAAGCGAGGTCAGTCGATGCTGTTCGCGCCGGACACGCTGACTGTAATCATCCAACTGTTCCAGTAGCGTGGCTCGCAGCGCTTCACGCTGTGGGGCAGCAAACTGCAACACTGCGTGCTCGATATAGTCAATCGAAGCCGCTCTCCAGGCGCCAAACCACGCCGTGCCGCTATCGTCAGCTGCACGCTGCCAATCTGCAATATCGGTTGTGGCGGAGGTGAAGTCGCGCAGTAAGGGGTCACCGGCCGCGTCTGTGGCAATTGCCCCGTTTTCGATGACAAACCCCAGTGCCCGGTTGATGCGCTGCAGCTCCCAGGCCAGCATCGGAAAGTCAGGCTGGGGTAGTTCCAGAAGTTGCCGTTCAAAGTGCGGCAGGGTGCCTGCGCCGTGCACAGACCCGTTGTAGTGGAAATCCTCCGCTGCAAGCCATGCGGTGTCACCCGCAAAGAGCCCCAGCAGTGTTGCGGCAACCACAAGCAGCACCGTTTTCTGCAGTTGGTGTGCACTTTTTGCCGTCTGCGCTGCATTAGCGCGCGTTATAGGGGGCACTATGAAACGAAAATCGTTCAGGTCCACGTTACTCCTCCTTATGCTTTCGCTGACCGTAGTAATCAACAGCTGCTCTCCAGGCTCGCACCAGGCCGACCAGGCGGCGGATGACAGCTATGCGCAAGCGCTGCAACACTATCGCGCCGGTCGGCCCGCTGCCGCACAGCGCGTCCTGCAACAGATGCCCCGCGCAGCGCGGCAGAGCGCGCACACGTCTCATCTGACGGCGCGCGTGCTGATGCTGCAGAACGCTCCCGCCGAAGCGCAGCGGGTTCTGCTGCGCTCAATCGAGCGTCATCCTCATCACATAGACACGCGGAAATTGCTCGCCAAAATTCAGCTTTCGCAGCAGAACTTTGAAGCAGCAGAAAGAAATGTGCTGTTTCTCTTTTCACAGTCCGCTGAGGACCCCGAAGTACTGCTGCTGATGGCGCGCGTTGCAGCTTCCGGCGGAGAGGTTGGCGCCGCCATCGACCTCTATCGCCGCTCGCTGCTGTTCAGTGAGCGGCTGGCGGAAGCCCGGATCGAACTGGCGCACATCTACCGCAGCGCCGGATTGAATCAGCGTGCCGACGCGGAACTGCAACTGGCCCTGAGACTGTTGGCCGATGATCATCCGCTGCAGGGGCCGGTTACATCGCTTCTGCAAAGGTAGGAGAGCCGTTGTGTTGAGAAGAGCTTTGGCTGAACGCCGTACGGTCCGCTATCTGGTTGTTGTGCTGGTGCTGTTGGGCCGGGCTGCCGCCCCCGCAGCAGCGGATCGCCCGCCAAGCGCGCAGTCAATCACCATTGGCAGCGCGATTGCGCGTGCACTGGAGGTAGACAGTGAGCTGAAGAACCTGCGGTTACTCCACCAGCTCGACGCGGCGCGCTACCGAGTATCGGCGCGCGAGTTTTTGCCGCGCCTCTCGATCAGCTACAGCGGCCTCGATTCGGTGAGCTACGCCGCAACAGACTCGCACTCGCGGCGCCTCACGCTGGGCGCGCAGCAGCTGGTCTACAGCGCCGGAAGCCGGATCCGCGGCAGAAAACTGCGCCGCATGGAACTCGATATTGAGGAGCTGGCGCTGCTGGCCGCTGCCGAACGCGTAGCGCTCAACGTAATCGAACTGTTCGCTGACTACCTGCTGCTGCAGCACCAGAACGCAATCCTGCAGCAGACCTGGGAGCTTTCGCAGCAGCAGCGTGAAATTGCCGCACACGAGCTGGTCCTTGGGACAGTGAGTGAGCTGCACTATCTGGAGATCGATCTGCTCTCGCGCGACCTGCAACTGGAACTCCAGCAGGGGCGCAGCCGGCAACAGCGAACTAAAGTGCGTCTTCAGCAACTGCTGCGCATCGAACAGCCGAGCCAAAGCGCACCGCACGGACGCATCGACACCGAGTTTCGCGGCTATATCGATAGCGCCGCGATCGAACTTTACCGCGCGCGGGCGCGAACGGACAACCTCGACATTCTGCACGCGCAAAAGGACTTGCAGGCGGCAGTCGAACAGCAGCGCCGGGCACGGCTGACCTGGCTCCCCGATATTCGCCTCAATGCCGATGTAACCTCATCGGCAGACCGCTTTCCGCTCACCGATCACGGGTACAGCGTCGGCGTAACGTTTGACTTTGCAGTTCCGATTGTACCTGCAGAAACCACCGTCAGTGCAGGCCGGCAGTCTGCAACCGAGCGCTCACGCTCCGTGTCGGGGACCGTGCGCCCCGGAGACAACCTTGACGCAATCTTCAGCCGTGCCTCAGCCGACATCGAAGTCTCGCGCAAACGGACCCGGCGCGATGACCTGCTGCAGCAGAGCGACAGCGCCCTGACCGAACTGGCGGTTGAGCTGGACCATCATCACCTGGCACTGAGCCTGCTGCAAGCGCGTGGCAGCGTTGAGACGCGGCGATCGGAAATCGAACGTCTGCGGCTGCAGCTGGGCGAGATAACCCGCGTAGCGTTCCTCGAAGCGGAAATCGCGCGGGCCAGACTCGCCATCGCGCTGACGCAAACGGTAGTGGCGCTGTTTCGCACCGAAGTTGCAATTCTGCAGCTGTCCGGTGCTGGCAGCTTCGACGAGCTGTACGACCGGCTGATTGTCAGCGGAGAACTCTCATGATTCGGCGGCAATACTCCGCGCTGCGGATAGCCTGGCTTGTCTCGAGACTGTTGCCGGCGCTGACACTGATTGCCACCGCCGGCTGCACCCGGTCGGAACCGCCGCAAGCGAAGAACACCACCCCGCTGGTTGAGGTAAGCGCAGTACACATGCAGCAGGTACGGCCACAGATCGAGACCTTCGGTACTCTGTCGCACGTGGGAAAGGTCGAAGTGTTTCCCACAACCGAGGCACGCGTGCAGGCTATTGCGGTAAAGGAAGGTCAGAGTGTAACGACGGGGCAACTGCTGGCGCAGCTGGACAGCCGGCGCATCGAAATCGCGCGCGACCAGACGCTGGCTCTGATCGCTTCCAGACGCGCGGCTGAAGCCCTGGCCTTTGAGCAGCTGCGCGAAGGCAGACGCGCCGCGGAGGCCCAGATGATTCTGATCGAAAAGGCCTCCCTGGAGCTGGAGCAACGCCGCGCCGAGTACAACGCGGTTGCCGAGCTGCTGGGCCGCCGCAGACAGCTCCACGCCATCGGTGGAGTTGCCGCAAGCGAAATCGATGCGTTACAGACCCAGTACCAGCGCAGCCTGACCGAAGTACGGCAAGCCGCCAGTGACCTGGCACTACGCACAATCGGTTACCGGGACCAGGACATTCACGACGCCGGTCTGGCAATACCGGTCTCCACGGCGCAGCGCGCCGCCGTACTGATCGAGCTCAACACCAGCACGCTGCACGCCCGGCTTGAGGTAGCACGCGCGGAACTGCTGTCGGCGCAATCCGAACTGCGCCGCATCGAGGTATCCCTGGCCGAGACTTCTGTGCGATCACCCATCGACGGTGTGGTTGCCAGTCGCGGCATGGACGTTGGCGGGCAGGCACATCCACAGACAATGCTGTTCGCGCTGCTAGATACCACACGGCTCTACGCGCAGACCAGCATCCGTGAGGAACAACTGCCGCTGGTGGCTATCGGCAACCGCGCGCAAGTGCACGTCGGACGCCGGCTGCCTGTGACAGTTGGCGGCAGCGTTCAGCTGATCGCACCCTACCTGGATCCCGGATCGCGAAGCGCCCGGGTCCGCGTTCTGTTGGACGACCACAGCGGGCACCTGCTGCTGCCCGGCATGTTTACGCGCGTAGAGATCGACACCGCAGTGCCGCAACAGGCGGCGGTAGTTCCGCTATCGGCGCTGTCGCGAGATCACGCGGAACAGCAACAGGTGTTTCTGGTTCGCAACGGCCAGCTGTTCTCGACCCCGGTCTCGGTAGTCAGCAATGCAAACGGTCGCGTTGCACTGCGCGGTGATCTCCACGCCGGCGATAGCATCGTTCTGCACCCGCGATCGACCTATCACGACGGCATGCAGGTCAGCGTACTGGAGGTCCAGGAATGAATCGTCTACGCCCTCCGGCGCTTGCTCCGGGACACACCGCGGTATCCGCGCTGGCGCTGCTACTGCTGATTTCAGGCTGCGGCCTGCTGGCGTTCCCCGACGCCTCGGACATCCGCTACCACCCTTCCGGTCGTAACCAGGTGCTGGCGCGTGAGGACCAGCCGTGGGTCGATTTTGGGTTTGCGGTAGATCGCCGCTCGGCAGAACAGCTGCTGTCGCTGCGGTTTCTGGACCAGCGCGTCAGCGGCAGACTGGTCTGGGAGGGTTCGCGGCTGCTGTTTGTCGCTGAGCCGCCGCTGGTGGTCGGGCGCCGCTATCAGTTGCACTTCAGCGGAAGCTTTCAGGATCGTTCCGGCAGCAGCTACCGCGCGGCAACCGTCATTCCGTTCTACTTCGTCAGCGCCACCGAGACAGCACCACGCGTGATTGAGGCGGTTCCGCCTTCCGGTGCCGGCATCGCTGCAGACCAACCGGTTGTGGTGCGCTTCAGCAAGCCGATGGCAACGCAGCAGGTGGAACGCAGCCTCTCCCCGCGACCCGGCCCCGAGTTCGGGGGCAGTTGGAACCAGCAGCATACCGAGCTGACGCTCACACCACTGACCGGTTGGCGCAACGGGACAACGCTCAACTTCACCTTCAGCAACGAGACCAGCGATCTCAACGCTATACCGATGGAGCGCGCGCTGCATCTGACCTACCAGGTCCATGACGGAAGCGCGCGGCCGGAAGTCTCGGCGCTGGAATCGATAGAAGCTGACTTCGAATCCGACGCGCCGCTGGCCGGTCCCGGGGTGAACCTGCTGCAACCAGGGGTTAGCCTGGATGCCGAATCGGCGATACGCGTAACCTTCACTGCCGCCATGGACGCACAGGCAACCCAACGCGCCTTTACTATCCAGCCGAGTGTTGCGGGCAGCTTCTACTGGCCGCGTTCAGATGTCATGGTGTTTGTACCGGTCCAGCGCTACCAGAGCGGCATCGACTACCTGCTCTCGTTGTCAACTCAGGCGGCTGATAAAACCGGAAACCGCCTGCAGCAGGAGGTATCGCTCATTGTTGGGGCGTCGATTGCCCAACCGCGGCTGCTGCAGTTGAGTCTTCTGGCGATTGACGGTGGGTCCCTCAGCAGTTTCAGTGATCACAGCGCGCACCAGCTGACTCCCGGCTTACCGCCTCTTTACCCGTACACACTGGTGCTGCGCTTCTCGCATCCCTTTACCAGTGATCGAGACAAGCTGGCGCTGCTCGACGCCGTTTCGCTGAGTTCGCTGTTGCCCGGATCCTTCAGCAATCCCTACCGCGCCGGTTACAGCTGGATCAGTGATACTCTGCTCTCGGTCACGTTCCACCAGCTCTCCGCGTCCACGGCCACTCGACGCAACTACCTGCTGCTGCGCGTACCCGCTGAAGTGCGGCAGCTGTTTGTCACCGGAGAGCAGCAATGAGTACCACTGCTCAAACTCGTTTACGCAAAGCCGCGCTTCTGCCGGCGGTACTTTCACTATTGGCGAGCCTCATGTCCGGCTCCTGCAACATGGTCAACGACCTGCTGAACATGACACCGCTTGAGGTAGTCTCCTACAACCCGGCAGAGCGCTACGCGTCTGCCGATTCGCTGTCTGATATAACCATCCGCTTCAGCTCGGCGATGAACCGCAGCTCAGCCGAGGCAGCGTTTACGCTGGACGATGGCAGCGGCGCGCTCAGCGGCAGATTCAGCTGGCAGCGCAATGCCACCAAAATGGTCTTTCACCCCCAACACGGCTTTGCCGCGGCCACGCAATACACGGTCAGCGTCAGCAGCGATGCAGAAGACCGCTGGGGCAACAACCTGAAGCCGGAGCTGCTCTTTGCTTTCAGCACCGGGACCGATAGCGTTCCACCGTGGGTAGCCGGTCACACTCCCGCCGACGGGCAGCAGACGGCGCTGGAGACGATTGTGATCGAGTTCTCCAAGCCGATGCGCTACGACTGCGTCTACCGCTCGTTCATGATTTCGCCGTCGGTGGCGCTACGGGCAGACTGGGACCTCGAAAGCCGGGTGGTGACCTACACTCCGCTCCAACCGCTGTCCAGCGCTACGCGTTACACCGTCACTGTGGGCAATGAGGCGTGCGACAGATCGGGCAACCGGTTGGTAGAAGAGCACCAGTTCACGTTTGTGACAGAAGGCAGCTCCGATCTCAACGCCGAGGTAGTGAGAATCACACGCAGCGGCGCAATCCTGGAGCCAGACCCGCAGCGGTTCATCAATCGGGTTGGTATGGAGAAGGATGACGAGATCGAAGTCTTGTTCGGCGGCCCGGTCGCCCTCAGCGCGCGCAGCAACGCGGTTGTCCTGTCTCCCTCGGTTCCGCATTGGCTGCGCTGGTCGCCGCTATTCGACAGCGCCACACTGGTACTGCGCGAACCGCTGGTCTGGGGAGAGATATACCAACTGGTTGCAGCACAGACAACGTTCCGCTTTGTAGTCGACGGCGTCTGGTCGCAGCCGCTGCAGCTGGAGGCCATCGCGCTCAGTAACTCCGTTTCAAGCGGAGCCTCCGGCTTTGTGGAGCTCTCGCTCGGTGACAGCGTGACGCTGTTTACACCGCAGTCCGGCTCAGAGCCGGGCAGTATCGCCAACAGCAACATCGCCGTTGATTTTGTACTGACTCACGCTGCGAACGCGGTTGTCAGTCTGGGCGGGCTGATGAGTGCGTTCCGCATCAGTTCCGGCTCCGGCGCCTTCGCGTTTACGGTGCTCGACATGGCGCTCGATCCCTCCGATTCGCCGTTCCAGCCGAGCGCACAGCGCAGCGTGGTGCGCGCGCTGATAGATGCTCGCAATGTGGGTGGCGCACCCATGGAAGTTGTGACTATCGAGCTCGGCGAACAGGCTCACGACAACTACGGCAACCGCCTGCTGGAACGATATCGCATCGAGGTCAACGCACAGTGAGACCGCTGGTGCTCATCGTAACACGGCACCCGGTGGCCACCGTGGCGCTCTGGTCCGCACTTATCCTGTTGGGCCTGGTGGCGCTGGTTCTCCTGCCGGTGGAAATGCACCCCGAGCTCGAGATTCCGCAAGTCAGAATCGTTACCGAGTTTCCCGGAATGCCGGCCCACGATGTCGAACAGCTGATAACCGTACCGCTGGAGCAGAGCATTGCATCGGTTGCCGGAATACGCTCGGTCGAGTCTGTGACCCGGCACGGGATGTCGGCGCTGCGCGTCGGTTTCGACTGGGGCATTGCGCTGCGAGACGTATCGGTACGGATTCGTGAGCGCATCGACGCTGTCTACCCGCTTCTGCCACAGGCTGCATCAAGACCGTTGGTCTTTGGAGAGCGTCTCAACGAGGCGCCGGTGATGATCGTAGCGGTCAGCCCGAAGATGGATACGGCCCTGGAGACCGTGATGCCGCTGATCGAGAACGAGCTGGTGGCCGCGCTGCGCCAGAGGGACGCAATCGGCTCGGTTACGCTGCTGGGAGCGCGCGAGCCGCAGATCCACGTTGACGTAGATCCCGAGCGGCTGGCATCCATCGGAATGAGCATCACCGATGTGGCCGATGCTGTAGCGGTTTCGGTCTACCAGCACAGTGCGGGATCGCTGCTCAACGACGAAACCGAGAAGCCGGTTCAGGTCTCAACCAGTGTCGGCAGCATAGCGCAGATTGGCGAAATCTCGCTGCGGTCTGCGGTCTCCGGTCCGACTATCGCAGAGCTGGCGCGCGTCGCGTTGGGCCAGCGCCGGCGGACGTCGTTCTTCCTCACGCAACACGCAGAGTCGGCGGTAGCACTGCTGGTTTTCAAGGATCCTGCCGCGGGTACACTGAGTGCCGCCAGAGCCACTCGGGCTCTGCTGCAGCAGATCCAGCCACGTCTGAGTTCTTCCCTGATAATCGATGTTGTCCACGACGATTCAATAGCGCTGCGTCGTGCAATCCGCTTCCTGCTGGTCTCGATCGCGCTGGGCATGGCCGCTGCTACCCTCGTACTGCGGCAACTGCTGCAGGCACGCGCCCTGGTAGCGATAAGCGTCTGCTCGATACCGGTGAGCGTGCTTGCAGTCTTTGTTGTGCAGTACAGCATCGGCCTCACGCTCAATCTTATGTCGCTGACCGGTATCGCCATCGGGGTAGGAATGATCATCGACAACAGTATCGTAGTCCTGGAGCGTATCGCGCGCAGTGCTGCTGCCGCGCCGCACTCACCGCTTTGCGCGCACAACATCGCCGATGGACTCGCGGATATCGGCGGCCCCATGATCGGGTCTACGGTTACAACGCTGCTGGTGTTTGTTCCGGTACTCTTCATTCGCGGTGTGGTGGGCGCCCTGTTCAGCGAGCTGGCGTTGATGATAGTCTCGCTGCTGCTTGCCGCGCATCTGTGCGCGCTGACGCTTACCCCGGCACTGGCGGTGCTGCTGCCGTACGGGCTGAACGGCATGTCGGCGTTCAGAGCGAACTATGGCCGGCAGCGCTATCAGCGGCTACTGCTCAGCGCCATGCGCAAACCGCGCCTTGTAATGGCTCTATTTGGTTTGGCTCTGATTGCAGGCGGGGTAACCTCACTGCTGCTGCCGCGCAGCGTTCTACCGGCAGCGGCCGTGCAGCAGATCCGTGTCCGGCTGTTGCTCAAACCGGGAACCGCAATCGAGCAGACCGAGCGCACCACAGCGGCGGCTATACACCATCTCTGGCGGCAACTGCCGTTGGCCTCGATCTACGCATACGGCGGCTTTGAAGCCAGCGCCATAGAACACTACTCAGAGCCGGGCATCGGCTCACACTCCGCGGAGATCGTGCTTACTGCGCCGTCCTCGCACGCGCTCGTCGTGACGCAGGTGGAGCAGACACTCGCGGCCCTGCGCGACGTTCACGTCGACTACCGTGTTGCCGCGGAGCAGTCAGCGCTGGAGACGCTACTGGCCGGTCCTGCGGGACCGCCGCGTCTGCGTATCAGCGGTTCCAACCGCAACGCGGTCAACAGCGTTGCTGCAACGCTGGCAGGCCGCGCACCAGCTGCACGCACCGGCGCGCCGCCGCTGATCGAGGGGCTGCAGAGTATTGTGCAATACCGTCTGCAGCTGGACACCGATGCGGCCGCTGCCAGCGGCGTCACTGCCCGCTCGGTTATCGATCAACTGCGCAGCGAGGTTGACGGAATCAACTCGGGCCGCCTGAGCCTCGCAGGAAGAGACTACGATATCCTGGTCCGCAGGGCTCCTGAGCGAAGCGCGGCGCGTGATGAGTTGGAAAACATAGTCTTTGTGTCGGCAACCGGTTCGGTTGCCGCCGCCTCGCTGCTTGACATCCGGACAGACGTTGCAGTGTGGGAACTGCGGCGCGCAAACGGCCAGCCGATGGTAGAGATCTCCTTTGCCGACGGCAGTCCGGCAGCGCACGCGGCTGCAGGGCAGATGCTCGCCGAAGACCGTGCCGACTCCTCGGTAACCCTCGAGCAGCTCTCGCTGTCGCGGCTGCAGCAGGCAGCAGGTGATGTGCAACGCGTGTTCGGCATGGCAGTCATTCTGATGCTTCTGCTGCTGACCGCGCAATTCGAGTCATTGCGCACGGCACTCCTGCTGTTGGCGCTGCTGCCGGCAGCTTTGCTCGCGAGCTCGGCGGCACTGCTGCTGACCGGACACTCGCTCAATCTCAACACCGCGGTCGGCATGCTGATCATGCTCGGAACCACCCTCAACGCCGGAATCATTCTCAGCTCTGCTTACCGCGATAGGTCGGTGTGCTCAATTGTTGCAGCTACCTCCGCGCGTCTACTGCCGATCATGGCAACAACACTGACCACTATCGCAGCTCTGGCACCGGCAGCCCTCGATCCACGACCCGCGGCTGCCGCACAGGCAGGTATGGCAACCGCGGTGATCGGCGGTTTGCTCGGCGGTACCGCAACAACGCTGATAGTCTATCCGGTGATGTTCAGTCTGCCGGCAGTGCAGCGCAATAACCGGAGAAAACGGTGAAAGCGATCCGCGCCTGGTCGGTGCTGCTGCTGCTTGTTGTGCTGCTTGTAACGCTGGCCCTCAGGGTTCGCGTTGATGCTCTGCCGCAGCGCGGCGATCACACGCTGCTGGTATCGGTGCGCTACCCGCACGCCGATCAGGACCAGATAGAGCGCCGCATAACGATTCCGATTGAGAATCAGCTGGCGCGTATACGCGGTGCCGAAGAGATTGAGTCGCTGACGCAGGCCGGGCGGACGCGGGTACAAGCGCGCTTCAGCGCCAGCAGCGATATGGATTCCGTGTACCTTGATGTGCGCGATCGCATAGAATACGCCGCCGCGGGCTTCCCGCCGGCGGCACAACGGCCGATCATCAGCCGCGGTGACCTCGATTCACGCCCGCTTTTCATCGCCGCGTTGCCGATCACCAACGAGCACCTGGTACGTGAGCTGTTCGAGCCGGTTGAAGGGGTAGGCCGAGTAGAGATCAGCGGCGCACCTCAGCCGGTTATCGAGATCGACTTCGATGCTGCAGCACTTCCCTATCAACTCAGCGGCGGCATGACCGAGGTGGCGCACAGTGTGTCGCGCACTCACATTGTTGCCGCAACCAACGCTTTCGGCCGGCCGGCAGCCGTAGTGGACTCGCGCCTGGCGGGCCCGCACGAGTTTGCGCGTATTCCGCTGGCCCGCGGATTGACCGTTGCCGACATCGCCACGGTGCAGCAGTCACACGCCGAACGTACATCCATTGGGCGAGCACACGGCCAGGAGCGTGCGCTGGCCTACATATACGCTGCCGGCAATGCCAACAGCATCGAGGTCGGCAGACGGCTGCGTGCCGTGTCGGCGTCGCACGGTGACATCGAGATACTGCTGGATCGTGCCCGCGAGGCTGAACAGCAACTTCGAGCGGCGTTGCTGACGATGGCGCTGGGGATCCTGGGCGTTCTTGCGCTGACCGCCATCTGCGAGCGCTCGTGGCGGCAAGCGGCAATAGCCGCGTCTACGGTTGTCTTTGCCGCACTTGTTGCCGTTGCCGCACTCGCAGCGCTGAGCGTCAAGCTGACGGCGGTGACCGTGGCGGGCATCGCGCTTGCAGCCGGACTGGTTATCGATAACGCGGTAGTCTTTCTGACGGCGCTTCGCGGCAACCGGGGCGATGTAACGCTGGCGGTAAGCCGCGCAGCACGCCCGATTATCTGCGCTTCGCTGACCACCATCGTTGTGTTTGCGCCGCTTATGTTTGCGGCACCGGCGGTTGTAGAGCAGTACGCGGGGTTGGCGCTTGTGATCAGCGCCTCGCTGTCGGGGGCGCTACTCTTCATTCTGTTGCTGCTTCCGGCACTGCTGCGTTCGCCGCTACCGGCCGCCGGTACGCCTTGTCGGTCGGATCGAGCTCGGCGTCGCGGGCGGTTCAATTCCGAACGCCTGGTGGACGCGGTTATCCGCCGCTGCTGCCGCCACCGCAGGCTGGTGCTTGCCGGATCGCTTCTGATCACGCTTGCCGGAATACGAGCCGGCTACGCCATGACGGCGTTTCCCGAACTCGATGAATCGCTCATGACGTTCACACTGCAGTTCTCCGCGGCAACACGCGCTGAAGTTGTGCAGAGCCGGGCGCAGCCGCTCGAGAGCGCCGCGGCTCAGCTTGCGGGTGTGCAGCAGGTTTACGCGGACTACACCGCGGAACGAGCGCGGCTACTGTTGAAGTTGCACCAGCGTGCCGATCGAAGGCACATTCGCGACGCTCTACAGCAGGCATCAAGTGACATCGAGCACAGCTTCAGCTACGTGGAGGAAGAGCTGCAGCACAACCCGGCGCGCTCTATAGAAATCATCGCGCGAGGACCGTCGCTGCGCCAAAACCAGCAGATCCTGAACAGACTGGCGCGCTCGTTTGCCGAACAGATCGACCACGATCAGGTGGTATTGCATTTCAGGGATGGAATCGCGGCTCATCTGTTACGCATCAATTTGAAGTCCGCAGCTCAGCTGGGGGTTGACCCGCAACGGATTCTGACCGAGATACGCTGGATGATAGGGCGGCAGGTGGTAACCAAGTGGCACAGTAACGGCCGCGAAGTTGACGTGGTTGCCGGCAGCAACAGTGTGCGCCACGGGTCAATTGAACAACTGATGCGCGTCCCGCTGTTCGGGCAGACTCGCAGCATAGCCACCGCGGAGCTTGTCGACCTTGAATCGCTGCCGCAGCCGTCTGCCATAACCAGGATCAAGCGGGCACGCGGCGCCCGTATGACCGTGGTAACCCAGAACCGGACGCGGACCCTGCAGCAGTTGCAGCGCATCGTAAATCAGCAACCGTTGCCTCTCCCCTACACCGTTGAGGTAGCACCGCACGAGTACCAGCGGCTGCAGCTGCATCGCAGCTATCTGGTTGGCGTAGTGCTGGCGGTTGCCCTGGTAGCGGCCGTGCTGACGGTACACTGGGAGTCTGCGGCTAAAGTGGTCCTGACAATGCTGCAGATTCCGCTGGTGCTGGCGGTACCCATGCTGGCGCTGGCCGCGCTGCGGCAGCAGCTTAATCTGCCGGTATTCGCGGGAATGATTCTGTGTTCAGGCGTATCGGTCAACAATTCGATTGTAGTGTTTGATCAGCTGCAGCACAGTACGGCAGGATCCCGGCAATGCCGGAGTCTGGATCAACTGGCTGCGGCTGTCGGTGCTGCCTTTCGGCCGCTGGGCATGGCGGCGATTACTACGCTGGTTGCGGTTTCACCACTGCTGCTGGGTTCCCGTCACACCAGTGTGCTGTCGCTGTTGTCTCTGACGCTGACCGCCGGGGTTCTGGCCTCCCTGGCCGCCACGCTGGTGCTGCTGCCGGTCCTCAGTCTCTACTTCCCAGTGCGTGCCGCAGCACCCCCGCCGTTGGATCATCAAGCTCGGTAGCGGCTGCGGCAAGGTAATCCCGCACTACCGGATAGCCGGCCAGGCGTGTCAGCGTCAGCGTTGCTGCCACCGTGTAGACCGACTGCGGCAGTTGCAGTGATTCGATGACTGCATCCAGCAGTTGCGGATCACCGTAGTGCACTGCCCGTTGCGCCAGTGCATCCAGCTCCTGCCCCAGAAGCAATAGTTCTGCCTGTTCAGCCGTAAGCCCCAGAAGGCGGCCGAGTTCACGCCGGCTTTGCTGGGCCGCTGCTGATCCCGGTGACAGCAGAATGGTGTGCTCCAGCAGTTCACGCGCCGTCAGCAGCGAGTACCCCTCGGCTGCCGCGCTGAGAATCATCCAGAGGTGATAGTAGTACGCCTGAAAAACGATGAACGCAGGCTCCAGCGCGGTGTACGCCCACAGTTGATCCTGCTCACCGCGGCCGGAGCGCAGGAGCGCTACCGCCATGGCGTAGTCAACAAGGATGTGCTCGAGCCGGGGCTGAATAGCGAGCAAGCGGGAGGCGGCCTGGTCCCAGCGCTGGTCAACAAACAGGCCGAACGCTTCCAGCAATTGCAGCGCGGCAGGATCTTCAACAACGGCGCGCAGCCGCCCGAGGTTCTGCTGGACCACCTCATCGGGCATCAAGCGGTGATAGCGCAGGTATTCGATCTCCAGCAGCGCCGCGGCCACCGACAATGCCTCTTCACCGAGCTGCTGGTACAACCACGACTCGGTCGTGCCCTGGCCCGGAAGGTAGCCAAATCTCAGCCGCCGCTGCCCCAGCACGGCAACCGCTGCAAGCAGATCTCCAGTGGATACCAGCGCGCCAACGTAGGCATCCCAATCCTGCGGCGGGATTTGGGGCAGCAACGCACGATAGCTTTCCACCGCGCCGTCAAACTGCTGCAGGCCCACGCTGGCACGCGCCTTGAGCAGCAGCGCGCTGTCCCGGGCGCCGTTTCTGATCGCGGCATCTGCGTAGCGCAGCGCGGCAGCGTAGGCACCCTGCGCCAGCGCGGCCTCGCCGGCAGACTGATCGAGCAAAGCCGGGCCGCCGGGACAGTCGGCGCCGATGCCGGCCTCTGCGGCGTGCTGCAGGTGGATTTCTGCGCGCCGGCTATGGTTCTGCTGCAATGCGCTGCGGCCCAGATGCAGCGCTACGCAGCCGTTGGCGGGCGCACGTTGTGTCAGTTCCAGCAGTGCATCGTAGACGGACTCAGCGGAATAGTGCGCCAGAATACGCGCCACCTCCGCGTCAACCAGTCCCGGATCGGCCGGCCGGCAGCTGAACAGGAAAACGCCCGGCAGCACCACCCATGACAGCGCATAGCGCAGGAATCTGCTTCGCATACTCCTTCTAACGGGGCAAATCGAACCGCTGCTTCAATTGCAGCTTCAATTTCAGCGCCGCCCTCAACCGCGCTGCAGCGTCTCTTTGACCGCCAACGCCATCACCGCCGCTCCGGCAAAGCCAACGGCTGCCACCACTGGAGCGGCGGCAGCCAGGCCGAGACCGGCTGCGGCAAATCCCACCAGCACCGGGCTGGCGGCGCCACCGGCGTCGGTTACGGTGCGCCACAGCGCCAGGAACTCCACCACTCGGCCGTGGGGCGCCATGTCTGTACTCAGGGTCATATTGATGCCGGCGCCAATACCGTTGCCAACGGCCACCACCACCGCCAGCAGTACAAACAGCGCCGGGGTGCCGGCCAGCGGCAGCAGCAGAAAACCCATAGAAAAGATCAGCATGCACGGTATGGCGGTGTTCTTGCGCCCCCAGCGGTCCATTATCCAGCCGGCCGGATAGAACAGCGCCAGTTCCACCAGGTAGGCCACACCAAACAGCAGTCCGATGCCGGATGCTGTCATGCCTATCAGATCACCCCACAACGGGAAGACCACCTTGCGCGCCTCGCGGATCAGCTTCAGCGCCAGCACCGCAGAGCCGGCGGTCAGGAACACGCGCCGCTGTTGGCGCAGCAGCTCAAACGAGCGCCGCAGCGAGTTACGCTGCCACTGCGGGGATCCGTCGCGCGGCTGGTGGCTGTCATCGGGCACAAATCCGCCTGCCAACGCCAGCACCGCGGCGCTGAAGATACCGAACAGCACAAAGGTTGCGCGGAAGCCCAGCCAGTCGGCTACAAAGCCGCCCATCACCGGCCCGATGGACGAGCCCATGCGCGTCTCGCCGCCCAGCAGCGAAAGCGCCCGGCCGCGACGCCGGCCGGGAACCAGTTCGCGGAAGTACGCCAGGCGCGCCAGGAAGAACAGCGTATGTACCGCCCCCAGTCCAAACAGAATCGGGGCCATCATCCACGGCCGCCGGATGAGGGCGGCAGCCAGCGCCAATAGCGCCTCCACGCTAACCGCGCCCAGCATGGCGCGCTTCTTGCCAAAACGGCCAATCAGCATACCGCCGGGGATATTGCCCAGCAGCGATCCCAGGGCAAACATCGCCATGATGATCCCGGTCTCTGACAGTCCGGCGCCGAGTGCGCGAATGTGCAGCGGTAGAATAGGAAGAATGACTCCGGCGCCTGCAGACCACAGCAGGGCCGGCACGTAGAACGGGAGAATGAAAGCGCGCAGCCGGAACTCCGTGGTGCTCACAGCAGCCCAGAGTAGTGCAAGCCGCAACCGCGGTCAACTACGGATCAGCCCACCACCCGTTCCAGCACGTAGACAAAGTTGCGGTCTGTGCCAAAGACTACCCAGCGGCCGGCGATCACCGGCGGGCTCAGAATTGCGCCCTCGATCTCCAGCTCCCAGATCACGCGCCCGTTGCGCGCCGACAGCGCTACCAGCCGCGGCGGGCGCGGATCGATCTCGCGTTCCACGGAAGCCGTCCACGCACCGAATCCGGGCATCTGCTGCTGAGGATCAGCGGAGACGTCTTCACCGCGCAACCCCACGTAGATGCGGTCACCGGCAATAGTCGGCGCGCTGCTGGTGCGCCGCGAGAACTCGCGCTGCCAGACCTGCTCTCCGCTGCGCGCGTCCAGCGCGCGCACCACGTTGTCACCGCCGGTAACAATCACGTTATTGCGCCACACCGCCGGCGCCTGGAAGTCCAGGATGTTGAGGTTGTCCCGGAATTCCAGAAACGGGTTGCGCGGCCGGTCAGCACCCCAGCGGGACTCGGCGCGGTGCACCCACTCTATCTCGCCGCTGCGGCGGTTCAGGGCGTAGTGGCGGTACTCCCAGTAGTCGCCACGGCTGCGGCTGGTGGCCATGAAGACCCGCTGATCGGTAACCGCCGGAAAGGAGTACCAGGTGGCGTCCATTATCTCGTCGGGCAGCAGCCAGTGATAGTCACGGGTGTTGAGGTCGTAGGCTCCCAGGGTACGCGGATTGCTGATCGGGCCGCGCGCAAAGTACATCACGTCGTCGAATATCTGGAACGAGTCGCGGTGCCAGATGGGATTGGCAATCTCGTGCACCAGCTCGCCCTCCAGGTTGAGGAAGTGCGTTCCACCGCCGTCGCTGGAGAAGATCACCAGATCATCGTGCCGCAGCACCGTAGACTGTACCGTGCGGCCGGTCTGGTAGCGCCACAGCTCGCTGCCGTCCTGCTTGGAGACAGCGTAGGCGTGACCGTCGTTGGAGCCGAAGTAGACGTTGCGGTCATCGGCGTACGGAATAGAGTTTACCGGTGCGCCGGTCTTGAACACCCAGCGCATGTAGCCGGTCTCGATGTCCATGGCGTAGAAGTTACCGTCGGTTGAGCCGAAGTACATCACGTTGTCCTTGATGACAAGGTTGTTGAAGGCAAACGCACGCATCTGCTCGCTCTGCAGCTGCAGCTTCCAGCGGATACCCAGCGGCGGCGGCATAGGATTGGAGGTGTGCCCGCGGCCACCCTCACCGCGAAACGCCACCCAGTCATCGCGCAGCCCGCAGCCGGCAAACAGCAGCACACCGAGCACCAGCAGCACGGCTGCCGCGCAGCGTCCCGCCGCGCGGGGGGCTATAGACGGACTGTGACCGGCGCATAATCGCTTCATAGCCAACTCCTAGTAGCGCAGACCACGCAGGCTGAATATGCGGCGCAGCAGCCCACGCAGGCCGCCTGTGCGGCTGGCCTGGATTACCTCGCGGTAGCTCCGCAGGATCGCCTGCCACATCGAACCGCGTTCGTCCTCCGCTGCGTGATCGCGGTAGCGCAGACGCGTGTAGTCAGCGGCAAAGCGCTGCAGCTCGTCGTAGCGCTCGGCGTACTCCAACGCGGTCTGCGACGGCGCTTTGATCTCGTAGCCGGCGGCGGCCAGCTTCATCAGCATTGCGGTGTACAGCGCGCGCGCGCCGCGGTAGCCGCGGCGATGTGCCAGCGCCACCAGATAGCTCTCTCTGGCGTAGCGATACGCGTAGAGTCCCAGCAGCGTCAGCGCGGCCAGCCCCAGCAGCAGGATCCCGGCCTCGCGCCACGGAAAGACAAAACCGGCCATGCGGTCGCTGCGCGGATCGAGCATCGGAATCACCACTTTGAGCTCATTGGGATCGTCACCGGGCGCCGGCGGAATTGCGTGAGCGGTAGGTTCAAAGTCAATCCAGCCGTAACCGGGAACGTAGTACTGCACCCACGAGTGCCGGTGCGATGTAGTCACCAGGTAGAGGTCGCGCAGCGAGTACTCCTGGAGTTCATCGATCTGCTGCTGCAGCACCCACAGGCCCTGCATGTGCGACATTGTCTGCAGCTGACGCGATGCCAGGTAGCCGGTCACCACCCGCGACGGTATCCCGGCCATGCGGCCCAATATGGCCGCGCTGTTGGAGAACTCGACGCAGTCGCCGGTGCGTGTCCGGTCCATGAAGCGTACCATGTGCGCGGTAGAGACATTGTCATCGTAGCCGGCCTTGTACTGAAAATCGGAAAAGCTGCGCAGGATGGCATCGATGGTCTGGAAATGACCGGCATCGGCCGGCACACGCTGGTCAAGGTGCGCCTGGAAGACCTCGCGGTCCGAATCGTACAACTCGATCTGCAGATAGTCCTGCAGCCGTTGTTGATCACGGTCAAAAAGTCCGCGCGCACGGGCAAGCTCGGCCGAGGACGGGGTACTCATCTGCGACTGCGAGGCGTAATGATAGCTGAACGGGTAGTAGTTTGATCGATAGACGGTCGGCTCAACCGCGTAGGGCCGGTACTGCAGCACGCGGTCAGGGATGGTGGAAAAGAAGCGGATATCCTCGAGCTGCCGCGCGCGCTCCGCGCTGCGGCTGCGGTTGCGCCAGGTACCGATCAGCCGCATGGTTGTCAGATCATTGAGCGGTTCATCAACGGCGCGCTGGAAACCACGCCTGGCGTCAAAGCGGTCATAGTATGAATCTGCAGCGTATATCGGATCGCGCGATCCGGCTACCACCATCACCGCGCGCTGCTCGGTCGGCCCGTCGCCGTTTGTCCCCACGGCGCCCCACTGGTCTGCCGGGACCCCCTCCAGCCCTCCTCCGGGATGGTCTGCCAGGTCACCGTTGTCTCCGTTGTCCCCCTCGCCCAATCCGTTTAGTCCCTGCCCGCGCAGGCTGCCGTTAGGCAGACCGTCGCTCCACTGGTCCATCGGGACCGGTCTTGAGTCCGCCGGCCGGTTGAGCAGGTTGACCACCGGGTTGTGCTCCAGAAAGCCGGCCGGGACCACAAACGCCAGCAGAAGCAGCAGCGGCAGCACCACCGCCAGAAACGCGATTGCCTCGCGCCCGACGCGGCCGCGTGCGCGCTCAGTGGCGCTGCGGCGGTGGCTCGGCTCTTCAGCGGTGGAGGCCGCAAAGGCAGAACGTCGCGATGCGGCATACAGTACCAGCCCGTGGATCAGGAACGCCGCTACCAGCAACGCAAAGAGCAACCCGCTGGCCACCGCGCTCTCGGCGAAGATCTCTTCGGAGGCGCGCGAGAAAACCAGCAGCCGGTAGTAGATGAACGCCAGGAAGAACTGCTCCAGTGCAAAGGCCCAGCGCGCCCGCGCGCCAATATGGAACACCAGTACTGTGAGCACAAAGCCCGCCGCACCGGCAAACAGTGCCATCCAGAATGATGAGTCAAACCCGGAGACCGCTGCAGCAAACCCCAGCAGAACTACCAGCGCAGTGATCAACCAGCGTCCGGGCCTCATGCGCGGCGGCGCCAGGAAATAGGCAATTGCCATCTCGAGCGGCACCAGTGCAAACCAGATCAGCGCGGTACGAAAGTCGTACGATATGACAACCGCCGGGTGCAGCGCCGGCGCAGCAAACGCTATGGTGTAGAGTAGCAGTCGCGACCAGAATAACAGCGTCATGATGCTCTCCTCGTGGGGATCGGGCCAAACAGATCAACCGCGAGCTGCTGTCGATCCACTACGGTCCAGGTTTGATTCTCTTCAATTGCCACCATTGGCCTGGGCTTATCCCGCAGCCTCATCCAGCGCCGCGGCAGGGCGCCAGGAACCATGGCGTAGCCGAGGTCCACTACCGTCACCGCTGCAGCATCGGTCTGTTGCAGTTCGGTACAGACTTCGGTACAGAACAGATGCGCCTGCACCTGCGGACGACGCTGCAGAAACGCCGGCAGCTCGCTGTCGTAGGGTGTGGTAAACACCACAACCAGGCGATCCTTGGGGTCATGGAACAGCCCCGGCGGCTCGGGAACAAACCCCAGCGTTCCTATCTCCGGGCCGGCTTCGTCGATGTCTGATTCGCTTTCCAGCAGCCGCTCGCCATCGGCGGTTACCAGCCGAAACTGATAACTGTCCTGCAGTCGCTTGACCTGCCGCATGAACGCCAGCGCCCAGCCTTTGACAAAATCGAGATGCACCAGGGACTCCAGGCTCTCTGCAGCGCGCCCCCCCGGCGGCCGGAAGTGGCGCAGATAGACGGTTATCACCTGGGTCTGGTCCTGCGTCAGCGGTGAGATGCGGGTGTAGATCTCTGATATGCGCGATGAAGCCTTCCAGTTGATATCGCGGAAGCGGTCCCCGGGCACGTACTCGCGCATGTAGTAGCGCTGCTCCTCAGGACTCGCGGTGCGGCTGGTCTCGCGCTCACCGCCGGCGGCATAGACAGCCGGCAAATCCTGCTGAGTCAGAATCGGCGGGCGTATCGGAATAGCGCGTGAGAAGCGCGGGCCAAATCCGGCGCGCACCAGGCCAAACAGGTCGCGTACCAGAAAACTACAGCGGCAGTGCAGTACACCGCTGAACGGCAGATAGAGCGGCACAGGGAAATGGTCGCCGCTGGTTGCCGCAGCGTCCTTGTACAACGAGAACGAACTGTGCGCCGAGCAAACCAGGCGCCCGCGCAATACCGCGTGCATGCGGTAGAACCACCAGCTGCGCGCGCCTTCTATCTCAATGCGCTGCTGTTGCCGGTTGAACCGCGAGTAGAGCGGAACCGAACTGTGCCACTCGATCCGCCGCGCCGTGAAACGGGCCGCCTGCAGCCGCGCCAGGAGAGCCAGCAGTAGAAGCAGCAGCAGGATTACGCTACTCAGAAACAACCCGACCGGCTCGCGCATGGCCGCGCTGCGCGCGAAAAGGTAGATCGAAAGCGCGCACAGTGCACTCCCGGGCAGGGTAAGCGGGTAGTAGACGATAATCTTGCGCCAGGCGTCAGCGAGCCACTTCAACCGGGACAGTCTCCAGTATCTCTTCGATCACGGTGGATGCCGGCTGCGCGGAGTTCTTCATCACCAGGCGGTGAGTCACCGCAGCCGGCATAATCTCTTTGACCAGGTCAACGGTCACAAAGTCGGCCCCCCGGATCATCGCCAGGGCGCGGCTCATGCGCGAAAGCTTGACCCCGGTTCGCGGACTGGCGCCCACCGCCACGTCTTCGTGCTCGCGGCTGCGGCGTACACAGGCAACGATATAGGTTACCACCTCCGGGTGAATCGAGACTTCGTCTACCATTGACTTCCACTGCAGCAACTGCTGATACGGCACAACCGGCGCAAAACCGGCCCAGGCGTCTTCACGCCCGTGACGCTGGACGATACCGGCTTCGTGGCGCTCATCGGGATATCCCATCGACAGCTGCACCATGAAACGGTCCAGTTGCGGCGCCGGCAGCGGAAACAGGTGCGCTCCCTTGAGGTTCATGGTGGCAATGATGAAAAACGGGTTCTGCAGGTCGAAGGTCTTGCCTTCCACGGTAACCGTCTGCTCTTCCATTGCCTGGAAGAAGCTTCCCTGGGTCTTGGGAGTCAGAAGATTGATCTCGTCGCACAGTACAAAGTGAGCAAAAATGGGGCCCTTGTTGAACACCAGGTCGTGCGATGTCCCGTGAATGCGGTTATACCCCAGAATGTCCTGCGGCAGCAGATCCACGGTGCACTGAATACGGCTGAAATCATCCATCGCCGGCGATCCGGCCCCGGCCTGACCGCGCTGGTGGTTGCCGTCCCACGAGATGGAACCCGCCAGCGCCTTGGCAAGCGATGTCTTGCCAACCCCGTGCGAATCGGCCAGCAGCACGTGCCCTCCGGCGATATGCGCCGCCAGCAGATGCTCCAGCTTGCGCCGATCTATCGAAATCACCGACTGTATATTCTCGATAAGCTCGGCAACGCCACGCTCAACAGCTTCTACGGTATTATGAAGGTCCATCAGTTCGAATGTAGAGCGGGAGAGTCACAAAGTCAATCAAACAGCTCAATTGATGCTAACTGCCACGAAGCCTGGGGACGGCGCCGGTGATGACGCGCCGCTCGACGCAATTGCTGCCCACTGGCGATGGGAAAAAAAGGTTCAAAATGTTGCCGATTTTGCAGATTAAAACAGCGAAATGCAGTATGCTTAAACGGCACAGAGTCTAAGTGAGTGGGCGACCGGGTGCGGTTTCTCCGTCCTGCACCCGGGTTTCTCGCCTCCAGCTGAGGCATCTTCTGCGTTCTTGCCGGCGTCGTGGCGGGCAGCGGGCGTCTTCCCGTCACGGCACCACCTTTTCTTGCTGCCGAGCTTCCTGCAAAAGTGCTTTCCACTCCATTGTCCCTACCGCCGCCGACGTGCTAAGAGTATCACGCTATGAACGGTGCCGGCGGCTTATCCAGCTTCCACGCGATTGTCGATTTTCTGAATGTGCACCCGCTGTTTGCAGTGGGAGCGATGCTGCTGCTGGGCTACATGCTCGGCCGCGCTGTAGAGCGTGTCGGGTTACCCGAGATTACCGGCTTCATCGGCGCGGGGCTCCTGATGAGCAGGCACGTAAGCGGGATCGTATCGCGAGAAGCGGCGATAGAGCTGCTGATTATCGCCGAGGTAGCGCTGGGGCTGATCTGTTTTACCATCGGTGCCGAGTTCTACCTGCCCAAACTGCGGCGCGTCGGACGCCAGGTCGGCTGGATTACCGGCAGCCAGATCGGGCTGAGCTTTGCAGCGGTAACGCTGGTGATGCTGCTCTTGGGAATCACGCTGCCGTTCGCCCTTCTGCTTGGAGCGGTAGCCGGCTCTACGTCACCGGCTGCCACCGTGATGATTGTACACTCCCTGCGCGCGCGCGGCAGCTACGTTGACTATCTCTTCGGCACCGTTGCGCTTGGTGACGCCGCGGCAATTGTGTTGTTCAGCATCCTGCTGGCCTTCCTGCCGGCTGCCACCGCCGCCGGAGCGGGCGTCTCGGCGGCAGCCCTGGTCTTATCGACCCTCGGGAACCTGTTACTCTCGCTGCTGCTGGGCGTCTGCGCCGGAATGGGGATCCACCTGATTGTACGCCGGCAGGAGATCTCCGGTGAGGTACTGATAGTCACCCTCGGTTTCGCGTTTCTTGGAACCGCTGTGGCAACGGGTTTAAGGCTTTCACCGCTGCTGCTGAACATCGCCGCCGGCGCTACCGTTGCCAACGCCTCAGCGCGCAATGCGCGCGTCTTTCGCGCACTCGAACCGTTGCCCCCCCCGATATACGCCTTGTTCTTTGTCATCGCCGGAACCAGGCTCGACCCGTCGATGTTCGCCCAGCCGCTGCTGCTGCTGCTGGGCGGAAGCTTCGTGATAGCCCGCTGGTTCGGCAAGTACTTCGGTACGCGTGCGGCGGCACGTTTGAAACAGATCGAGCAGCCGATTGGGCGCTACCTGGGTATATCGCTGTTTCCGCAGGCCGGTGTGGCACTGGGATTGGTCCTGCTGCTGCACCTGCTGTCCGAAGGGGCGGCGGTTGAGTTGCAGCACGCGACGTCAACCGCGGTGAGCATCGTTCTGTTTGCGGTCTTAGTCAACGAGA
The DNA here is from genome assembly GCA_007693325.1 of Spirochaetaceae bacterium. Taxonomy (GTDB): domain Bacteria; phylum Spirochaetota; class Spirochaetia; order DSM-27196; family PWMO01; genus PWMO01. The sequence goes on from REDW01000107.1 coordinate 96,852, forward strand.
TAGTCGGGCCACCGCTGTCGCGGCTGGCAATGGTCAAAGGTAACCGGATGGAGGTCTAATGGAGATTCAAGACACTCTGGCACCCGAGTGCTGCACAAGTAAGCTGGTTGCCAGGAGCAAGGACGAGGCGCTGAACGCGCTGGCGGCGCTGGCTGCCAGGAGTCCGGCCTGCGCGGGTATTCCGCAGCAGACCATTTACGGTGTACTGGCCAGGCGCGAGAGCCAGGGAACTACCGGATTTGGCAACGAGGTGGCGTTGCCGCACGCGCGCCTCGAAGGGCTGACGCGCTTTGTGGTCTTTGTTGCGGTGGCGCCGCGTGGGGTGGCCTTCGATGCCCTGGACAAGAAGAAGGTGCGGCTCTTCTTTGTGATTCTGGGACCGCCGGAGCAGGTCAACCAGCACCTGCGGACTTTGGCTACAATCTCGCGGCTGGTGGCGCACACCGGACTCAAGCGGGAGCTGATCTCAGCGCGCTCGGTGGAAGCAATGATCGAGTCGCTGGTGCGCAACATCGGAGAACCTCTTCCCGCCGGCCAGGGGCAGCAGCGCGAAGTTATGAAGCTGATGCTCATCAGCCTGTACGTTGAAGAGCACCTGCACGAGATCCTCGAAGTGCTGGTGGAGCTGGGCGTTGAAGGCGCCAGTATTCTTGATGCCACCGGGATGGGACGCTACATCTCCAACGTGCCGATCTTCGCCGAGTTCATCGGCTTCATGCAGGAGCGCAAGAACTTTGCCAAAACCATTCTGGCTCTGGTCCCCGAGCGTCACGTGCATAAGATTGTCGAGAGTATCGAGAGCGTCACCGGAGACCTGGACACGCGCGAAGGCGCCGCAATTGTGGTACTGGACATCAGCCTGTATAAGGGTACCATGAAAATGATGTGACACTGCGCTGAAGGCCAAAGAAAAGCAGCCCCCGGTCTGAAGCCCGTGCCAACCAACCAAATACCGCGCCACAGAAAACGCGAAAACGGTCGTCACTGAGAGGAGGCGTAGCAGCGACGACCAACGGATCTTTCAGACCGAAGGGCTATACATATCCACACACCCGCTACCGGGCAACGCCCGGCAGTAGCGCACGACCAGAATATACCACCAGGCGAGTAGAAATACCAACAAAGCTTACTATTTTATTCTACCACTGCTGAAGGTTTCCACGCGCCCGCCGTAGGTCCTGCGCAGGTTCTCTTCACCAAACACCGCTTCTACCGGTCCGCAGGCAACGATGCGCACATTGAGCATTGCTACCAGGTCGAAGTACTCCTCCACGGTCTGAAGGTCGTGATGCACAATGAGCAGCGTTCTGCCCTGCTGCCGCATCTGGCGCAGGATCTGTACAATCGCACGCTCGGTGCGCGCGTCCACGCCCTGGAAGGGTTCATCCATCAGATAGATATCGGCGTTCTGTACCAGCGCGCGCGCCAGGAAGGTGCGCTGCTGCTGACCGCCGGAGAGTTCGCTGATCTGCCTCCCGGCGTACTCGGTCATGGAGACGCGCTCAATCGCCTGCCACGCGGCATCAAGCTGCTGCTTTCCCGGCCGGCGAAACCACCCCAGCGATCCGTAGGTTCCCATCAGCACCACGTCGAGCACGGTAGTAGGAAAATCCCAGTCAACGCTGGTACGCTGCGGCACGTAACCAACTCGACGGCGCTGTTCGCGAAAGGTGCGGTCGAAGATGCGGATCTCGCCGCCGGCGGCCGGCACAATTCCCATGATCGCCTTGATCAGAGTGCTCTTACCGGCGCCATTGGGCCCCACAATCCCCATAATCGAACCTCCGGGCACCTCCATGTCGATATCCCAGAGCACCGGTGTCTCTTCGTAGGCCACGGTGAGGTCGGTAATACGCACTGCAATTGTTGTTGTATCATTCATTGAAATCGCTCACGTCTGCTTCGCTGTCGTCACCGCACTCGCAGGCATCTTCGCCCCAGAGCATCGCTTCGCGGCATAGTTCGCGGCCCTGGTCACTCGGCAGAAGGACACCGTGGTGCTCGCGCACCAGACCGTTGGCAACCGCGCGATGTATCACGCTGCCGGTCAACGCGGGATCCCAATTGATGTGTCGCATCACTCCCTCGGGCGTACAGGCTGGCGTAGCTCGATCGCCGTCGGCATGGTGTATCAGGTGCATCACCAGCAGCCGTTCCGCAAACGCCAGCACGCGCCGCTTGCGGATCCGCGCCTTGGCCAGCAGGCCGCGGCGCGGTGCAAACCCCAACGCCAGCACAAACACCACGCCCGCTATCGCCGCGGTCATCCCCGAGGTTGCAGAGTCAAGCGCGTACGCTATCCAGAAACCGCTCACGGCGCTAAACGCCGCAAAGCCGGCACTCAGCAGCAGCATAGTCTCCAGGCGTCTGCTCAACAGGTATGCGGCGGCTGCCGGCGCGGTCAGCAAGGCGATCACGAGTACAGCCCCCACTGCTTCAAACGCGCCCACAATGGTGATCGAAACTATGGCCATGAACGGGTAGTGCACCAGTTCGGGGCGTATCCCGACCGCGGCGGCCAGCCCCGGATCAAAAGTGGTAACTTTGAGCTCCTTGAACAGTGCTACCACAAACCCCAGGTTGAGCAGCAGGATAACCAGCATCACGTAGAGCGAGCGTGGTCCGATTTCTGCAGCGCCAATCTGCAGCTGCGACAGTGCAGCGTAGTTGATGTCCCCGGTCAGAACACTGCTCTCACTCAGCGGGACCGACGCATAGCGCCGGCTGATGATGATGACCCCCACGCTGAACAGCGCCGGAAAGACCACCCCCAGCGGCGCGTCGCCGGCAAAGAGCCGCGTACGGTTCAAGGCTTCAACACTCAACACCAGAAACAGTCCCAGCAGCGCCGGACCCAGCACCGCAACCGGCGTGCGCAGCGCCGCGCCCAGCACCAGCGCCATCACCAGCCCCGGAAGTATCGAGTGGCTGACTCCCTCGGCCACCATCGACATACGGCGCAATACAAGGAAGACTCCCACAATCGAGCACGCCACAGCAGTGGTAACCGCTATCAGTATGATCGAGAGCACCAGGCTCATGATCGGCTCCTGTGGTCCGCTGACGTTGCCTGCTCGGCGGTCAGCAGCTGCGCAAACCGACGCCGGTTGACGCTGCGCTGCAGCGAACGTGCAACCACACCGCGCCGTGGGGCAATCACAAGCGAGATCAGGACAATCATCGTTGCGGTGAGTGAGATCACCGGCCCGGTGGGAAGGTTGCTCACCACTGCGCTCAGCACCGCTCCCAGCACGCCCGAGAGCAGTCCGAAGAAACTCGCCAGAAGCGCCATGTGGCTGAGGCGCTTGGTCCATTGGCGCGCAGCGGCTGCCGGACAGACCAGCAGCGACACCATCAGGATCACGCCGACGGTACGCAAACCGATCACGATCGCCAGCACGATTACCGCCAGCAGAACCTGATCCATGCGGTGCATCGGGTAGCCGATGCTGGCGGCAAAACCGGGATCAAACGTGTGCAGTTTGAACTCTTTCCAGCTCACCAGCAGCACTACCACTGCTATGCCGGAAAACAGTGCGATGGTTTGCAGGTCGACGCGGGTCATAGTGGCCGCCTGGCCAAACAGGTAGTCGCGCAGTACGCGGTGCCCCGGCAGCGACATAGACTGAATCATGCGCAGCAGAGCGATGCCCGTACCAAAGAAGAGCGCCACCGAGACACCCATGGCGGTATCGGTCTTGATCCGCGTGGTGTGCACCACCAGGCTGACAAACGCCATGCAGAGTGTCCCACCGACAAGCGCACCCGGCAGAATCAGGCGCTCGGCTAGCGCGGCACCACCGGCGGCTGAGCCGATCAGGAAAGCAACCGTGATACCGAACAGCGAAGAGTGCGCCACAATCGCTCCCATCATGCCCTGCTTGCGCAGGTAGGCAAAGCAGCCGAGGGCTCCGGCAACCACGCCCACCAGGCCGCTACCGATACTGACGGTGCGCAAGGTGTGATCAAAAATCAGCATGCTGAGAACGTCGCCTGGTGTCATTGTCTGCAACGGCTTGTAACGACCTCGGGTGGCCGCAAGGCCACCCGAGATTCCAATAGCCGCATAGTATAGTAGCCCAATCGATCAGCGGTTGCCAAGGATAGCGTCGACAATTGTATTGACGTTATGCTGATAGGCTCCGATGAAGGTATCCACCGGTTCATTCTCACCGAGCGCATCGGAATACAGCGGATCCTGCGATATCACCACCGAACCGCCGCGCGCCTGCACCGCCTCCTGCAACGCACGGCTGGCGCGTTGATCGACCGCGGTCTCGAAAAAGATAGCACGCACGTTACGTTCAGTGACAAAGCGCGACAGTTCCTGAATATCGCGTACCCCGGCCTCGTCTTCGGTGCTGATCCCCAGAATACCGCGCGCGTGCCACCCATATGCTCGCGCCAGATAACCAAACGCGTCGTGACTGGTAACCAGCACGCGCTGTTGGGGCGGTACCTCATCGAAGCGCCGCGTGGCCCACGCCTTCAGATCTCGCAGCTCGGCAACGTAGTCTGCTGCGTTGCGGCGATACACGTCGCGGTTGGCCGGATCCAGCTCGCCAATCCGCTCAGCGATCGCTTCAACCGCGACGGTCCAGATATCGAGGTCGTGCCAGATGTGCGGATCGTACTCACCGTGATCGTGATCATCATCGTGAGCGTGATGGTCACCGTGGTCGTGGTCGTGATCGTGGTCGATTCGCTCAACCACCATGTTCAGCTCCGTACCGCCGTCGCCGCGCGAAAATGCCAGCGTGTAATCAGCGTGGCTCAGCTCAAAGACATAGTACTTGATGCCGGCGGGACAGCCGTCGACAGGGCCGTGACCGTGCATTTCATCGGCAATCTGGTGTCCGTGCGAATCGAAGATCTCCAAGCGCAAATCGCGATCAAGCACAAACAGATAGTCCGCCGAGCGGCTCGCCTCGTACACCAGGCGGCCCTTATCGGCCGTTCCGGCAGCCAGTAATATTTGAAAGCGGCTGTGAACACCGCCTATTTCGGGCAGTGTGCCGCTGATTACCGCATCAACCGCTACCGGTTCATCTCCAAGGTGGCGGCACGCGTGGGCGAGATCGTGCGCCAGGTTGTCACCGTGATCATGATCATGGTCGTGATGATGGCCCTCCCAGGCCAGCAGCATGTGCTCGGGGATAGCTTTCCCTACCTCAAACCCCTTGTTGCCCAGGTCCTGCAGCGCGCCGGTCATCTGAATCTCAAGCTCCAGCCCGGACCAGAGCACCAGGTCGGCGCGCTGAATGCGCTGCACCTCGCGGGTGGACGGAAAGTAGGTGTGCGGATCAGAACCCGGTCCCATCAACACGGTCAGATCGGCCTGTGGCGCAATGCGGGCTACCGCGTCGCCGATATGGCCGGTGGTAGCAACAATCGAAATCCCATCGTGAGCCTCGCGGGTGCCGCGCGCCCATCCGCCGGCGCCAATCAACAGTAGCGCGGCAATGGCCAGTAACGTCGCTCTCTTCATACAACCTCCGTAGAACTGACAGATGAAAGGAATACAAAGTATTACCTCATCGTTACAAGAGCTGAGAATAGTGATATAGCCGCCGGTCGTCAAGCGCCTGCGGCAAAATCCGGCGAAAAAACAACAATTTTGGCACCAC
>REDW01000085.1 GCA_007693325.1 Spirochaetaceae bacterium
TGGGCGCTTTCTGAAGGAGGGCGCCGAGCTCAGCGGCGGGCAGTGGAAGAAGCTGGCCCTGGCGCGCACCTTCTACCGCGACTGCCGGCTTGCCGTGCTGGATGAGCCCACCAGCGGCCTGGACCCTGACTCCGAGGCACAGCTGCTGGGCGGGCTGCGCGAGTGGGCGCGCGACAAGAGCGTGCTGCTGGTGACCCACCGCATCGCGGCCGCGCGCATTGCCGACCGCATCTACGTCATGCGCGGAGGCCGTATCATCGAGCACGGAACGCACCAGCAGCTCTATCGCCTCAACGGCGCCTACGCCGGCATGTACCGCACCCAGCTGGAGCAGATTCAGGGGAGAACGCGGTGATTGTAGACGCGCGTTGCGTCAGCGCCGCGCAACGCGTCATGCTGGACGTTGCGGCGCGCGGGCTGCGGGCGGTCGGCTGCGCGGCGGACCGGCGGCCTGCAGCCGCGCCGCAGGCGTACGGACCGGATATCGATTGGGACACGGTTGTCTTTCAGGCCGGGCTGCACGGTGCGCTGGGGCTGATGCAGGAAGGCGTAGCCGCCGGCGCGGCCGTTCCCGCGGCCGCCGCCGGGCGCATTGCTGCGCTGCATCGCGCCGGGCAGCAGCGTGCCGTGGGCCTCTGCGGCGAGCTGGCACGGCTTTTTGACCTGCTGGACGGCAACGGCATCCCGCTGATCGCGATCAAGGGGCCGTTGCTGGCTCACAGAGTCTATGGCAACCTGGGGCGGCGCAGCTGCTGGGATCTGGACCTGCTGCTGCCGCGCGGCAGCGTGACTGCGGCCGCGGCGCTGCTGGAAGCCAACGGCTTTGTGCCCCAGGAGCGCTGGGACGCGCACCGAACACGGCGCGAGCTGCGGCGCAACTGCGAGTACAACTTTGACCATCCGGGCCGCGGCGTGCACGTTGAGCTGCACTGGGACTTTGTGCCGCGATCGATCGGCCTGGCCTGCGATATGAACGGTATCTGGCGTCGGGCGGAGGCGATTACATTTCTGGGCCGTCCTATGCGCGTCCTGGCGCCCGCGGACGAGCTGATCACGCTGGCCGTGCATCACGGGGCCAAGCACAGCTACGAGCAACTGCGCATGGTGGCCGACATCGCGCTCTGCAGCGCGCACACGCTGGAGCGCACCACGGTGGATCAGCTGTGGCGCCGCGCCGAGCGTGCCGGCGTGCGTCGCCTGCTGGCAACCGGGCTGTTGCTGGCGCGCGAGCTGCTGGATGCTCCGCTGAATGCCGATCTGGTCCGCCGTGTGGCCGCGGATCCGCAAGTTGCGCGCAGCGCCCGGCGCTGCGCGCACAATCTGCTGCGCTTCAGCGGCGATCCGCCCGAAGACGGCCTCAATCAGCTTATCACCTACTTGCAGTTGCGCGAGCGGCCGCGTGACCGTCTGCGCTACCTGCCGCGTGCGGCCGCGGCGGTTCTCACGCCATCCGAGCACGAGCAGCGGCTGCTGCCGCTGCCGCGCGCGCTGCGCGCCGTGCATGTCATCGTACGGCCGCTGCGGCTGCTGTCCAAGTACGCGCTCAAGGCCCGAAGAGGGTCAGGGTGAAGACGATTGTGGCCAGAAAGCCAACGCCGGTAGCTACAATCGGAAAGTGGCGGTTGAAGTTGTAGACAAAGTTGTTGCGCAGCACCTCGATATGGTCTCCGGCGGAAATTGGCGCGTTGTCCGGCTTGCGGTTGCCCTCGGCGTCGTAGACGCGGAACTGCTCGCCGCTGTTGAGCTCGCGGTCAAAGCCGCCGGCCAGCCGGATGTGGGTATAGGCGTCCATACCGGCCAGCACCGGGTACTGCCCCGGAGCGTTGACGCCGCCGGTGATCAGCACGCTGGGCTCTCCGTCCGGCGGTGTGCTGGGGTCGCGCGGCAGCACGATGCGGTCCAGCGGCTGCAGCGCCACGTCGTCCTGCGGGCGGTAGTTGAAGAACAGGCTTTCGATGCTTACCGGCAGCTCTACCGGCCGGCCGGCGCGTATCAGCTGTGCGCGCGTCAAATCGGCGCGCGGCGAGATGCCGCCGCGCAGGCGGTCCAGCACGCCGTAGAGCGTCTCGCCGATGCCGATTGGCACCACCAGGCGGTTGTAGCCGGGCACTTCCGCCGGCGCGTCGTCCTCGGCGGCCGGCAGCGTCAGCTGCCCCTCGACGTAGACCACCGGGCGCTCGGTCAGCCGCGAGGGAACCATCACGATGTCGCCGTCGCGCAGGGCAAAATCGATCCCCTGGCCGCTCATGTCCACAAAGTAGGTGCGCACGCTCTGAGCCTCGTTGCGCGTAACGCGCACGCGGCTCAGGTCGGCATCGGTTGTTGCGCCGCGCACGTAGCGGATGATCTCGGCCGGCGAGTCATCATCGGCCAACTCCAGCCGGCCCGGCTGGTTGACCTGTCCGCCGACGTAGACTACCCGCCCGGCTGCGGCAATCCGCACCGTATCTCCGGGGCGTACCAGCGGGTCCTGGCTCTCGTCTCCGAGATCGAGCGCGCGGAACAGGTCGTAGCTGGACTGGTCTCCGTCGGCTGCAATGACGGTAACGCTGCGGATCGACGAATAGGGCGCCAGGTGCTCACGTACTACATCCGACAGGCGCGACAGCCCCCAGGCGGTTACGCTGCGGCTCTGGGCCAGCTGGCCGGTCAGCCGCACGCGAAACACCCCCACCGAGACCATCGAAACCGACGGCAGGCTGCGCGGAATGGCGTTCTCGACAATCTGCTGGATACGCGGCTTCAGCTCCACAAAGGTGGTATCGGAGGCGTCAATGGTGCCGAACAGGCTCAGGTTGATGCTGTAGTCGTTGTCTACGGTAACCTCGCTGGTGATGATCTCGCCGCCGCGCAGGTAGGTAATCAGGTAGACGTCACCCGGGGTCACCGGGTACTGGCTGTCGGCGGTGGCCAGCGCCAGCCGCTCCCCCGGTGCAACCACCGCCTCGCCCTCTATGGTTGGCCGCTGGCGCAGCAACTCTTGCTGTTCCGGCGTCTGCGCCACAAGCGGCGCCAGGCCGGCGGCGCTCAGCAGCGCCCAGACAAGCGCGCGGCGCAGCGCGCGGCGGGCACGATAACTCGTTTCAGGCATGGTTTAACTACTCTCATCACTTTTTGATTTTGATTTTGACTGCGCAATGATGCCCATCAGCCTGGGATTGGCGCGCAGGCTCTTCCAGCCGTAGTGCAGAAAGGCCAGCGCGATACCGGCCCCGAAGGCCGCCATGGTGATCATCATACTCAACTGACCGCGGAAGGGCCCGACTTTTGCTTCGGGAACTTCGGCGTGCTCCAGCACGGTGAAAGCCGCCGACGTCTCGGCCGACAGGCGCGCAACTTCGTATTGCTGCTGCAGCGAGGTGGCGATGCGGCGCTGAATCTCGAGGTTGGTCTGCAGCCGCCCGAGCTGCTGCGCCAGCTGCGGCAGCTCGGCGCGCGGCGGCATGCTGCGGTCTGCGCCGGCGTAGCCGGCCTCGATCTCGCGCATCAGCTGCGCCGCAATGTCGCGCTCCGTGCGCAGGCGTATCAGCTCGGGATCGTTCTCAATCCGGGTGCGCTCGCGCTGGGTGCGGATGGCACGCTCCAGCTGCACCAGCTCGGTCTCCAGTCCGCGCAGCATGGTTGACTGCGAGGTGGCAAGCTCCTCCACGCTCAGCACGCCGTAGCGCTGCTGAAAGAGCCGGATTTCATCCTCAATCTCGGACATCTCGCGCTCAACCTCGGCCAGCGTCTCCTGCAGCGCCACCAGTGTCCGGCCGCGCGTCAGCACGCCGCGCTCGCGGAACCAGCTGTCAAGCTCGGCCACCATGGCGTTGACAACCTGGTAGGCGTATTGAGGGTGGATGGCCTCGTAGCTGATTGCCAGCACCCCGGTGCGGTCATTGTAGGAGACGCCGCTGTTGGCCTGCACCAGCCCCCGCTGCTGCGTCCGGGTGGCGCCGTGCATGCCATAGTACTCTATCATCCCGGCGCGCTCGATCACGTTGTCCAGGAATGAGCGGCTATTGAGCACCTGCAGCATCAGCCGCCCCGAGGCTGTGCCGCCGGCGCCGGGAACGCTCATCCCCATCGATTCCAGGATGGCGCCGACGCCGCCTTCGGTGGGGTCTTCTCCCAGCAGCAGGGTTGCCTGGGCGCGGTAGCGGTTGGGCAGCGGACTCTGCTCCGGCGGCAGCCGCAGGGTTATGAGAGAAAACACCACCGCGCCGACCGCGCCGGCCACCGTCATACCGATAATCAGCCAGCGGTAACGCACGAGTATTGCCAGGTAGTGCAATACTCCTTCCAGCAGCGTGCGTTCCTGTGAGTGCGAATCGGAGCTTTCCATCTCTTTCATATAGTAGTGCCTATTGGCCAATTCATCCAGTCTCACTGCGCACGTTGGCGCTCCAGAAGGGAATAATTATGCTAAAGTATGAGGCATTCTGCGTTGCTACGCGTGCCGGTATGAGATAGAATATGACTAGAGGGAACAAGTGGTATCAGAAAAGAGATACCACAGTACCACAAAGGTACTAGAAGGAAAGTAAAAATGGCCGGCACTGCAGAGTTAGAGGAGCCCCAGGTACACGTTGTAGGCGCTAATACAATCCAGTCTCACATGTTTGTTGATGAGCTCGGCAATCATCACCCTGTGCGGCTTCACACCAGCCTCGATGACGCGGTCTCAATTGTATGCATGCGCGGCGGGCAGAAGTGCCTGCTGTTGATTGATGTTGCCCACGTGGGCGTTGACCGCATTCTGGAGAGCGTCTGCAGCGTCAAGCTGCCGCGGGAAAGCCTGCTGGCGCTCCTGAACGTACCGCAGGAGCTTGACAGCAGCTCGGACTGCGTTATCCACGGTGTGCGCGGGCTCTTTTTTGAGAATGACCCCATCAACATGATTGTCAAAGGCGTAGCCGAGATCCTGGCCGGAGAGATCTGGATTCCGCGCCGCACCCTGTTTGAAGCGGCAACTCAGCCGGGCCGCACAGCGTGCGCGGACCTGGACGCGAATGACAGCGCGGGATCCGGTTCCGAGGAACTTACCCGCCGTGAGCGCGAAATTCTGGCCATGATCTGCGTGGGCGCCTCCAACCAGGAGATCTCGGACAAGCTGTTTATCAGCACCAATACCGTCAAAACCCACATCTACAAGGTCTACAAGAAGATCCACGTACCCAACCGCATGCAGGCCGCTCTCTGGGGCGCCAAGCACCTCTAGGCCGGCTTGCGGCAGGCCGGCCGGCGGTCACTCGATAGTAGTAGGCGCGCGTAAAAAAAATAGCACCAAATCCATACCTTTTCTCGATACCCTACGCGGCACTGGACCTCTAACATAGGACGACAGACAGCGGGCCTGCCTCGCTGCGCCGATTAGAGCCTGTTGCGGCGGCCTGAACGGTGGACATGGTGGCGATGGTCAAAGTGGCTGCAATTGCTTTGCAGCCGCTGCCGGCCCCACTATGCCCTCCGCACTCCGTTGTGACCACCTGATCAAAAAAAGTCCGAGGTAAAAAATGATCAAGCCAACCGGAACCAGGCCGCGCTCGCGCCTGTCCTGGAAGCCGGCCTTCTCCCCGCCCGCCGCCGACAGTCCGCCGGGTATCTATGGCCAACGCGAGTTTGCGCAGCTTGTTCAGTATGAAAGGCAGCGCGCAGACCGCCTGGATGCCCCGCTCTCGCTGGTGCTCTTCCGCATCCATCCCTCCCCATCAGGTTCCTCCGACACCTCCAACCGCAGCGCCTCTCTGACCGCCGTTCTGACCGGCCGTGTGCGCGCAACCGACGCCATCGGCCGCTTTGACGGCGAGCGGATCGCCGTACTGCTGCCGTCCACCGATCTGCACGGGGCCGAGATCTTTGCCGAGGCTGTTTCGGCCAAACTGGCCGCAGCCCGGATTCCCTTCTGCGGGCCGGCAGAGGTGATGAGCCATCCCGCGCTTAAGCTGCCACCGGAAGCGGCGCCATCGCAGCCGGAGCACAATGACGGCTGCGCGGAAGGTGTGGTACACACCGACAGCCTGGAGCAGGTTGCCCTCCGGCCGATCCCGCGCTGGAAGCGGGCGCTGGATCTCTTTGGCGCCGGATCGGGACTGCTGCTTCTGTCTCCGCTGTTTGCGCTGGTGGCGCTCTATATCAAGATTGTCTCGCCCGGTCCGGTCTTCTTCAGCCAGCCGCGTGTGGGGCGCGGCGGGCGCGAGTTTCCCTTTATCAAGTTCCGCAGCATGCACGTCAATACCGACGAGAGCATGCATAACCGCCACGCAGCCGAGTTCATACGCGCCAACGGCAGCATGCAGAAGCTGGACGAGGCAGACCCACGGATCTACTTTGGCGGACGGTTGCTGCGCGTCAGCTGCATCGATGAGCTGCCGCAGCTGTGGAACGTGCTGCGCGGCGAGATGAGCCTGGTGGGACCGCGGCCCTGTATTCCCTACGAAGCGAGCGAATACCAGCGCTGGCACCGTCACCGCTTCAGCATGCTGCCGGGCATGTCCGGGCTGTGGCAGGTCAGCGGCAAGAACAAGCTGACCTTTGCCGAGATGATCCGGCTCGATATCCGCTACGAGAAGAAGATGTCGCTGGGGCTGGATCTATTGATAATTCTGCGCACCATCCCGGCGATTGTGGTGATGCTGGGTGAGTCGGCCGGCCGCAGGCTGTCGCGGCTGCGGGCGCGGCCGCCGGCCAGGGAGGAACCGCCTGATGAAAGCTGATACCGTCCGTAGTGCTGTTGCACTGCTTCTAAGCGCCGTTGCAATCGGCGCCGCTGTGCCGGCAGGGGCTCAGAGCATCGAGGTCCGCGACGGCGCCAACGCCGTTGGCTTTGGGCTCTACGGCGAGTTCAGCTCTGCCGACCAGTTTGAGCTCAACGGCTACACCGCCTTCTCAATTGCCGGGATTATGGACATCGGCGGCTACCTCGGGCGTCAGACCCAGACGGTCAACGGCGTGCAGGGCGACAACATGACCATTGGTTTTCTCTACAACCTGGTGCCGGTACGCCAGCGGCGCGGGTTCCCTCTGACGCTGCAGCTGAACCTGAGCTGGGGGCTGACGCTGGTCAACCGCGACCTGGTGGTAGCCGAGCTGAGCGATCGATTCGACCCGGGCGATGACATCGATGCCGACAGCGTTGACGGCACCCGCAGCGGCTACAGCGTTGGGGCAGGGGTCAGCCGCGAATTTGAACTGAGCGGGCCGCTGTGGGCCCGCATCGGCGCCGATGTCCAGTTCCGCAGCGAGCGTTCCACCTACAGCGCCGTATTCACCTTTACCGGCGACGAGGATACCTCGGTGCCGGAGAGTGTCGGCTTCCGCGAAACAACGCTGCTCTACGCACCGTCTGTGGCGCTGATCGTGCGGCTGCCGGATGGGCCGCTGGTTACAGTCGGCTCGCGTTTCTGGTTTGACGAGGATCAAGAGCTGGTGGTTCGGCCGGAGCTGAACCTGATCATGCTGCACTACCAGTGAGCCGGTGGCTCAAGAGGAGTTGAGGTATGACGCGTGAGCGCAGGCGGCTGGAGCGGTTTTCGCTTCAGGTGCCGACAGTGATCTTTGCAGCGACCAACCGGCCCGAAGCAGAGCGGTGGCTCTCGGCGCAGACGCGCGACATCTCCGCCGCCGGCGCCTTTGTCTACCTGGAGCCGGCGCCCGATGTCGGTACCCGTCTGCGGCTGGAGCTGGCTGTGGTGATAGCAAGCCTGCCAGAGCTGCTGAATGTTTCCGAAAAGGTGCAGCTTACGGTAGAGGGTACTATAGTGCGCCACAACGCCCACGGCGTGGGAGTGGCCTTTGACGAACAACTGAAGTTTACGCAACCGGTCACGGTTTAGGAGGTAAAAAATGAAGAATGAGAGAGACAGCGCGACAATCTGGCAGCCGCTGTTTGCAGGCACTACGGGGGCCGGACAGCGCAGGAGCCACGGGGTCTACTCCAGCGTAGAGCTGCAGCAGCTATTGGACTACGAGCGGCAGCGCGCCGAGCGCAGCGGGCTCCGAGGCTCGGTGGTGATCTGTCAACTCAACGGCAACGCCGGCAGCGCGCGCAAGATTCGCAGGCTGGTCACGACAGTGGCGCGCACGGTGCGCGAAACCGACCACATCGGCTGGATGGGAAAAGAAGAGCTTGCGATTGTCCTGCCCGGCACCGCAGCCGGTGCGGCCGAAAGCCTCAAGGGCAAGTTTCTGGACAGCGGCCTGCTGCACGATGAAGACGTCCGCATCGACGCCCTGTGAGTGAGCGCGTGAAGCTCTCGGTTATCATTGTAAGCTACAACACCCGGCAGCTGACCGTGGAGTGTATCCGCTCGGTCTACCGCGAAAGCGAAACCGCCTTTGAGCTTCTGGTGGTAGATAACGCTTCAACCGACGGCAGCGCGGATGCCATCCGCGCCGAGTTCCCGCCCGAGCGCTATCCCAATCTGCGTCTGATGGCGCTGAGCGAGAACCTGGGCTTTGCCGCGGCCAACAACCTGGCAGCCGACCAGGCGCGCGGGGACTACCTGCTGCTTCTGAACCCGGACACGGTGGTGCTGGACCGCGCGCTGGAGAAGCTGGCGGCCTTTGCCGACGCTCACCCGGAATACGGGATCTACGGCGGCGGCACCCTCTTTGCCGACGGCAGCCGCAACCCGACCGCGGGCTGGATGAAGCCCTCTCTGTGGGGGATGTTCTGCACGGCGGTGGGGCTGGGAAGGCTTTTTCGCGGCTCGCGCTTTTTCAACCCGGAGAGCCTTGCAGGCTGGAGCTGGGACGCGCCGCGGCCGGTGGATATTGTCACCGGCTGTCTGCTGTTGATGCGCCGCGAAGACTGGCAGCGCCTGGGCGGCTTTGATGAGCAGTACTTCATGTACGGCGAAGACGCCGACCTCTGCCTGCGCGCGGCCAAGGCCGGCCTGCAGCCGGTGCTGGTGCCCGAGGCCCGGATCATCCACTACGGCGGCGCCAGCGAGCCGGTGCGGGCGGACAAGACGGTGCGGCTGCTGCGCGCCAAGGTGCAGCTCTTGCGCGCCCACTACCACCCGGTACACGCGGCGGCAATGGTGGGTATGCTGCGGCTGTGGTGCCTGATGCGGATAGCGATGTTTGGTCTGGCACAGCCGCTGACGGCGGCGGCGGGCGAGAGGCGGCGCGAGTGGCTGGATGTATGGCGCCGCCGCACGGACTGGCAGCTGCGCGCGGTTGCGGCATGATCAGCATCATCATCCCGGCGCATAATGAAGAGACGGTTATTGAGCGCTGCCTGGCGGCGCTGCTTGACGGGGCGGAGCCGGGGGAATTAGAGCTGATTGTGGCGTGTAACGGCTGCAGCGACGCTACGGCGGAGAAAGCGCGCTCATTTGGGCCACCGGTGCAGGTAATAGAGATTGCTCAGGCGTCAAAGACCGCGGCAATCAACGCCGCCGAGCGCCTGGCAACGGCCTTCCCGCGGCTCTACGTAGACGCCGACGTGGTGCTGCCGCTGTCGGGTGCGCGCGCGGTAGCAGAGACGCTGCAGAACGGGCACCTGCTGGCTTCCCCGGTTGCCGATACGGACCTGGGCGCCTCAAGCGCGGCGGTGCGAGCCTTCTACGACATCTGGCTGCGGCTGCCCTACAACCGGGTGATGGTGGGAACCGGTGTCTACGCCCTGTCAAAAGAGGGGCGAGCCCGGTTCGGCGAGTTCCCGCCGATTATAGCCGATGACGGCTACGTGCGCTCGCGGTTTGCTCCCCAAGAACGAGTGGCGGTGCCGGAGGCGAAGGTGCGCGTGGTGGCGCCGCGGACGCTCGGGGATCTGGTGCGGGTGAAGACGCGGGTGCGGCAGGGGTTGTATCAGTTGCAGACACAATGTCCTGGGAAAAGCGTTACCGACTCCAAGGATATGCGTGCAGTACTTCTGTCTCTTCCAAAGTCGCTTGCGCTTCCATGGCAAATGCTGGTCTATTTGACTGTAAATGCGGTTGTCCGCTTCCGGGCTCGACGCGCCCGGAATGCGAACTTCCTCCAGAAGTGGCACCGTGATGATGCGGCGCGCATTGCGTAACCAATCACAAGCCATCGCCCGTTCCCGGGAACGACCCATTCTCGCGGTTTCGTCCGGCGGAGGCCACTGGGTGGAGCTTCTCAGGCTTCGACCGGCGTGGGAGCGCAAGAAAGTTGTGTATGCCGGTGTCTCACCGGACGGTGGAAACGAAGTACGGCCGGCACCATACTACGTTCTACCCGACGGTAATCTCCATACAAAACTGGCGCTCATTCGCGTATTCTTGGAAGCGTTTAGGCTTGTAATGAGAGTCCGTCCGGCGGCGGTGATTTCGACCGGTGCTGCACCGGGTTTCGTTGTGGTGGTCGTTGCCAAGCTATTCGGGGCCAAGACTATCTGGATTGACAGCATTGCAAATGCCGAAGCGCTGTCAATATCGGGGCGAGCGGTTAGGCCGTTTGCCGACGTGTGGCTGACCCAGTGGGAGCACCTTAGCTCAGAGGCCGGGCCCCAATACCACGGGAGCGTCGTGTGATCTACGTGACCGTTGGAACGCAGTTGCCATTTGACCGCATGGTGCGCGCAATGGACAGCTGGGCTGCTCGACGCGGCAGGTATGACGTGTTCGCGCAGATTGGTCGCTCATCTTATGAACCCTCCACAATCGAGTGGGTACGGTTTCTAACACCAGAGGATAACGCACGTTGCCTTGATCGAGCGGACCTGATTGTCTCGCACGCCGGAACCGGCACGATAATTGATGCACTGCAGCGTTGCAAACCGATCATCGTGTTCCCTCGCCGCATGGAGTTTGGTGAGCATCGCACTGATCATCAAATGGCCACGGCGAGACGGTTCGAACAGCGTGGTTTAGTGTGTGTAGTGGAGAATGAGACTGTGTTGGAGACGTTGCTGGAAGGATCAGAAAAAGTGATGGCAGTTGCAACTGCGATCAGCGATTACGCGTCTGAGGAACTGATTCGGTTCCTGACGAGTCACCTCGCAGCCGATTAGCCATGATCAGCATCATCATCCCGGCGCATAATGAAGAGACGGTTATTGAACGCTGCCTGGCGGCGCTGCTTGA
>REDW01000059.1 GCA_007693325.1 Spirochaetaceae bacterium
CAGGGATCGCCCGGATCGGGGAATACGAAGTCCTGGACCTCGGCGGCCGAGGAAACATCAGCCAGAGGATGACCGATAGTGTCCACGTAGAGCGGCCCCTGCCGCATCACCATCTGGAACTCGTTGCGGTAGCTTCCATCTGAAGAGCGGTCAAGAGTGAATGCCTCTCCAGGCCCGGTGCCCACCACGATGCAATCGCTCCCCATGCGTGTCCGCAGCCGGTTGGCGGAGATTCGGTAGGTCAGATCCTCGTAGTAGGAGGGCGAGAGCTCCAGCGGCAGATTGTAGACGGCGCTGAAGCGCTCTATCTGCTGCAGGCTGAGGTCAAACTGCAGCGGGGGCCGATCCGGTTCCGCCTCCCGGCGCAGTGCCTGCAGCGCACGTTGCTTCGATGTCATGACAGCCTCCCGCCAGCGTATCGCCGCTATGATGAAGCAATCACAGGGGGCAGTCAAGGACGACCCGGTCACCGATTGACAGCCGGTGCAAACAAAACCATACTGGCAGAGAGTTCCACACAGATGGCGCTACGATTCTCTGATCCCGGCAGACTCGAGGAATGCAGTGGTCAAATTGTCAGCCAGAAGTCCCCATAGAACGCACGCCCTGCTGTTCGGGTTGATCTCACTTCTGGGCCTGACGCTGCAGGTTGCTGCCGAAGCACCTCAGGTAGCTATCCGCTATTACGCCGACATCAACTGCCTCAAGTGTGATGCCTTTGCTGCACTGCTTCCGGGCTACCAGGAACACTACAACGCTGACTTTGGCGTTGTCGGTGTGGATATAATGAATTCGGAGAACCGCCGCGAACTCGAGCAACGGCTGAGACAATACGGTCAGGACTACAGAACCTTTCCGGTGGTCTTTGTTGGCAACAACGCCTACCAGGGAATCAGCGCAATTGAACAGCACTTCCCGCGTGAGCTTGAACACGTACTGGAAACCGGTACGTACCGGCCGCAGCTTGCGCCCGAGCAGACGCTTGCTTCAGCGCCGCGGCCGCCACAGGACCAACCGCCGTCCGCTGCATACGCTGATGGCGCGGGTCATACTCCGATGCTGCAGTACTTCTGGATGGAAGGGTGTCCGGCGTGCGCGCGTGCCGCCGTCTTTCTCGACGAGTTGGAACAACGTTTTCCAGCTCTCGAGATTGACCGCCTTGAAGTGTCACAGAATCGTGACAACTTTGCCCGCTATCGCGAGACCGCCAGAGGGAGAGATATCGACGCAGGCGCCGTACCGGCATTCTTCCTGCCCGGGCGCCACTGGATAGGATTCAACCAGAACATCGCCGTTGAGATTGCCGAAGCGGTGCAAACCGGACTTGCGGGTGGCTGGATTGATCCGCACCCGGCGGGGAGCGGGTTTGCGCAGCAGCAGATCGAGCTGCCGCTGTTCGGCAGTATCTCGCTTGCGAATACACCTGCGTTTGCCGTTACCGCTGCAATTGCCGCGGTAGACGGGTTCAATCCGTGTTCGCTGTGGGTGCTGACCTTTCTGATCGGGTTGATCATCCGTACCGGTTCGCGGCGGCGCACCATGGCGGTGGGGCTGGCCTTCCTCACGGTTACCGCAACGGTCTACGGTCTGTTCATTCTGGGACTCTTCACCGTCTTTGCCGCCGCGGGCGGTCTGCTGAGTGTGCGCATTATTGTTGCTGTGCTGGCGGTGGCTATGGGCCTCGTCAACATGAAGGACTACTTTGCGTACAAGGTCGGCTTCTCGCTGACCATTCCGCAGCGGCTTCAACCGGCTATTGCGCGCATGGGGCGCGGCGTATTTGACCGCAGTGGCAACCCGCTGGCCATGCTCGCCATGACGATGCTGTTTGCACTGGGTATCAGCGTCATTGAATTGCCGTGCACCGCGGGCTTCCCGATAATCTGGTCACAGTATGTGGCCGCTTCAGGAATCAGCGGCGGCACATTCGCCGCACTGTTGGCGCTCTACCTGCTGGTCTACCTTTCAATTGAAATCGCGGTGGTTGTGGTATCGGTGGTGTTCATGCAGCGGTTGGCTTTTGGCGAGTCTCACGCGCGCGTCCTGAAACTCAGCGCCGGCTCGATCATGGTTGCGCTCGGTATAGCCTATCTCGGCATTCCTCAGCTCACCCGCACTATGAGCGGAGTGGCCTGGATATTTGGCAGCGCACTGGTTCTCAGTGCGCTGATAATGATCACTTCGCATGTCATAGGCAGGTCTTCGCTGGCGTCTTCTTAGTTTGCACGTGTGCAATTACCGCTGCAGCGGCATGCCGTCTATCGCGAACCTATGGCGACACCCGGATCCAGAACGCGCTCTATGACTACCTCGGTTTCTACCGCGGCCTGATTCATCACCGCGGCAATCACGCCGCCGAACGGCCTGGCCATCAGCTCGCTGTTCATGCGCGCAATGTAGGTGGATCCATTGCTCTTCTCGTAGATCGCAACGCGGCACGGCATCAGCGGCGAGACAATGCGCTCATCGTCGAGGCGCAGGATTTCCGCGGAGTACTTGGAGGAACACAGTTCGTAGATCTTCACCGCGGCTACATCGTGGCCGTGTCCGGCAAGGATAGCCTGCATATCGTGTGTCTGCAGCACCGACCAACCTCCGGCTGACACCTCGCGTTCAAACACCTCAACCGTTGTGGCAAAATCGTGTGGACTCTCGTCCTCCAGCATCATCATGGACGGCATGCTGTAGAATCCGATGACCGCCGTAAGAAGAACCCCAATCACCAGCGCACCTGCACCGACAAAAATTGTTTGCTTTTTCATTTGGAAAAACCTCCGCTCGATTGATGGTAGTAATATATAGTTTTCTTACTATATAGTCAACCACCCGAAACGGATTTGCCGCGCGCCAGCGCTGCAATCATCCAATCGCGGCAATACCCCTCTGCCTCTTTGACCAGATCGAACTCCTGACCGCTGGAGATGCACCACTCGAGAAACAGACCGCGAACGGTGCGGTTGAACCAATCGGCAAGCTGCTCGGCACTCCTGTCGCTGCGGAACTCGCCGGCAGCCTGGCCATCGGCGATGATGTCGCGGATCAGATGATACCAGAAGCGCTCGCGGTTGTTGATGATCTTGACCGAGCCGGGTTCGATGGTCTGATTGGCGTAGAGCACCTTGAGGTTCTCGTTACCAACCGTATCGCGCACGTAGCGCATCTGCGCGCGCGTGAACGCCAGCAGCTTCTGCTGTGCGGTCCGGTAGCGCTTGAGGTTGGCCGCGTAGCGGCGATAGTAGTCATCGATATCGCGAAACTCGGCGATAATGATTTCGCTCTTGTTCTTGAAATAGGTGTAGAAACTGCCGCGCGCCACTCCGGCAGCGTCGGTAATCTCTTCTATAGTCACCGCCTCAAATCCGCGCTCACGAAACAGCCGCTGCGCGTGCTCCACAATTGCCGCGCGCGTCTGCTGCGCCTGTTCCTTTCTCCTGGTAGCCTTGGGCCGCATTCCCGATCCTACCCTACGTGTGACTCCCCGTCCAGCGATGCGTTCGGTAGCGCTACACCCGGATTCAGCACGTTGTTGGGATCGAGCGCGCGCTTGATGGTCCGCATCAGCGCTATCTCCTGGTTGCCAAGCGCCAGCGAAAGGTACCCGGTGCGCTTGCGGCCGATGCCGTGTTCACCGCTGATAGTGCCCCCGAGGTCCGCCACGTGGCCGTAGAGCTCGCGCAGCAGCCGATCGATAGTGGTGCTCCACTCTTCGGGGGCCATCGCCGCGGGCTTCATCGGGGTAATATGGAAGTTGCCGTCGCCGGCGTGGCCAAAGACGGCGATCGGCACGCGGTACTCGCTGCGCAGATGCTCGCAGAACACAACGAGCGCCGGGATAGCGGCCGGCGGCACCACCACGTCCTCCAACGAGTGGTAGCTGCCCGCGATACGCTTGGTCCACCAGGGAACCGCCTTGCGCAGCTTCCAGGCGCGCTCCATCGACGGTTGGTCGGTGCCCGTCAGCACCAGCGTTCCGCCGGCGGTTTCGATTACACGCCGCGCCGCGTCACTCTCTCGAGCCACCTCCGTCTCATCGGCACCGTCGAGCTCAACCAGCAGAAAGGCGTCCGCCTGTTCGGGCAGTGCGGTGCGCTGCGCGCTCGGCAGCCCTTCGTTGGTGCGGCGCGCGGTTTGGCCATCGATAAACTCGATTGATGAGAGCGCGCGCGAGCGCTTGAGCTCGGCAACGCCGGTGCAAGCTCCTGCGCTGTCCGGGAAGGCGCAGAAAAGCACCGCCCGTGCGGCCGGCCGCGGCACCACGCGGATGACCAGCCGCGTGAACAGCCCCAGCGTACCTTCGGACCCTATCATCAGTTGCAGCAGGCTATAGCCGGTGACATCCTTGAGCCGCTTTCCGCCGAGCTGCAGCACTTCACCGGTTGGGGTTACCACCTCCGCGCCGAGCACGTAGGCGGCGGTGGTTCCGTACTTGACCGCCCGGCCGCCGCCGGCGTTTTCGGCCACGTTGCCGCCGATGCAGCAGATGTCTTCGCTCATCGGGTAGCCGGCAAAGAAGAGTCCATGCGGCTCCAGCTCATCGTCAAGCCGGCTGGTGACCACCCCCGGTTCCACCACCACCATCAGATTCTGCGTATCAATCTCAATGATGCGGTTCATGCGCTCAAAACTGCAAACCACTCCGCCTGCAGCCGGAATTGCGGCGCCGGCGAGACCGCTGCCGCCGCCGCGCGGGGTCACCGGAGTTGCGCTCTGGTTGGCCCAGCGCATCAGCGCGGCAACCTGCGCCGTGGTGGTGGGAAAGACCACCGCCAGCGGCGTCCGGGCGTACGCCTGGTCTCCCACCTGATCGACGCCGTAGCGCGCAAGCTGTTTCTGATCGTCCAGGATCAGGTTGTCACCGAATATGTCGCCCAATGCGCGCTGCCGGCTCTGGTGGCTCATGCGCTGCCCCGCAGCTGCAGGATCAGGTAGGGGCCGTCGGGCACCACCGCCCATTGCGCGTCGGGCCCGTGCTTCCCGAGCAGCCCGCGAACGGTCTCTTCTATCGCCGCAGAGGGCTGCACTCCGTAGCGCCGCAGTGTCGGTGCATCGATTCCATCGCAGTAGAGATGGATAGAGCGGCTGCGCATCCACTTGAAGATCTCCTGCGCGCACCACTGGTCGGCGTAGCTGAACTCACGGCGCATCGCACGCGCGGTCCACTCCTGCGGGTCGCGGAACTCGTCCATGGAGCGGACAAAGTCATCGCTGCCGAGCCCTTCTGCGCAGTACGACGCGATCACAATATCACCGCCGGGTTGGACCACCGGTGCCACGCCGGCAATGCCTTTGGCACTCTGATACAAGTTGACGTCCAGCGGCGAACCGCCGTTGGTGGTCACCACAAAGTCAAGCGGCTGCTCCAGAAAAGCGGTGCTGAACGGCTCGAGCTCGCGGCAGCCGGTCAGATGCGCCTGCACCGGGTGACCGCTGTAGACACCGGTCAGCTGCTTGTTGGTGTTCAGCGTTACGTTGACTATGAAGTCAGCGCCAACGGTCTGCATCACCTGCAGCCCCGCCTCGTGGAACGGATTACCCTCCAGCTTGCCGTACACCACGTTGGGGTCAGCTATCATCTCCGGTCCGTGCATGTATTCCAGCGTCTTCAGACTCGATATACCCGGCAGAATCGACTTACGCCCGCCGGAGTAGCCGGCCCACATGTGCGGCTCGATGAAGCCGGTGAGAATCTTCAGATCAGCCTCAGCGTAGTGGCGATTCACCGAGACCGGCACTCTGTCCATGATAGTCCCTACCCCGACCAGCTCCTCCTCCCGGCGCGAGAAGTGGTTCAGGATGCGGTATCCGCCGGCGATCTCCTCGCCGACCAGCCCCACCAGTTCATCACCCTCGTTGGGCCTGTGTATGCCCGTGGCGATCAGGATGGTGATCCGGTCCTGCGGCATGCCTGCGGCGCGAAGTTCGGCGATGATCGGCGGCAACAGCAGCCGGTTGGGAACCGGGCGGGTCACATCGCTGATGACGATGACCGCGTTGCTGCGGCCTGCGGCTATCTCGCGCAGCGGCCGGCTGTCTATCGGACGCGCCAGACTGTCGGCCACCGCGCGCGCCGGGTCTGACAGCAGCGGCCTGTCCTGCGGCGTGAGCACACCGAGGAATCCTGCGCTGTCGGGCAGCTCGAGCTGCAAACCCGAGCTCCCGTACTTCAAATCGATTGTGGCCATCGGCGGCTCTCCCTGGCGGTCATTCTACCGCATTGCTACGCCAGATCGAAGATCTTGCCCGGGTTCATGATGTTGGCCGGATCCCAGGCGCGCTTGATCGCCCGCATCAGGCCCAGCTCTACCGGGTCGATCAGTTCACCCAGATAGGCCTTGCGCTTGATGCCGATGCCGTGTTCTCCGCTGATCTTGCCGCCGAGGCGCCGGGTCACCGCGTAGAGATCGCGCAGTGCCTTGTCCTGATTCTCGCGCCAGCTGTCCATCGACATCTGGGGATCTTTGACCAGAGTGGCGTGCAGATTACCGTCGCCGGCGTGGCCGTAGCACGGAATCTGCATGCCGTAGGCGGTGCTGATGCGTTGGAGCTCGGGAATTACATCGGGGATGGCTGCGATGGGAACCACGATGTCCTCCAGGCTCTGAACAGGACTGTAGACCTTGAACGCCTCGGCGATGTTGCGCCGCACACTCCAGACGCGCTCCATGGTGTTGTGATCTTCTGCCACGTAGACCTCTATCGCTCCGTGCTCTTCGCAGAGATCGCCCACGGCGATAAGGTCTGCCTCCACCTGTTCGGCGCTGGTTCCATCCACCTCGATCAACAGCATGGCGCCGGCGTCCTGGTAGGCAAGGCTCTCGTTCAGGTAGCGGCAGCTGGTCTGCACCGAGAGCTGGTCCATGAACTCAATGCTGGTGGGTACAATTCCGTGTGCCATGATCACCGGCACCATATCGATTGCCTCTTTGGGACCTTCAAACAGCACCAGAAGATCGGCCCTGGCTGTCGGCAGGCCGATCAGTCTGACAATCGCCTTGGTCACGATGCCGAGCGTGCCCTCCGAGCCGATCACCAGCTGCTTCAGGTCGTAGCCGCTGACGTCCTTGGCGAGTTTGCCGCCAAGCCAGACGATCTCACCGGTGGGGGTAACCAGTTCCAGACCCTGAATGTAGCGGCCGGTGACCCCGTACTTGATTGCTTTGCCGCCGCCGGCGTTCTCGGCGATGTTGCCGCCGAGAAAACAGGTCTCCAGGCTCATCGGATAACCGGCGTAGAACAGCCCCTTCTCAGCCACCAGGGCGTTGATCTCATTGGTGACGATTCCACTCTCGGCAACCACCACCATGTTGTCGTAGTCGATCTCGATGACGCGGTTCATCTTCTCCACCGAGAGCAGGATGCCACCGAAAACCGGAACGGCACCGCCGGAGAGCCCGCTGCCGGCGCCGCGCGGCGTAATCGGGATACCCGTCCGGTTGGCGAGCTTCACCACCGCGGCCACCTGATTTGCATCCACAGGGGTTACCACCACCTCGGGCATATGACCATATTCCTCGGCCGAGGTTTCATCGTGCGCGTAGGCCTCAATGCGCTCGTGCTCCAGCAGCACATTGGAGGCTCCGAGCAGCCCGATCAGTTCTTCGATCACCGCCGGCGTGACCGCGTTGTAGACTGTTGCCTGCGTGTGAGATTTCATGTTTCTGCCGCCTTGAGTGCTTTGAGCCGTCGGGTGAGCTCGGGGACCACCTCAAACAGATCACCGACAATGGCAAAGTCGGCAATGCTGTGCAGCGGGGCGTCGGGGTCCCGGTTCACCGAGACTATGGTCTCGGCGGTCTTGATGCCGGCCAGGTGCTGAATCGAGCCCGAGATACCGGCGCCGATGTAGAGCTTGGGCGAGATCGTCTTGCCGCTCAGGCCGATCTGATGCGGATAACCGATCCAGCCGCGGTCTACCGCGTCACGCGAGGCGCCCACCATCGCATCGAGCTGTGCGGCAAGATCCCGCAGCAGAGCAAAGTTCTCCGCCCTCTTCATGCCCTTTCCACCGGCAACCACCACTTCTGCCTCTTCGAGGTTCACAAAGTCCTCGGCGTCCGTGCGACAGCCGAGTACGCGAACCCGGGTCTCTACCTCTGCCTCATCCGCCGGCACGCGGATGATCTTGCCGGCGCGCTGTGGATCGCGCGGCAGCGGCACGGTTGATCTGGGGCGCACCGTGGCCATCTGCGGCCGGTTGTCGGGTGTCTTGATGGTAGCCATGATATTGCCGCCGATGGCCGGACGCGTCTGCAGCAGGTTGTCGGTTCCCGCCTCGATGGCCAGTTCGGTGCAGTCCGCCGTCAGTCCGGCATTCAGCTTGACCGCAAGGTGAGGCATCAGTGTCCGGCCGGTCGAGGTTGCCGCGGCCAGAATCACCGCCGGCTGGTACTGCCGCACCAGCGTTGCCAGTGTGTTGCTCCAGGACTCGCACACAAACTCGGCCAGGCGCCGGTCTTCTATGTAATAGACTTCGTCAGCACCACGAACCACCAGCTCCTGCAACTGCGCCTCTGAAACCTCCGCGCCGATCAGCACCGACGCCAGCCTGGTATCCAGTGCGTCGGCCAGCGCGCGCCCCCGGGCCAGCAGCTCGAACGAAACCGCCTTGAGTTCTCCGTCATGCTGTTCCGCGATGGTCCAGATAAAACTCATTGCCTGCCTCCGGTTACCAGCTGCCGCTGCTCCAGAAAGGCTATCAAGGCATCCACTGCGGCCGCCGGGTCACCGTTGACCGCCACCCGTTCTCCGCCGCGGGCCACCTTTGGCCGCGCTATCTTCACCACCTTGGTGGGTGACCCTTTGAGTCCCAGCCTGGCACCGTCCAGATCGAGGTCGGCAGCTGTGAGCAGCGGCACTTCGGTCTGCCGGGCGCGTTTCTTGCCGCGCAGCGTCGGCAGCCGCACCGTTGCAATCTCCTTGACCACCGTCAGTAGTGCCGGTAAGGCCAGTTCCACCTGCTGGTAGCCCTCTTCAGTCAGGCGCTCGACGCTGATCCCGGCCTCGCTTGCGTGCGTGATGTGCGCTACGTAGGTTGCCAGCGGTACGTCCAGCCACGCGGCAAGACCGGGACCAACCTGCGCGGTATCCCCGTCTGTGGCACGTTCTCCGGCAACAATCAGGTCAGAGCCGCCCATCCAGCGGATGGCGGCAGCCAGTGTGTAGGAAGTGGCCCAGGTGTCAGAGCCGGCGAACTTGCGGTCCGAGACCAGCACCCCGCCGTCACAGCCCATGGCGATAGCTTCCCGGATCGCCTTGATGGCCGCCGGGGGCCCCATAGACACCACGGTCACCGAGCCGCCGTGGCGCTCGCGCAGCCGCAGCGCGGCCTCGATTGCGTACAGGTCCAGCGGGTTAACCACCGCCGCCGCACCACTGCGGATCATGGTTCCGGTCTGCGGATCCATCTTGACGTTGCCTGTTTCAGGGACCTGCTTGATCGGCACAATTATCTTCACCGGCTTCTCCTGGTACGCCAGCATACACCGGGAGGGTGATACAGTCAATGTTTTATTGACAGTATTCATTGAATGCTGTTGGCGAATGCTGCTCCTGGCGCGGGATGGCACACGATCCTGCAAAGGCGGAGCTGTTACTGATCGCCGGCACCTTTGACAGGCCGCCGCCAACCGGGTAGAGTCCCGGAATTGTGATCCAAACCGACGCAAAGAGTTCAGCTGCCTACTTTGCCGCCGTTGCTGCCGTTCTCCTGTGGGGCAGCTCGTTTGTGGCCACCAAAATTGCCTTGAACAGTTTCTCCGCGGTAGCCTACGTAGTCTTTCGCTTCTCTGCGGCCAGCCTGATCTTCGGCATGATTCTGCTGCGAAGCCGGCTGCCCCGGATTCCGCTGCAGAGCCATCTGCGCCTGGCGCTGATGGCGCTCTTTGAACCGGGGCTCTATTTTGTCTTCGAGACAACCGGGCTTCAACGGACTACCGCGTCCAGCGCGTCGATCATCATAGCGTCGGTCCCGGTAGTAGTTGCTGTTGCCGCGGCATTGCTGCTCAAGGAGCACCTGCCGCTGCGGGGGTGGCTGGGGGCGCTGCTGTCGATAGCCGGCATCATTCTGCTGTCGGTGTGGGACGGGGCAACAGGCCTGACAGAAGGCAGTGCGGTTGGCAACCTGCTGGTATTTCTGGCCGTCCTGTCCGCCTCTGGCTACATCATTCTGGCGCGCCATCTGTCGGCCTCGCTCAGTACACTGCAGATTACCGCATTCCAGGTGCTCTACGGCACCCTCTACTTCTCGCCGGGACTGGTGTGGCTGATCATTTCCGGACAGTGGCCCCGCCCCGACGCGGCGGCAATCGGGGCTCTGGTCTTCCTGGTTATCGGGGCAACTCTCGGCGCCTTTCTATGCTACAACTACTCGCTGTCGCGTCTCGGGGCAGCCAGATCAGCGGTGTTCCTGAACGGAATTCCCGTTGTCACGGTGGTGGTGGCCGCCGTGCTGCTCGGTGAGCGGATCTCCTACCACCACGGGCTGGCGGCAATACTGGTTATATTGGGTGTCTCAATTGCCAACCAGCCGCAGAAACGCGCCGCCCAGGCGGTTTCACCCGGTGTCGGGTAGCATATGGAAGCACTGATACTGAACCTGATCGCTGATGCCTCGCTTGCAATCCTGTTTGCGGTGATTGCGCTCTCTCTGCTGGTGCTGACCAAGGGTGCCGACCTGCTGGTGGAACAGGCGGTTGCGCTCTCGGTCAGCTGGGGCGTCCCCAAGATGCTGATCGGCGCCACAATCGTCAGCCTGGGGACCACACTGCCGGAAGCATCGGTCAGTGTTCTGGCGGCGCTGCGCGGCTCACCGGGGCTGGCGCTGGGCAACGCGGTGGGGTCAATCATTGCAGACACCGGTCTGATCCTGGGACTGGCGCTGCTGCTGGGGCCGGTCCCGATCGGGCACGCAGTCGTGCGCAGGCAGAGCTGGATCCAGTTCGCCAGCGCTGTAGTGCTGGTTGTAGTCTGCATACCGTTCCTGCGGCTCGACACAATCCTGATCGAGGGCGGACGGATGCCGCGAGCGGTTGGTTTTGTGTTTCTGGTACTGCTGGCGCTCTACATCTGGCGCTCTATCAAATGGTCCGCGTCCGCACAGCCGCCGGCAGGCGATGTCAGCCCTGTTGCCGCGCGCTCGCGAGCCGGCGCCGTGCTGTCGCTGCTGAAGCTGATTGGCGGGATAACGCTGGTAGTGGCTGCCTCCCAGGTTCTGATCCCCACCGTTGAACTGACCGCGCTGCGCCTTCGGGTACCCGAATCTGTCATAGCCGCAACCCTGGTAGCCTTTGGCACCTCGCTCCCCGAACTGGTAACGGCCGTTACCGCGGTGCGCAGGGGGCACGGTGACCTGGCGCTCGGCAATGTGATAGGGGCTGATATCCTGAATGTGCTCTTTGTCAGCGGCGCCGCCGCGGCGGCAACCCCGGGTGGCCTGCAGGTACCGCCACCGTTTTTCTATCTCTACTTTCCGTCGCTGATCTTTGTAGTCAGCGTACTGCGTATCGGGATCTGGCGCAGCAAGACAGAGCTGCGCCGCGGCTTTGGATTTGTGCTGCTGGCAGCCTATATTCTGACCGTGGTAGCCGGGTACGTGGTCTCCGGCGTGCCGACAGCGACGCACTAAGCGGCCGTCTCGGCGGCGTCACTCTCGGGTTGTTCTCCTTTGCGTACAGCTGCGTACAGCTGCCTACAGCGAATCGCGGCTAGCGCGAGCGGAAGACCTCGCTCACCGAGCGCGAATAGTGAACCCTGTTGATACTATAGCAGAAAACCTCGGCCAGGCTGTGCACCGAGAAGAACGGCAGCTCCACAAATTCGGCGGTCTGCGGAATACTGTTGGTGACTACTACGCGCTTGAGGTTATAATCGGCGTGCAGTTCTTCCAGCCGCGGCCGCGTGCCCGGCAAGCAGAGATTGTGCGACGCGGCCAGAAATACCTGCTGCACTCCCTTGTTTGTGACCAGTTCGCGCACCAGTTCCACCACGGTGCCGGCGCTGGCGATCATGTCGTCGAGGATGATTGCGGTGGTCTTGCCGCGAAAATCCCCGATAATGTCGGTGATTATCGCTTCTTCCTGTTCCGGGCGAAACTTGCTCGCTATTGCGGAGCTGACGTCCATCTCGCGGCTGAAATGCATCACCAGCTTGGTGGCGCCGGCGTCCGGGGCAACCGCGATGACCTCTCTGCGGCCCTTGAACTCGGCAAACTCGCGATTGAACATGGTCAGCGGATCCAGCATATGGACCGGCATGTCGGCGTAGAAACCGTGAATTTGATCAGAGTGCGGATTCCAGGAGATGACCCGGTCGATACCCGCGGCACGCGACAGGTCCGCCATGAGCTTGGCCGTGGTAGGCTCGCGCTGAAACTTGGTTGGCTTGTCCTGCCGGGCGTAGGGCAGATACGGCAGCACCGCGGTCACCCGGTTGGCGCCGTGCTCGCGGAACGCGCGCGCAGCGATGAGCAGCGACATATAGTTGTCATTGACGACAAATCCCCGCTCGGGAGCCAGCAGTGCCTGGAACAGAAACACATCGGCACCGCCAACGTGGCGGGCCAGTCTGACCTTTGTCTCGGTGTCCGCGAAACGCTCGTCGATGCAGTCCAGAAAGACCAGCTGTTCATCGCGGCCGGTGCCGGCGAGGTGCTGTGCGTAGCACTCTGCAACCTGCTGCGCCATATAACTGCCGCTACTGCAGCCGGCAATCAGCAGTGGGCCGTTCTTGGACTCGATGCGCCGAGCCTGCTCATCGAAGAACTGCTCAGGGTAGATGAATACGGCATCACTCTCCAGACCGAAGTGCCGACCCGAAGCGTCGCCTCTGGAAGTCTCTGTGGTTTCCACTGTTTCAGCATAATCGACCAACGCCGACAATTCAAGCTGGGAGTTAAGGCGCGCAGGCACAGCCGCGACTGCCGCAGCCTTCTTCTGTCGGCCATTGACCGAATAATGAAGTGGGCGTAGAATTGCGCATGATGAAAACAGGCATCACCGCAATCGGATGTTACGTGCCCGAACGCGTAGTTACCAATGACGAGCTGGCGCAGATGATGGACACCTCCGATGAGTGGATTGTGTCGCATACCGGGATCCGCGAACGTCGCATTGTTGCCGAGGGCGAGGCCGCCAGCGACCTGGCCGTACACGCCGCCAGGACCGCGCTGGAGCGCCGCGGCATCGGAGCTGAAGATATCGATATGATAATAGTTGCAACGTCTTCACCGGACTACCCGTTCCCCGCTACCGCCTGCCTGGTGCAGCACCGGCTGGGAGCCAAAGTCGCCGGGGCGTTCGATCTCTCCGCGGGTTGCACCGGGTTTGTCTACGCGGTTGAGACCGCGCGCGCGTTTGTGGAAGCCGGCAGCGCAAGGCGGGTACTGCTTATCGGCAGTGAAGTGCTTACCAGTATTGCAAACTGGGAAGACCGCAACTCGTGCGTTCTGTTTGGAGACGGCGCCGGGGCGGTGGTGATCGAGTCGCTGGACGGCGTGGCCGGCCACCAGATCATGAGTTCGTGGCTGCGCTCGGACGGCGCCGGTGAAACCGCGCTGATTCGCCCGGTGAGCGGCTCCCGCAGCCCGTTTGACCCGCGCAAGCACAGCGCGGCCGACCTTCAACTCCAGATGGACGGTAAGCGCGTCTACCTCTTTGCCGTAGACGCAATTGTGAAAACCATACGCACGCTGTGCGAGCGCGAAGGGATTCTCATCGAGGACCTTGCCTGGATCGTTCCACACCAGGCCAATCTCAGAATCATTGAAGCCGCCGCCAAACGGCTCAAACTGCCCACCGAACGCTTCTACACTAATCTGGAACGCTACGCCAATACCTCGGCAGCATCTATTCCGCTGGCAATCGACGAGATGATTGACAATGACCTGCTGCGGCCCGGTCAGTGGGTGCTGAGCGTGGGATTTGGCGCCGGGCTGACCTATGGCGGAAATCTGATCCGCTGGTAAGCCAGGGCGCTACTGCAGCACAAACAGCAGCGCCGGTTCAAAGCCGCCGTCGTAGGCAATCCGCGTTGTCCAGACAGTGGTCCGGCCGGTGGCGCGCCAGCCGCGGCCGTCAACACCGCGCACCTCCAGGTCATAGCTGATGCTGCGCCCTTCATCCAGAACCACTTCGCGGTCAAACGAGAGCTGTTGCCCGGCGCGAACGCCGCGGCCCTGCCATACCGGGCCTGCGAAGAGCTGCTCCTCGGTTTCCGCATCGCGGACGGTCAACCCGGCGCCCGTGCTGCCGTCAGCGGCACGCGCAAGCTCCTGTACCGTGAACTGGTTGCGGCCAATCCGGCCCGGAGGGATCATCGAAAAACGTCCGTCTACCGGCACCGGCGTTCCAATCTGCGGCCATTCTACACGTGGATTGCCGCTGAGAAGCAGAAATGGAACCTCTACGGATGCAGTCTCGCCGGCTACTACGGCCCGACTGTAGTGCAGAAACGCTGCGCCGCTGGTGGGGATCGCTATCTCCACCTCTACCAGCTCACCGGCGCGGGCACCAGAACGCTCTGAATTCCAATTGAACGAGAGTAGCGGCGGGTTGTTGCCGCGCCGCTGGATATCCACCGCTACCGCCTCACTGATCAGCACGCTATTGCTGCGGTAGCCGCGTACGGTGACAGTTGCCTGGTTGCGGATCTCATCGCGGCCGAGAGCCGCCGTTTCGCGTCGGCCCAGCTGCAGCGATGTAGCGCTGACGCTCAGCTGCAGCGCCGCATCCGGGCTGCGAGCGGCACCGGATTCCGCAGCAGGCTGCACCGTGGCCACTGGTGCGGGCGCCGGGGGTGGCGGCGTTTGCGCCGCGGGATCCGGGGCGGGTTCGTCGGCGGGTTGCACGCCTGCTGCCGCGCCGACCGGTGGCGCAGCACGGCGCACGTCCAGCGTGTAGCGCAACGGGGTTCCGTCTTCCGCGCGCACCGCTATTACCAACCTCAGTCTGTCGCTGTCGCGGAACGCTACGGTTGCACCGCGCGGGCTTGCCGGATCGCCGGAGACCGCCAGCGGCCTGCCGGCATCAGCGGGTTCAATACTGACCGAGGCTACGCTGCTCTGCGGTTGAGCGCGCACCACAATATCGCGCGCATCGTGAGCTGCCTCGGTGGTGTAATGCAGCCGGTCAAAGTCGAATGCCGGCGTAAGCGTTGCAGCGCCAACCGAGAGCGACTCAAGCGCCGGGTTGCGATCGGGTGCGGCGCGCAACAGTGTCAGGGTATAGCGCTGACGCGTCACTCGATCCTCGGCGAGAGTCTCGATCACGATTTCGCGTCGATCTGTGTGGTCAAACGCTACCGACACGCTGCCGGACCCGGAGCGGATCAGCGTCCCGTCGATATCGATCCGCTGCAGATAGGAGCTCCTGGCGCGGGCGCCTATGCGCACGCTGCGGCTGGAGAACGGCACCTCGGCACGGTAGGTAAAAACATCTGCCTGGAATCGCGGTTCAAAATTGACCGCGTTCTCCACGTGCAGCGCCGCCAACTGTGCATCCGTCTCAGCCTCGCGTACCGTTACGCGATACAGCCACGGCTCGTCGTCACCGGGTACCGCAACCGAGTACATGACCGGCACGCTGAAATCATTGGGCGTGACACTGTTGCGCTGTTCCACCCGCCGGCCCGAGGAAATGACGGCCACCGACGCTTCGGTATTGAGGCTGATAGTGGCCACCAGCGACCGGGTGTCGGTTCCGGGAGGCACCACCAGCTGCACCTCTTTGGGTTCGCGGCGCTCGTTGATAGCAGCGTCCACCGGAGCCGAAAGTGCGGGGTTGTGCTGCGGAAGAAACGAGAAGGTTTCGATTGGCCCACGACCTCGGCCAAAGAGCGTTCTACAACCGGTTGCCAGGCTCAGGGCGAGCGCTGCCAGCATCAGCGCAAACAGAACACGTTTCATGAGTACCTCCGGAGAACGGGGCGTGCTCCTATTGTAACGCGCTGCAGCGCCTATTTCCAGCGTTGGTCCGCCTGCCGCAGGGCGCGCGCGGCAGCGTCGTAGCTCATTGCGCCGAAGATCCGGCTGTGTACCGCGCCGTCTGCATCCAGCACCACGGTGGTCGGTGTTCCGCGTACGCCGTATGAGGCCGCCGCACTACCACTGTGATCAAGCAGTACCGGAAAGGAGAGATCCCACTGGCGTGCATAGTCGCGCACCGTGTGCACCCCTGACTCACTGTTGGTCAGGTTAACGCCCACAACGTGTGCCCGCCCGCTGAACTCCTGCGCCAACCGGTTCTTGACCGCCGTCTCGGCGCGGCACGGTGCGCACCAGGTGGCCCAGAAGTTGACCAGCACCGGAGCGCCGCGCAGCTGCGCCACGCTCAGTGTTGCACCGTCCAGTGTCTCCAGCTCCAGCGGTGGTGCCGCGTCACCAACTCGTGCCGCAAAACCCCCGGCTGCGCCTGCCGCGGTTGTCAGCGCCACGGCGCTGTAGAGCAGCAGCAACAGCGTCAGCGACGCGGCCAGCGTCAGCGCCGTAGCGCGTACCAGCTGAGCGGCATCCGTGCGCCGGTAGAACTGCCAACCCAGATAGCCGAGTGCCGCCACAGATCCGATGACCACGCCCAGGCGGCCGCCGGACGCCCACAGCAGCAGCAGCGGCTCGCGGCGAATGGTTGCAAACTGAGACAACAGCGCAGCAGTTTTCCAGCTCAGCAGAAAGAGCAGCCCCGCTGTGGAGAGCGTATCGACCAGCCGACGGCGAAGCGCGTTGCGCCGGTTGCCCAGCAGAACCCACGTTGCCAGCAGCCCTCCGCCGGCAGAGCTGAATATCAGCAGCAGTCGCACGGAAAGCACCGCACGCCCAATCGTCAGCGCCTCGGGTATCATAGCTGAACGCCCTTCATGGCCGCACGATGTTGCCGTTCCAGCGATTGATGCCGCCGAAATCGACTACCTGCGTGTAACCGAGTTGCCGCAGCTCGTTCAGCGCGATTCCCGAACGGCGGCCGGTGCGGCAGTAGAGAACCAACACGCGGTCAGCAGGCCGATCTGCCAGCCCGGCGGCGATTTGGTCGTAGGGAATGTTGATTGCGCCGGGGATGTGCCCCGCGTGGAACTCCGCTGCGGTGCGCACATCCACCAGCAGATACGGTTCACCGTTGCCGCCAATCAGTTCGGCCAGGCCCTCGGGGGTGGTGTAGCGCTCGAGCTCAGGTGAGCGGCCGTTCTCTGCGGTCCCCGCTGCCCTGGCAAACGTCGCTACGCCGAGCAGTCCAACTACAACAATGATCAGGCCCCACAGCAATCGTGTTGTCATATATAGAGTATATGACATTCAGCGGCTGCAGTCCACGGTTGGTAAAGATCATTAGCAGAAAACGGACTGGACTCCCACGGGAAACTGCGTTATATTTTGTTGTAGTTACAAGTATATAGGAGGTAACACATGACAGTCAGATCAAGAACGCACAGCACGGGCTACTCTGCTACAGCGCTGACGCGCTGGATTCTGCTGCTGGCGGTATTGCTGATGGTTCCCGCGGTCTGGAGTGCAGCTGCCGGTCAGCACGAAGGAGCGGTCTACACCGAAGACGGCGTGGCGATCAAGGGCTATGACCCGGTAGCCTACTTCACCCTCGGCGAGCCTACCCAAGGTTCGGCGCAGTATAGTGTTGAGTGGGACGGTGCCGAGTGGTGGTTTGCCGGCACCGAGCACCGTGACATGTTTGCCGATGATCCCGAACGCTACGCTCCCAGGTACGGTGGCTACTGCGCGTATGCAGCCGCCCAGGGTAGCGTATCCGACATCGATCCGGACCAGTGGGCCATCGAAGACGGCAGGCTCTATCTCAACCGCAACGCGCGTTTCCACCGCCGCTTCCACGCCGACCTGGCGGCAAACATAGCGGCAGCCGATCAGAACTGGCCCGCCTTACGCGCCAAACTCGAAGAGGCTGCTGCCGCTCAGTAGCACGCCGACGTAACCCACCGCAGCCGCCGGCCGACGTAAGCGCGGCTCAGGCGGTGCGGTCAATGCAGACGTCCACGACGCCTTTGACAAAAGGCGGTAGCTTGCCGCGCTCGAGCAGATCGCTGGTGGTGATGTAGCCGGCACCAAGCACCTCTGCGCCTTTCTGCTGCAGCAACTCGGAAGCACGCCCCAGCGTTCCCGCGGTGTCTCCGAAACAGCAGTGCAGACTGTAGAACTTCTTGCCCTCGGCTCTATCCATGCTCTTGACAAAGCCCAGAAACTCAGGGGTCAGATGTCCGGCCCAGATCGGACTGCAGACAACAATCGGGTTGTACTCCACCAGATTGGGCTTCTGCTCGAGCCTGGCGGGGCGGCCCAGGATTGCCCGAATCAGAGCCCGCACCATTCCAATCTGCCTTCGGGCGGTGATCTGTATCATGGCGGCGTCTATTCCGCGCCCCTGGAACTCTTCAGTCAGTGCCATGGCAAGCGCCTTGTTGTGGCCTTGCCGGCTATGATAGACAATCGCGGGTCTCATGGCTCCCCCTGCCGACTATTATACCACCGGCGCTGCTGATGCTGAACAACATTTTTGGCACCACTCACTACTCGATACATGAATATGTTTGTGGTAGGATGCGCTACGCATCTTCATACAGTAAACGACGGGAGAATCAGATGGAAAAACGCATAGCCGTGCTCGGCTCCAGTGGGGGAAACCTCTACAACATAGGCGGAAGCGATCCGCGTTCGCTGATTGCAGAGATCGCAACGCAGGCCGGCTCAGTCGGCATCGAACTGGCCGCGGTGCAGTTTGTCTCCGCCAGGGCAAGCATGGATCAGGCCAGGGACGCTACACCGGCTTCGCTCTTCTCATGGAGTAACGACCTGCGTGAGCTGGTGCTGGTCCGCGAAGGGACGCTGGAAGAGGTCAATCTCACGGCGCGCGAGACAGATCAGCAGATTGCCGACGAGATCCGTGCCGGCAGGATTGACGCCCTGGTACTGGTCAGCTGCGACCCCGAAGGTGTCAATCAGCAGGCCATCAAGGCCGCGATCGAACGCAAGATGCCGATAGCCGGTACCGGCGGTACGTCGATGGCCAAGGTCCAGGCGGCAGGCGCCAAAGTGATTTCCACCTCGGGGACCACCGGCAGCACCAACCGGACGCGGGCAATCGGCGCCATCAGTGCTATTTGCCGCGAGTGGAAGATCAGGTACTCGCCGGTAATCGGCAGCACCAGCTCATTTGCCGGGGCCCAGGGTGATGTCTGGTCGCGCATCAAGCTGCGTGGAATCATGATGGCCGCCCTGCCCGGCTTCATAGCTATGGCGCTGCTGCTGGCGCTGGGCCGTATTCCGGGACTCGACGCTCTCGGCGATGCGTTTGGCGTGGTCATAGGTGCACTGCCGGTGGTCATTGCCGCCATCGCTGCCAAACAGGTTTCCGGAATGGACGACGTAGGAATTGTTGCCGGAATTGTGGCCGGTGTACTCTCTACCGACGGCGGAATCATCGGTGGGTTGGTCGGCGGTATCCTGGCGGGTATACTGGCCTACTACCTGGTGCGCGCAACAATCAACCTCAAGTTTCCGGCCACCACCGTGGGCATTGTCTCAGGCGGACTTTCGGGTTTGATTGCCGGACTGGCGGTATACTTCCTGGTGGCGCCGGTGGCGCTGATGGCCGGCGACGGTATCCGCGCACTGATTGAAAGCGCCCTCGAGTTCAACGCGGTGCTGGCCGGAGCAATTGCCGGACTGCTGATCTGGCCGGCTATAATCGGTGGTGTCTATCATGCTGCTATTCTGCCGATTGTGCTACTGGAGATGGAGCAGGTTGGCAACAGCTTCCTGGGCGCGGTTGACATGACCGGCCTGGTGATGGTTTCCGCCGGCATAACGCTGGCCAATATCGTCTTTCCGCGCGAGAAGAGCGAAGCTACCCTGGCTGCTCCAGGATTCCTGATCAACGTTGGCTTTGGAACCTTTGTTGAGGCCGCCTACCCGTTTATGTTCTCCAACAAGCTGGTGTTTGCCGCGGCCATCATCTCGGCCGGCGTTTCGGGGTTGTTTGTAGGGCTCTTCGGCGTGCGCGGAACCGCCTACGTACCGGCTGTAATTGCACCAACGGTGTCCAACACACCGCTGGGATTTCTGTTGAGCATGCTCATTGCACTTGGTTCGGCCTTTGTGCTGACCTCGCTGGCAAACAGGCTGGCACGCAGAAAGCAGATACAGGCCTGACACGGGCGTCTGCGGCGCATAGGCGTATCGGCCGCGCAGCCGAGCGGGCACTTGCCGCCGGCTGCGCTTCGTCCTATGATAAGGAATGCGCGTCCGGGAGGTTGATCCACGCGAATCCCGATCCAGTTCAAACCTGCTGCAGAGTTCCTTCTGGGCGCACTTCAAGCAGCGCATCGGCCACCGGACCATCGCATTGCGCTTTGAGAGTGCGCGCGGGCGGGGAACCGTACTGGCAGTGCACCGCACCACCGGCTGCGGTCAGCACCTTTATGTGCCGCACGGCCCGGAGATGACGCTGCCGGAAGCCGAGCAAGGGGCCTTCCTGCTGCAGCTGTCGGACGCCATAGCGGCCGCCGTTGACTGCAATCCAACCTTCCTGCGCTTTGATCTGCCGTGGAGATCGCCGTTTACCGAAGACGGCCACTGGCTCGGCCGTCCCGAGCCGCGCCTGCAGGAGATGCGCATGAACTTCGGTAGCGGAGGCCTCCATCTGCGTAAAGCACCCAGCGATATCCAGCCGCCGGATACGGTCATCATCGATCTACAGCACGGCGAAACCAGCCTGCTGGCGCGCATGAAAGCCAAGACGCGTTACAACATCCGCCTGGCCGCTCGTCACGGCGTGCAGGTGTGTGATGAAGGCGTTGAAAAGCTGCAGGAGTGGCACGATCTGTACCGCCAGACGTGCGAGCGCCAGCGTATTGTGTGCGAGCAGGCAGACTACTTCGGCAAACTGTTTGATACTGCAGCTGCCGACCGGGCGGCCAACCGGGGGCAGGCACCGCGGCTGCACCTGATCGCCGCGCGCCACAACCGCCGCATGGTAGCCGGGCTGATCTGTGCCATCTGGAAGGACAAGGCATACTATCTCTACGGCGCCAGTTCACGGGCGCACGGGCGTCTGATGGCACCCTACGCGGTCCAGTGGCACACGATGCTGACCGCGCGCGCCGCCGGGTGCCGCAGCTACGACATGTGCGGTGTACCCCCCGAGAACGACCCGGCGCATCCAATGTACGGACTCTATCGCTTCAAGACCGGCTTTGGCGGGCAAGTGCACCATTTTTGCGGCTGTTGGGACTACCCGGTGGATGAGGAGCAGTATTGCGCTCACGCGCAGGCACAGGCGTCGCACGCTGCGTACCATCTGCGCGGCTGAATGGTTACCTCAGATAGCATGGAACTCGGCGCGGGGGATCTCATCTACGCTTATACGTTGCTGCCTGCGCAACCCGCGCAGGAATGCGTCTACAACCCTGGGATCAAACTGGCGCCCTTTGTTGCGGTAGAGTTCAGCGATTGCCTGCTCACTGCGCAGAGCCTTGCGGTAGGGGCGGTCTTCGGTCATAGCGTGCCATGAGTCGGCTACCGCAATAATCCGCGCCTGCAGCGGAATCTCTTCACCCTTCAAACCGCGCGGGTAGCCGCTGCCGTCGTAACGTTCCTGGTGTGCCAGAATGATATCACTCACGGTATGGAACGAATCAAACGTGCGCAACAACGCGGCCCCCAGCTCTGCGTGGCTCTTCATGACTTCCCACTCCTCGC
This sequence comes from Spirochaetaceae bacterium, assembly GCA_007693325.1. Lineage (GTDB taxonomy): Bacteria > Spirochaetota > Spirochaetia > DSM-27196 > PWMO01 > PWMO01. The sequence goes on from REDW01000059.1 coordinate 21,710, forward strand.
TGGACAGCGGCCCCTCCTTGAGCAGGATCGAGTCAGGTATACCGAGTTTACCCACATCGTGCAGCAGCAGCGACTCGCGCAACGTCATGTCGACCGACACGCCCAGTTCTTCGGCAATCAGGCTACCGTAGTGCAGTACATCGTAGGAATGCCCGGCGGTGTAGCGATCGCGCAGCTCCAGTGTGCGGGCAAAGCTGAACGACAACTCCCGAATGCGCTGCTCCAAATAGCGCGCGTGGGCTTCGCTCTGCTGCAGTTTGCGCATGTGGATAAGGTTCTTGATGCGGGCATCGAGCTCACGGATATTGATCGGCTTGGCCAGGTAGTCATCGGCACCGCTTTCAAGACCTTCAATCCTGGATTCCATCTCCGACTTGGCGGTGATCATGATCACCGGCAGCTGGTGCAGCTGTTCATCCTGCCGGATGCGTCTGAGAAGCTCGAATCCGTCCATGTGCGGCATCATCACGTCGGTGACCACAATGTCAGGTTCAGCGCTCGTTATGGCTTTCCAGCCCTCAAGACCGTCGTGCGCCACGGTTACACGGTAGCCGTGATTGCCCAGCATGCGGTAGACGAAAGCGCGCAGATCCACGTTATCTTCCACGTAGAGAACGTGGGTTGCGTCTTCGCCGACATGCTGCGGGGCCTGGATCTCATCGGACAGCTGCGTCTCGATAGATTGACTCTCCATCAACGCCAGTTCGCGCACCGAGAGGTGAGCAAAGTCGTCGGTGCGCCGCGCCGAACGGCGGCGCTCGGGCCCGCTGTAGTCCGCCTCGCCGCGCCTGCGGTCATCGCCCTCGCGGCGCTCGATGAACGCGTCCGGAGCCAGGACGTCGAGGTTAGCAGGGATACCGACGGTGAACGTAGTACCGGTTCCGGCTTCACTCTCAACATCAATTGTGCCGTGAAGCAGCTCTACGGCTTCTTTGACAATCGCGAGTCCCAGGCCGGTACCTTCATAGCGGCGCGTCGAGGATCCGTCCACCTGCCGAAAGCGCTCAAAGACTGCGTCCAGCCGATCTGTCGGAATGCCGATTCCGCTGTCGGTCACCGTAAGCACAATTGAGTCGCGCTCTGCCCGCAACCCGACCACAATCGAGCCGCTGTCGGTAAACTTCACCGCGTTGCGCAGCAGATTGGAAAGGATTCGCTCGATCTTTTCTCGATCCAGGTAGGCCTCGACTGCCCCGGGTGCAGCGTTTAGCCTGAGCTGAACGCCTTTGCGCCGGCATACATCGCCAAATACGGTGGTCATGTCTTCGCAGACGTCGAGCATGTTTACCCAGGTCAGCCGCAACTGCATCCGGCGCGCATCGTACTTGGCGAAGTCCAGCATCTGATTGATCATGTCCAGCAGCCGCAACCCGTTGCGATAGACCTGCGCGATCAGCTGATGCTGCTCACGAGTGAGTGTACCCGCGTCTCCCTGGTAGAGCCCCTGGACCGGCGAGATAATCGAGGTCAGCGGTGTGCGCACCTCGTGGCTCACGTTGGCAAAGAACTGCGACTTCAGCACATCCATCGTCTTGAGCTCTTCATTTGCCTGTGCGAGGCGATAGCGGGCTGCAAACTCTTTGAAGCGCAGCCGACTGGAGAAATGTGCGCTCAGTGCCACCAGCAAAATCGTACCAAGCAGGAAGAAGTTGTTGTTGGCGAGAATAGCCCAGTTCTGGATCTGCGGTGTGAAGAGCACCGGTATGATGTAGGCCGCGTAGACTACAAGACAGATGAACAGTGTGGGAAGCGTATGCAGCGGGAGAATAGCCACAAATACTATGAGGACCAGGTTGATACCCGCATAGTACGGACTGAGATAACCCTCGGTCAAATGAACCATGATCACCAGGCCCAAACTGCACACCAGGTACTGGACCATTGCGAGCAAGAAGGGATAGTGCTGACCGATGGTGCTATAGGCGGTGAAATAGATAACGATACTTGCCAGCACCACTGCCAACCGCAATGTCAGTAGAGCTGCCAGATAGTCCGGGTACATTACAAAATCGAGCAGACCGAACACTGGGAACGCGATAGCGGCTGCAACTGCTGCAACGCGCGTATTACGTTGGGTTCGCTGCCGTGCTTCATCGAGAAACTGGTGGTGAAGACTTGGCGGGTCCGCTACTTCACTCAAAACGTCCTCTCCTGTCAGTCAGTTGGAGGGCACCAATTTGTGAAACACCTGACGAAAATACTTCGCCCTGTCACGATAGCTTTCTTCACTATAGATGCTTCGATAGATTCTCAGTAGCCCTTCCTCAAGCTCTGCGGCAGACAACAGGGGATGGCGAATTACCGGATTCCAGGCGGTGTACAGGCTCCAGTCACTGCTGGTGATTCGGCCGCTATCCAGAAGTCTTTGCCGCAGGCGGCTTCCCGGAAACGGCGTCAGGATAGTAACCTGGGCACCCATGATGTGGTGTTCATTAACGAAATCGATCGTTCGGTTGAATACGCTGTGGTCGTCCTCCTCCATTCCTACGATGAACGAAGCGTACACACCGATACCGTTTTCCTGAATCGCCCGAATATGCTCTCCATACCGGGCAAAGCGTCGAGCTTTCCATTTGTTGCCGTTCAAGTTGACCAGATTGCCCTCTACCACGCTTTCCAGCCCGATGAAAACTATCCTGCAACCTGTTTCATGCAGTCTGCGCAACAACTCAGAGTCAGTCGCTATAGCGATATCGCTTTGGGCGTACCAGGTAAACGGGATACTCTCGAACTCGGTCATGAGCTCCCGCACAAACTTCCTGTTCACAAACATATTGTCGTCAGCAAAACCGACCTGAGCATTTTTCCAATACCGCTTCACTTCGCGTATCTCTGCCGCCACTTGAGCGGCAGACTTATGCCGATAGCTTGTCCCGTACACCTCCGGTGCCGTGCAGAACTCACAGTCATGCGGACAACCACGGGTAGCCTGGACCCACACCACCGGGTATTTTGTTTCAGCCAGAAGGTCGTAACGCGGCAACGGAATGGCAGCCATATCAACAGACTTGTGGTCAGAAGCGCGGTAGACTTTTCTTGGGGTTCCCTGCACAAAGTCTTGTAGAAACAGCGGCCAGGTGTGCTCGGCTTCTCCCACAAATACAGTATCAACGTGTTGCGCAGCCTCATCGGGCAGAACCGTAGCGTGTATCCCACCGAGCGCTACATGAATACCGCGTTGGCGAAACGCAGCGGCAATTTCGTAGGCACGGACAGCCTGCTGCGTCATCGCGGAGATGCCCACCAGATCAACATCCTGAGCCAGATCAAGCTTCTGGTAGTTCTCATCGACTATCAGAACCGAGTGCTCGGGTGCGGTCAGTGCCGCAACGGTCGGCAGTGCTGCCCCGAGACCGTTCCAGTAGTGCAGGATCGTTCGCATCTCCCGCGAATTCTTGACGAAATCTGCAAATGCCCGCGACCGACCGAGAAAATCTCCTGCGGGCGACACGAGCAGAATTCTCATTACCCTGCCGCCCTCCGATCGTGATATCGGGACTCAAGCAGCGCGAAAAACTCGCCTACTGTTTCTACGCTCGCAAATTCCCCCTCGTCGAGCTCGAGGTCGAGTTCTTTTTCTAATGTAGCCAGTATCTCCATCGACATCAGGCTGTCGATGCCCAGTTCTTCGCGAATCAACACGTCGTCGTTGAACTCAGACGCCGCAATACGCGATATGCGCGATACGGTTTGTTCAATCCGCTGTCGCAGACCGCCCGTATAGAGCGTTCCTTCCGGATGCTCGCTCATGAGACATACTCCTTCATTTGAGTGTCGGCAGGTTAGCGCTGTAGGTTTATGGTCTTGGGAACCTTGTACGGTGCCAGCAACTGCTTCAACGACGCTCTAATCTGTGATATTTTTTCATTGAGAGCAAAGTGACGTGCCGGTACGATTTCTGCTTCTACGCTGTTCTGGTGCGCCCGGACGATAGCATCGGCAATATCCGGATCGAGGCACAAAGCACGGCGTATTTCCTCTAAATCTACTATAACACCATTTACCTTACATGTCAACTTCACCTCGGCATCGAACACGAGGTGGTCACCGTCAAAATGGCCGATATCTCCGGTGCGTAACCAGTCGCCTGCGCGGGATTGCCGCGACTCGCGCGGCCTGCGGTAATAGCCCGCGCTCATCGAGCCGGTCCTGACCAGGATCTCGCCTGCAGCACTGCCGTCCTTTGAATCGATACGACACTCTACCCCCTGGCAGACCGGACCAACGGTCCCCGCCCGCGCCTTGCCGCGCGAGTTTCGGCTTACCGGAGTGAACTCCGTCAACCCGTATCCGTGCAGCACCTCAACACCAAACGTCTCGCGCAGCGCGTGATACTCGCTGTCGCTAAGTACGCTGCCACCGCAGACAAACGCCTGCAGCGAAGGCAGCTGCGTCGAGTCCCCGGCGGCGCGCCGCAACAACGCGTAGAGCTCGGGAACTGCGGTCACGTGCTGGATCCTGAGCTCATCAATTGCGTCAAAGAGCACTCGCGGATGGATAGTTCGCGCGATGATGCCGGTGAGACCGTAGAGCAGAGGGACCATAATACAGCCAACCAGCGTGAAGATGTGCGACATCGGTATGCTGTAGAGCATGCGGTCGCCGGACGCCGCCTGCAGCCCCTCTTCCTGCAGCACGCGTGCACCGTCGAGATACTGCTGATGCGAGACCAGCGCACCAAGCGGGTAGCCGTACCCGCGATAGGTGTAGTTGACCGACGCAACTTCATCGGCAAGATCGGCCGGCTCTGCCGGCTCAGCGCGCTGCTGCACCAGACGCACCGCCTGATCGGTTCTGGAGATAACCGTCCTGCCGCGCAGGTACGGCTCCAGCAGCGATAGATGGTGCTGCTCACTGATGACCACCGGCGGATTGGAGTTTTCGAACACCTCGTTCAGCTCAAGCGTGCGGTATTCGAGCTTTCCGAACACCGGGACCGCTTTGAGCCTGACCAGCGCGAGCAGTATCACCACGAAGTCAATCGAGTTCTCCAGAAACAGCGCAACCAGGGTTCCACGCTGCAGACCCCAGCGCGACAACTGCGCCGAGGCATCCAGAATGCGGCGTCTCAGCTCATCGGCGCTTACGGGTAGTGCGTTCTTTGCGTCTCTGAGCTCCACCAGACACGGGTGGTTACCCCATTGCTGCAGTGCATCCAGCGCTGCGGATGCTATCGTATGATTCACAACGGTTTTTCGGCGGCCGCAATCACCGCCTGCGGCGGTGACCCCAGCGCGCGCTCCACGGTGACGTTGCAGAAACCAGCGTCGGTGAGCATCGCAACCAGCTCCGGGGCGTCAAAGAACCGGAAATAGCCCTCTTCTTCCAGCTCAAACAACTCAGCCGCTTCATTGAGCATCTCGCGTGCGTCGCGCAGTTCCGAGCCTCCGCTGTAACTCTGGGTTGCCTCTTCAACGTACTCGGTGAAGATCACCGAGATATCGCTATCGGGCCGCATGCTCGATACTACTACGCGGCCGCCGGGATGCAACATGCGGTAGAACTCGACGATAGCGTAGTGCGGGTTGAACAGATAGGAAATGAACAGACTGGCGTTGATCCTGTCAAACGAAGCATCGGCAAAACTGTAGTTCAGTGGGCGTTCCAGCGCTCCGAATGTCAGCCGGCTGAACTGCGGCGCGGAGTGCTTGGGCAGCGTCCCGCTCAGGTAGCGCGCTGCCTGGTGAAGGTCGTGCAGAACCTGTTGCGCCTCAGGCGTCAGCGCGCGGCCCTCGACTGCCGCCGGGACAGCAAGATCTTCAGACTGACCGCGCGCGTAGCGTCCGAGTACGCCATCAGGGTCATGCTGCAGCTCTTTGCAGATTGCGCCGGTAAGCCCCTCAATTCTGCCGCGCAGATGCGGCAGCGGCAGCCGTGGATCCTCGATCAGCTCCTGCAGCGGAAGCAGCCGGCTCGGCTCGAGATCCGCCTGGCGGTACTGTATGCTCCAACCCTCCGGGGCGCTACCGCCGCTGAGTACGGCCTCTACCTTGCGGCTCGCGCTCTGCAGTGCTTCACTCACGAGGTCAACCGCGGTAACTTCAACTGAACGCGCCTCGAGGTGCCCATCCGCGCCGTGCAGCTGAAACAGTTGCTCGAGGTAGAGTCCGGTGCCGCAGCCCATATCGGCTACCTGCATGCCGTCACCGACCTGCAGCAGCTCGCCCTGGCGCTGCAGAAACCGGCGGAAGTCGGCCAGATTGCGGTAGAAATCGTATCCGCTGCCGGGCTCGCCGCGGCCAACCAGGTAGTTATGCCAGTACTGCACCGGATCGGGCGCGCGCCGCTGATCGAGGCGCTCGCGCTCGGAGGTGATCAGCTCCAGCACCTCGTCCTTGTCCGGATCAACCGGATCAAACCATTGGCCGAAGAGCTGCTGCAGGGTGTAGGCGGTTATCAGTTTAAAAGTGCGCAGCGCGTCATCACTGGTGCGAAGATTGTGGCCGGCGGGAATCTGCACGATCTCGCGTGCAGCAGGGGCGGCCACGCTCATGATGTCTTCAACCTCTGATGGCATCACCCACATATCGTGGCGGCCGTACAACCAGAGCACCGGCGTATCGATTGCCGCCATATCAACGCGCGCGTCGGTGATGTAGGCATAGCGCTGATCTATCAGATCCTGGGCAACGCGGTCCATATCTACCAGGTGGCCCAGCAGACCGCAGACGCCTGAAGGAATGCCCATTTTGAAGTTGCCAACCACATCCAGCCCACCCAGAGTGTTGCGCAGCGCCGTCTGTGCCGCCGGCAGGCCCATCGCGCTGACCCAGTAGTCGACCATTCCCTTGTTGGCCGGATCCGAGAGCACCTTGCGCGCGTCCAGCGCCGACATGCTGAAGGTAACCAGCACAACGCGGTCCGCACGGAACAGCGGACTGCTGTGAACGTAGTCGAGGGTTGCCTGCAGGTCCGATCGTCCGCTGCTGATTCTGTAGTGCAGCATCTCGTAACCGTGATCTACCCCGGCGTAGGCATTGTCACTCTCACCGGGGCGGTCAATTCCGTCGTAGCGCACCACAGCCAGGGGCTCACCGCGGTGGGCAAAGTTGGCCATCAGTACCGCAGCCAACGGCGCCAGCGCTTCTTTCTTCTTACCGAAGGCCGGCGGCAGGACAAACACGGTTGCCGGAGGCCTCTCTGAGCCGCTTAGACGGCTCAGACCAACCGTGTTCAAGAGCGCCGCGATAGAACGGCCACGCTCGTCGGGGTAGCGCAGCAGCGTGGAGGCCGCCCCGGGCAGTCCCAGCACCCCGGTTTGAAAGCGATAGACCGGTATTGAGTCCCACTCGGCGCTTTCCATCCGGCGCAGCCCGGTCTCGCTGCGGCGGATTCCCGCCTCGACACCAATACGGACCAGCGCCTCATCGTCGGCTTCACCGGAAACCACGCTGGACTGCAGGTGCCGTATCTCACCGTGCGAGTCGAGACCAAGCGACTCCGCCATGCGGTAATAGACACTGGCCAGCCCTTCCAGCTTGGCCAGCATATCGTGGTCCGCGGTGAACTCGCACAGGAATCCGCGCCGGCTGATATCAACCAGGCGCGCCGGAATCTCACGTGCCGTGGGTCCATCGAGCATCAGTCCAAACTCGGTACCCTCGTCCAGGATTTTGCGGCCGTAGGACCGCTGCTCGCTGCGAAACAGCTTTCGCGGCGCGTCACACCGCAGCGTAGCGTCACGTAACTGCTGAACTGTTGTGGAGAAGAAGAAACTGCCCGCATCTGCAACAAAACTGCCGAAGAGGGTTGTCTCGGCGGCGTCGATCGGCCGGCCGGCGGAGAGCTGCAGCGTAATACTCCAGCTATTGGCATCGAATGACGTCACCAATCCGCTGCGCAGCTCGTGGCCGTGGGCCGGCATCAGGTGCAGCAGCGCTCCGGTTGCCATCACCAGCTGTATATAACGCGCAACCGTCTCCGGCTCACTCACCTGGAAGCTGCTCTCCAGCCCCTGTTGCTCAATCCAGCTGTGAACGGTGCGCAGCGTGCCGCCCGAACTGGCCTGTACGATGAAATTGCGCAGTCTGGTCCGGTCTATTTCGCCGATCCGTTCAATGCGCAAGCCGGCTGAAGCCCGATCGTGAAACGGGTTGCGCTCGGTATAAACCACCGAAACCTCGGCACGAACTGTGCGCTTCTCGCCCGGCAGTGTCAGCTTCAGTGTCATTCTGTCGCCGATTGCCAGGTAACCGCCGTAGGTAGCAAGAAAACCGTCGGTTGATACGTTGTCCAGGCTCTGAATAGTGGCGCTGCGGTGATCGGTGCCCACCGAAGCGATGACGCACGAGGCTCGCGGAAGCTTGCGGTTATTTGCCCCGGTGCCGCTGTTAAGAATGTCGTGTTCTTTGGCTGCGCGCACGTAACTGTCGATGAGGGCGCGCTGCGCCTCGGCCTCAAACTCAAATTGCAGCCCGATGACGCGGTCCGACCCGCTTTCAACGTGGCGGGTGATCCGCGCCGGGATCTGCACTTCTCCGTCCAGGTCGGGAAACCGCACCACGAGAGTGTCGAGGCCGGTCTGGTCCTCATTGAGAGACGCCACAATGCGCATCCCGGAGCTGCTGATATCGGTTGCCCTGGCCTCAATGCTCCGTCCGTCGCTGTCAAAGGCTACACGAGCGCTGCGCTGTATTCGTACGTGTCGTCGCTTCTCCGGCATGGGTGGTGAAAAACCTCGTGCATTAGAGTACCCGGTTATGGCTCAGCGCGCAAGCGCACCCGGGCGCCCCTCAGCGTACTGCTTCAGAAACTCGTCGTACGCCTTCATCAACCGGCGCACCAGCTCGGGAATCTCGAACTCCAGATCACCGATTTGTGAGACCGGCATGACCTTGCTCGACGTGCTGGTTACAAAGCATCCGGCAACGTGCGCCAGCTCGCGCTGCGCTATTGGCTCTTCAAGCAGTGGAACGCCGAGATCGTCGATCACCTGGTTGACCGTAGTGCGCGTGACCCCGGCCAGCACCTGCGAATGTGGAGTGGTACGGATGGTCTGGCCGTCGGTAACGTAGAAGTTGGTTCGGGTGCCTTCGGTAACGTTGCCGTGGCGGTCCAGCAGCAGCGCATCGTAGGCGCCGGCAGCACGAGCCTGGCGATACGCGATAGTGCTGGCCAGCATGTTGAGCGACTTGGCCTGCGGAAACTGGCGCTCGGCCTCCACAATGATCAACGCCGCTCCGCGTTGGTACAGCTTGCGATCCGGAAACAGCGGGTTAAGCGCCATGACGTAGAGCGTACTGAGCTCCGGTCGGTCCTCGGAGGGACTGCCGATCAGCAACTGCTTGATGTTGGCATCCGAGATCCGGTTGGCGGCAATCAGCTCGCCGGTCCAACGTGAAACGTCGCCGGGTTGCAGCAGGTGCCCTAACCCGATGACCTGGGCCGAGTGAAACAGCCGCTGCTCGTGCATCTCGGGAAAGTACAGCACGCCCTTGCGCACTTTCATGGTCTCGTACACACCGTAGCCGTACTGAAAATTGACGTCGTCTATTGGCACGGTTGCCTCGGCAAGCGGCAGCAGCGCACCATTTCTCGAACAGTACGGTCCTATCATGTCTCCTCCTGCACCGGCGCCGGTTCTGATTGGCGTTCGGTGAGAACGTGAATCCAACGCCCCGACAGTACTCTATGCACCCCCAGAACTGCCTTGAACAGCTCTTCGCTTCCGGTCATCAGGTAGACCAGCCACACCGGCAGTCCCAGCACCAATCCGCCTATGACCGCGGCCGGTACACCCACCAGCCACAGGATACCAACATCCACAAACAGGCTGAAGCGCGTATCGCCGCCGCTGCGCAGCAAACCGACCACCAGCTGCATGTTGGTGGCCTTCAACGTCAGAATGATACCCAGCACCACCAGCAACTGCTGCAGCATCAGCCTCACCTGCGGCGATACCTGAAACAGCAGCGGTATCCAGCGCGACAGCACGATAACCCCGGCGCCAAACAGGATCCCGAGCAGCGGTATCAGGGTCAGCAGACGTGTAGCGTAGCGCTGGGCGTCCGCACGCCTGCCTGCTCCGATTGCGTTGCCGATCATGATTGCGCTGCCGTTGCCGGTTCCCATGAATATTACGAATGAGAGCCGCGCGACTGTCTCGCAAAGATTGTACGCCGCCACCACCTCGGTGCCCATGCGCGCGTAGACTACCATGTACATGGTCATTCCCAGTGACCAGCCGATCTCGTTGAGAATAACCGGAGACGCAGTGCGCAGGAAGCGCCCCACAAAGACGCGCTGGAAGCTGAAGAACTCCGCCGGCCGGCCGGCCGGCGCCTCCTTACGGCGATATACCAGCAGCAGAAGCACAGTGACCTCCAGCGTCCTTGCCAGCGCGGTAGCAATTGCCGCACCACGCACGCCGAGCGCGGGAAACCCGAACAGTCCGAAGATCAACAGCATATTAAGCGCAGTGTTGACCGCCAGTGAAACCAGCGACACGTACAGCGGCAGACGAACGTTGCCGGTGCTGCGCAGCACCAGCGAGAAGACGATTGTCAGCGTAGTGGCAACGTAGCTCAGTCCGACGATCTGCAGATAGCCGCGTCCCAGCTCGATTACCGCTGTGTCGCTGGTGTAGAAGCCCAACACAGTCCCGGGCACCACAATCGCGGCAAAGCTGAACAGCGCGGCGCCGCAGAGGCCCAGCACCAGTGCGATGCCCGTTGAAGAGCGTATGTTCTTGAGGTCGCGCACGCCCCAGTACTGTGCGGTGAATACGGTGGTACCGCTTCCCACACCAAACAGGAACAGCATCAACAGGAAGAAGAGCTGATTACTCAGCGCCACGGCCGCAATCTCGGTTTCACCAAGCTGGCCGATCATCACCGTGTCGATCATGTTGAGCGACGTCACTACCAGGTTCTGCAGCGCGATCGGCAACGAGATAACAATAAGTCTGCGCAGAAAGTCGCGGTCACGCAAGGTATTGCGCAGGGCGTTCGTCACAAGTAGGCCCCCGTCATGCTGTTCTCTGTTTTGACATGATAGCCGGTTTGCAGTATGAAATGAAACTATGAGCGCAACAACGCACGGGGTCATTCTGGGGCGTTTTATGCCGCCGCATAACGGGCATCGCTATCTGATAGATTTTGGTCGACACGTGGCCGACGAGCTGACGGTCTTCCTCTGCTCGCTGCCGCGGGACCCGATCCCCGGCGAGTTGCGCCTGAGCTGGATGCAGGAGCTTTTCCCTTCGGTGCGCCTGGTGCACATCACCGAAGAGAATCCCAACGCCAACAAGGCTCAGCCCGGGGCATTCAGGATCTGGGCCGATGCAATTGCGCGCAACATGCCGCACGGCGTGGATTATGTGTTTGCCTCAGAGCACTACGGACGCGCTCTGGCGCTGGAACTGGGTGCAGGTTTTCTTCCGGTGGATCCGTCGCGCTCGCTGTTTCCGGTATCGGCGTCGGCAGTGCGCGCAGCACCGATGACCTACTGGGACTACCTGCCGGAGCCGGTTCGGCCGTTCTTTGTGCGACGCGTCTGCATTGTGGGTAACGATGTCGACCGGCGTGTAGCGCTGGGGCGAGCGCTGGCGGAGCATTTCAGGACGATCTTTGCCGGCGACTACGCCGCCTTCTGGCAGGACCACGTAGAGCGCGCGCCAACCGCCGCCGATCTGCCGCTGCTGCTGCGTGCCCAGGCAGCATCCGAAGGCGCACTGGCACGCCAGGCGCAGCGATTGCTGTTTGTGACCACCGATCCAACCCAGCTGGCGCTGCAATGGAGCGTCGAGCACGGTGAAGCCGCTGACCGCCTGGCGGCCGAGCGGCAGCGCGGCTACGATCTCTACCTGGCTCTACAGGCCGCGCCGCCGGCCGCTGAGCACCGGCAGCTCGGTGGTGACCTGCTGTCACGCTACCTGGCGATGCTTCCGCCAACCGAACGGGTAGTACCAGTCCCGGCTCCAGAACCCGAAGCCGGTCACATCACTACTGCACTGGAGTCCGCCTGCAGTGCGGTGGAGCAACTGCTCAAAACGAGTGAACAAAGTCCTTGATGCCGGTCAGCAGCATCTGAATTGCCAGCGTGGTGAGAATCATCCCCATCAGGCGTTCGATTGCGGTCAAAAAGCGGTTACCGAGTCGTCTCCTGATTGCGTCCGAAGAAATCAGCACGCACGCCGAGGCAAGCCACGACGCCAGCAGTGCGATCAACCAGAGCCAGATTCTGCCCGGGTACTGACTTGAGAACAGAATGACCGTAGCCATTGACGATGGGCCGGCGATCAGCGGTACCGCCAGCGGTACAATCAGCGGCTCTTCATCCTTGTGATCGCGGACGTCTTCGCGCTGACGCGGGAATATCATGCGAATGGCGATCAGGAACAGCACCACGCCACCACCAATTCCCAGCGCGTGCTCCTGGATGTGCATGGCCTGCAGAATGTACTTGCCGAAGAACAGAAACAGCAACAGGATCACCAGCGCAATCAGCATCTCGCGCACGATGATCCTGCGGCGGCGGCGCGCGTCGAAGTGGGCCAGGATCGAGAGGAAGACCGGAATATTACCAATCGGGTCCATCACCAGAAACAGGGTAATAGCAGCGGTGTAGACTGTCACAGGTTTTCTCCTCGAGCGGCGTTGCGCGCTTCGCGCTGCAGTTCTCTGATCACGCGCAGCGCAAAGTAGGCGGTAGTGATCACAGTGAAGAAGTCGGCAAAGGTCTGCGTGAACAGCACTCCGGTCAAACCGAAGAGACGCGGCAGTATCACAATAGCCGGGATAAGAAAGATACCCTGGCGCGCCATCGACAGAACCGCCGCCGGCAGCCCACGTCCGAGTGCCTGGAAGAGCACGTTGAAGATCACAACAGGACCAAAGAACATGAACAGTGCGTGGAATGCGCGCACGTTGAAGGTGGCAATGCGGATCACCTCGGGATCATCGCTGAAAACCTTCAGCAGCAGCGGAGCTGTCAACTGGATGAGGATTGTGAACAGCACGCTGAAGATGCTCGACCACAGCACACCGACGCGAATGACCTCAAACAGACGGTCGTAGCGCCGCGCCCCGTAGTTGTAGCCGGCCAGCGGCTGAAAACCCTGGCCAAAGCCGAACACCGGGAACATGCCCAGGAACAGTATGCGGAAGGTCAACCCGATCGAAGCCACCGCGGCGTCACCGTAGACCGCCGCAGCGTTGTTCAGCAGCGCAACTGCAACACTGGTGAATAACTGGCGGACCAGGGTTGGGGTGCCGATCTTGAACACCTCCCAGTTGAGCTGCCGATCCAGCGAGAAGTAGCGCGGCTGGATGCGCAGATAGCTGTGTCTGCGCAAAAAGTACCATAGCATCAGCCCTTCGGCGATGACCTGGGACACCACGGTGGCCAGCGCGGCGCCCTGGATTCCGAGCCCCAGGGTGAACATGAACAGCGGATCGAGCGCGATGTTCAGTCCGGCACCGGTCATCATCGCGGCCATAGCCAGCCGCGCGTTTCCTTCGGCACGCACAACGTTATTGAGGGTCATGCGCACCACCAGAATCGGCGCGCCAATCACCAGGATACGGGTGTAGTTCTCGGCGTACGGCAGGATAGTGGCGGTGGCACCAAACAGGCGCAGCAGTGGAACCAGGTAGATCAATCCTGCCACCGTGGTCAGCACCCCGAAGAGAGCAGCCAGGCCGAGCACGGTGGTTGCAACGCGGTTGGCCTGATCGCGGTCACCGGCGCCCAGCGCGCGTGATATGTAGGAAGCGCCGCCCAGCCCGAACAGCAGACCGATCCCGACAATTACCTGCGTAATCGGGAAGGCCACCGCCACCGCTCCGATAGCTTCGGTCCCCAGCCGGCCGATGAAAACGGCGTCTACGAGATTGTAGAACGCATTCGACAGCATCGCCACAATTGACGGCAGCGCCAGACCAGCGAGTACCGGTTTGATTCGGCCCTCGCCCATGCGGCGGGTGCGGTCTTCGGGCGTCTGCATTACGGTCTTATTCGGCGACGATCCCGCGGAAACAGCGAAGCTTGCTTGACGTTCTGCAGGCCAAGGATCTTCTGTGTCAGGCGCTCGAGCCCGATGGCAAACCCTCCGTGCGGAGGACAGCCGTAGCGGAAGATCTGCAGGTAGTCGGCCAGGCCTTCCGGCGTCAGGCCGAACCTGGGCAACGTCTCCAGGAGCATCGCGTACTGATGGATACGCTTGCCGCCGGTGGTGATCTCCAGACCACGGAACAGCAGGTCAAAGCTGCGCGTCTTTGTGTCGTCGGGGTAGGTGTAGAATGGCCGCTTCTTGCGCGGAAACCCGTAGACAAAAACCGCTTCCACGCCGTGTTCGGCCGCGGCCCAGTCACACAGCGCGCGCTCGGCTTCGGGGCTGATCTCGAACAGTCGCCGGCCCATCTTGTCGGCGGCAATCTGCTTTGCCTCGTCGTGGCTGATACGCGGGGTCTTGTTCAGCTCCTGGCGAGATGGAACCGTGGCACCGTAGAGCTCCAGCACCTCACCGCACTCGGCGCTCACGCCGGCAAAGATCGCGGCCAGGATTTCCAGTTCCAGATCCATCAACTCGTGCTCGTCTTCGATGAAGCCGATCTCCACGTCCAGTGAGACGTACTCGTTGAGGTGGCGTGGCGTGTCGTGCTTTTCGGCGCGGTAGGCAGTACCGATCTCAAAGACCCGTTCCATGCCCGAGGCAACCATTGCCTGCTTGTAGAACTGCGGTGACTGGGCCAGGTAGACCTTCTCGTCAAAATAGTCGACCTGGAACAGCCCGGTGCCGCCCTCGGTGCCGGTACCGATCAGTTTGCTCGATTTGATCTCCGTGAAGTCCTGGCTGCGCAGATAGCCGGCAAAGTGCTCGAGGATTGCCGACTGAACCGCAAATATCTTGCGCAGCTTGGGGTTGCGCAACGCTATCAGGCGCTGATCGAGGATTGCGTCGATCGACACAGCGTCCAGATCCTGGTTGACCGCCAACGGCAGATCGAGTTCGGCCGGCGCCAGCAGTTCACTGCTGTTGACGCGCACCTCGAATCCGCCGGGCGCCTTCTCGTTGGCGGCTACTTCACCGCTGACCGATATGACCGATTCCAGCGTGAACGGAACTTTCTCCTGGTAGACAAGCTGCACAACGCCCGAGCGGTCCCGCAGCAGCACAAACGAGATAGCGCCGAGCTCTCGCACCCGGTGCACCCAGCCGGATAGCGTGACCTGTCCTCCGGCGTGCTGTGCGACATCGCGCGCCAGCGTTCTCATAGCTCCTCCTCCATCCGCTGCACAACCTCAGCCTCGGACTCGGAACAGATCAGTGCAGCAATCAGACGCGTGTAGACGGTC
The DNA here is from genome assembly GCA_007693325.1 of Spirochaetaceae bacterium. Taxonomy (GTDB): domain Bacteria; phylum Spirochaetota; class Spirochaetia; order DSM-27196; family PWMO01; genus PWMO01. Next base: position 37,007 of record REDW01000059.1, read on the forward strand.
TCGGTAGTCAGGGTACCCATCGGGATTGCGCCCTCCTTCCAGAGCTCGTGGCTGGTAACGTATTCAGAGAAATCCACAATACCTTCCTGCTGCGAAGTACAGAAGAAGTGTACGCTGCGCTCGGCTCCGTAGGCAAACGCGTGCTTGAGCGAGAACGGGGTTTCGCGTAGTGAGGCGGTACCGGTATCAAAGAGCTCGAGGATGAAATACTTGACCCCGCTGTTGATCAGCGCAATCAGCGAGTCACCGCGCATCCCCGGATAGATCCGCGCAACAAAGATCGAGCCGATCGCACGCTCCAGACGTTCGGTGAGCGCCGGCAGGTCCAGCTCCAGCGGACCGTCTATCACCGGGCGGCCGTGATAGACCGGCGTTGTCTGATTCCAGTTGCGGAACGGTCCCGGCAGCTCGCTGCTCTCGGTGCCGAAGCGCTCGAACTTCAGATTGATGGGCGAAAGGTCCTTGTCACCGTAGACCACGTGCACGCCGGGAACGTTGCTGGTGGCGCGCTCAACCGCCGCACGCAGGTTGCGCAGCGCCTCGCTGCCTGCGTGCGCCCGCTCGCTGACAGGTTCCCACGGCACCGCCGATGCGGTGAGCACAATCGGGATAGTGGCGTCGGCAAAAAACCAGTAGAGCAGCCCGGCGGTGTAGGCCAGAGTGTCGGTACCGTGCGCGATCACGATGCCTGACGCGTCGCCGCTGCGTACGCGGGCGTTGACCGCGTCGAGCAGGGCAGCCCAGTCTGCCGGTGTTATCTCCTCGCTCAGGAAGCGGCCCAGCTGCACCTCCTCAAAGCGCAGCGTTGCCGAGAGCTCCTGGTCGAGAATCTGCCTCAAGTCCCGCAGATCGCCGGGCACAATCAGTCCGTCGTCCTCACGCGTACCCGAGATTGCTCCGCCGAACGAAAGCACGTGCACAAACTCCAGGCCCAGGCGCTGTTTCAACAGCTGGGTCACCAGCTGGGGCTCGGCCCGCCCCGAGGTACGGCGCATGATCTGTCCCACCAGATACCCGAGCGGTCTGCTGTCACCGGCGTTTATCTGCTCTACCGCCTGCGATTGATCGGCCAGCACCTCGTCTACGTAACGCTGCAGTTCTGCGGCATCGGTGATCTGCTCCCAGCCCTTCTCCATGATGATTGCTTCAGGGTCCTTATCCTCGCTGAAGACCGCTTCCAGAGTCTGCTTGGCGATCTTGCCGTGGATCCGGCCCTCGGCCAGCAGCATCAGCAGGTTGGCAAAGCGCTGCACGCTCAACGGGCCATTGGTCAGCGAACTGCCGTGGCGGTTGAGCATCTTGCGTACATCGGTTGCCAGCCAGCTGGCCGCGGCGGCCGGATCAGCCCCCTGCATCACCGCCTGTTCATAGTAGTCGGCCAGGCTCTTCTCATCGCACAGAAAATCCGCCTGTGGCTCCAACAGCGCGTACTCACGCACAAAGCGCTCTTTGCGCTGCGCCGGCAGCTCAACCAGATCGGCCTCCACCGCCGCCAGGAACTCTTCGCCGGCGCTGAACGGTGGCAGATCCGGCTCGGGGAAATAGCGGTAGTCATTGGCGCTCTCTTTGACGCGCATGGTCTCGGTCAGGTCACGGTTCTCGTTCCACAACCGCGTTTCCTGCACCACGGTTCCGCCGCGCTCGAGGATCTCCTGCTGGCGGCCTATCTCGTGGTTGAGCGCCTTGCGCACAAAGCGCGACGAGTTCATGTTCTTGATCTCCACCTTGCTGCCCAACCCGGCACCACGGAGATTGATCGACACGTTGGCGTCGCAGCGCATCGATCCCTCTTCCATGTTGCCGTCGCAGACGCCCAGGTAGCGCACCAGGCGGCGGAACTGCTGCAACAGCATCTCGGCCTCTTCGCCAATTTCCATATCCGGCTCGGTCACTATCTCCAGCAGCGGTGTCCCGGCGCGGTTGTAGTCCAGCAATGACATGTCTCCGGCGTGGATCATTTTGCCGGCATCTTCCTCCAGGTGAACCTCGTGGATGCGGACGCGCTTCTTCTTGCGGTGGAACTGGACGTCGATGTAGCCGTCGGTGCCCAGAGGCGCCGCAAACTGGCTGATCTGGTAATTCTTGGGCAGGTCGGGATAGAAGTAGTTCTTGCGTTCAAAGCCGGTCTTGTGAGCCAGCGTGCAGTTCAGTGCACGCGCCACCAGGTAGGCCATGTGGATGGCGCGCTGATTGAGCGTTGGCAGAACACCGGGATAGCCCATGCAGACCGGGCATACGTTGCTGTTGGGCTCATCGCCAAACGCCGCCCGGCAGCCACAGAAGACCTTGGTCTCGGTAAGCAGCTGTATGTGGATTTCCAAACCGATAAAGGACTGATACATCTGTTACTCCGGGGTACCGCTGCTGTCGGACAACGGCGGGTAGTCCGGCGGAAACTGCGGCGGTGTCTGCTGCTCAAGCACCCGCGCAACCTGGAACAGGCGGTGCTCGTGAAAGGCCGGTGCCATGAGCTGAACCGCCAGCGGCAGCCCGTTTTGCAATCCGGTTGGCAGCGCCAGCGCCGGCAGTCCGGCCAGGTTGGCGGTACTGGTGAACCTGTCGGCCACCTTCTGCTGAAACGGTGTGAGGCCGGCCT
>REDW01000099.1 GCA_007693325.1 Spirochaetaceae bacterium
ATAGTCTTTGCCGGTGCGTCGCAGATGGTGGCGGTCACGATGCTGCAGGATCCCGCGGTACCGGTGATGCTGATTATCGTAACCACCGCCCTGATCAACCTGCGTCACCTGCTGATGGGTGTCTCGATGGCGCCGCATCTGCGTGGCGCGCCGCGCGGGATGCAGGCGGCGGCGGCGTTCTTTATGATCGATGAGTCGTACGCACTGGCGATGAACCGCATGCAGCGCTTCGGTTTCGACATGCGCTACTACTTCACCTGCGGTGCAGTTTTTTTCTTCGGCTGGTCGCTGCTGACAGGCGTGGGTATCGCGTTTGGGCAACTGATCGCCGATCCGTTTGCCCTGCCGCTGGATTTCATCATGCCGGCTACGTTTCTGGTGCTGGTGATGCCATTTCTCACCAATTGGCCCAGTATCCTGGCTGGCATTACCGCCGCGGTGACTGCTGTGCTCGGAGCACTGTTCCTGCCTGGCCACTGGTACATCGTGATTGCTGCCGTTGTTGCCGCGGCGGTGGGCGCAGCCGCGGAAGGAGCCGGCGGTGCGGACTGAGGTGATGTTGATGATTGCGGCTATGGGCGCGGTCACCTATCTGTCGCGTATTGCCGGATTTGCCCTGGTCCGCGCGTTCGGTGTTCCGCCACTGCTGGCCCGCTGGTTGACCTACGTTCCGGTTGGTATCCTGACGGCTCTGATCGTTCCAGCGCTGTTGATCCGTGATGGACAACTGCACGTTGGGCTTAACAATCACTATCTGGTTGCCGGTGCTATTGCGGCGGTGGTAGCGTACAAAACGCGCAACGTTCTGATAACCGTTGGTATCGGATTGACTGCAGTTCTTGCTCTGCAGTTGCTCGGCGGCGTTCCCGGGTAAACCCGGTTTTCCGTCCGGCTTGCTCCCGGCTGCAAAACGCCGTATTCTCTCAAGAGTTACCAAGGAGATTATGTGATATTTGACTGCCATATGCACACGCCGCTGTGCGGCCACGCAACCGGTACTCCTGAGCAGTACATCGATGCAGCGCGAGCCAGAGGAGTCGAGCTGCTGACGTTTACCTGCCACGTGCCGATGGCTAACCCGGGCTTTGGTACCCGCAACACCCGCATGGCAGCAGATGACCTGCCGCGCTACTGCGAGATGATTGAAGCTGCCAGGGAATACGGGCAGGAGGTGGGGGTGCGCGTTCTGCTCGGCATTGAAGCCGAGGTGTTCCCCGATGAAGCCGAGATGGCCCGCATGGATGAGACACTCGCTCGCTATTCATTCGATTTTGTGCTCGGTTCGCTGCACCACCAGTTACCGGTCTATCGTGAGCGCATTCGGCAACACGGTCTGTCCAGCGACGCTGCGATTATCGCTGATCATTTTGAGTCGCTGACCTACGCTGCCTCCACCGGCCGTTACGATAGCTTTGCGCATCCGGATCTGATTCGCATCTACGGTACCGTCAAGCCGTTCGAACCGCTGCAGTTTGAATCGGTTATCCGTGAATTTCTCAGTGCTGCAGCCGAGAACGGCACCTGCATTGAGGTGAACACCAGTGGCTTCACCAAGGGTGTCTTCGAGATTCAACCACGTCCACAGATCCTTGACTGGGCGCAACAGGCAGGCGTTCAGCTGACCCTGGGATCGGACGCACATCGACCGGATTCGGTGGGACAGCATTTCTCGCAGGCGTACGCCGCAATACGCGCGGCTGGGTTTGATCTGCTCTGCTATTTTGAAGCCGGACGCAAGACGGAGGTATCGATACCATCATGAGTAAGAAAACAGCGCGAGTTGCCGTCATCGGTGCAGGCGTTTCCGGGTTGACCGCGCGCCGCATCCTGCGCAGCGCCGGTGCTGCGGTTGATACGTTTGACAAGGGCAGGGGGCCCGGCGGCCGGATCAGCCGCCGCCGTGAGGGCGAATACCAGTTTGATCACGGAACACAGTACTTCACTGCAACCAGTGCCGAGTTCACGGCGCTTGTTAAGCGGTGGCAAGAACAGTCCGTGGTGGTGCCGTGGCGGCCGCGCATCGGTACGCTGCAGGACGGCCGATGGACCGAGAAGCACGGTGGTCCCGAGCGCTACGTCGGTGTTCCCGCAATGAACGAGCCGGCCAGGGCGCTGGCCGGTGAGGTTGACGGGAAAATCAACTACCAGTGCCGTATCGAGTCACTCCAGCATGCTCCGCAATCGGGTTGGACGCTTGGCGACGACAGTGGCGTGCAGCACGAAGGTTACGACTGGGTGGTGATCTCCACGCCGCCGGCGCAGGTATTGCCGATGCTGAAGCTGCCTTCGCCGGTGCGTCCCATTCTCGGTGGTGCGGTTATTGATCCCTGCTGGGCCGTAATGGCGGTATTTGATCCCGCGCTCGAGATCGAGTGGGATGCGGCTTTTGTCCAGAAGGGGCCGCTGTCGTGGGCTGCGCGCAACGGCAGCAAGCCGGGGCGCCCTGATCACGACGCCTGGGTACTACACGCCACCGCTGAGTGGTCACGGCGCTTTGTTGAGAACGATAAAGAGTGGGTAGCCGAACAGCTTGTGGCTGCGTTTTTTGACGCCCTGGCGCGGCAGCCGCAGTCTCCGAGCTGGCGCGCCGCCCACCGGTGGCGCTACGCGCGCCCGCGGACTCAGTTGCCCGACGGCTACTGGTGGGACCCGGCCGTTGGCCTGGGGCTCTGTGGTGACTGGTGTATCGGCGGCCGCGTCGAGAGCGCGTTCAGCAGCGCCCGACTGCTGTGCGAGCAGATCATCGCTCGCATCAGCGCGTAGCCCGCCTCCTGATCAGCGGCTGTCGGCAACGGGTGGTGTTGCCGCCGGCTTTGCGCCTGTCGATTTCCTGCCGGCAGGCTTGCTGGGCGGAGGTGCCGCAATCCGGTAGACCAGGATAGCAGTGTAAAGCAGCATCAGGATTACAAATAGTATCCGGACTGCGATGTAGCCGCGTACCGTTGTCCCGAGCATGATGGCGTGAAAGAAGGCCAATGGGAAAACCAGGTACGCCAGCAGGTGCATCTTCTTCCAGGTGTTGTACTGAAACTTCAGCGGCTTGAAGAACCACGACGCAATTACGGCGATAATCAGCAGGAACAGTGCGGTGATCCCGAGCAGCTTGGGTGTGTTGAAAATGATGCGCTGGTAATCCACCAGGTCGGCAACCAGCATGATGACTCCATGAAAAAGGATCAGTATGAACCCCAGCTTGCCGAGACTGCGGTGCTGCGTCAGCAGTTTGCCCCGCGGAGCGACCTTTTCCATGATCGGCAGCCGCGCGGCAAGGACAAACTGGTAGAACATCATGATGAACCCCACCAGCGCCATAACCCTGGCGGGATGATACAGCCACAGAATTGCAGCTACCTCTTGCGTTGCCGAAAACTCGTTGACCACGCTTATGGTCCAGTAGGCAACCGGCATCAGGGGTAGCAGTATTGCTGCAATCACCAGATGTTTTGCTTTCATGATGCAGCAGTATAGCATACGATCAGCATCGCTGATCAACACTCCGGCCGGCCCAGCGCTTCAGCGCGTCAGGAGTAGCGGCTGTTGTGTGGCGCGCCGCGGTGACCGCAACGGAGTGCGCAGACGCCGGGCGTAGGACGCAACCCAGCGGTTCGACCAGCCAAAAAGCGTACTGCAGCGCACGATGTGCCTCACTTCGCTGCGCGCTATCTTGACATTCCCGTTGAACACGTCCGGATTGGCGTCGCTGATGGCTACCGTGCGTATCGCCAGCAACATCGGCCAGATGCACGCCAGGCGAATCCGGTAGAGTGTTCGCGGCAACAGCTGAACGTAACCGAGTGCGGCTTGCAGGTGGCGTTCTGCCTTGGCTACCAGCCGGTTCAGCACCGCCAGGGCTTCAGTGCGGTGGCGCGGATCGAAAAGCTGTTCACGCGTGATTCCCGCCTGGCGGCAGAAGCTCTCAGGCACGTAGATCCAGCCGCGCTCGAAGTCTTTGCGCAAGCCGCGGATGATGTTGACCGTTTGCAGGGCCAGGCCGGTTTCGCGGGCCAACGGCATCAGGCGATGCAGACGTGCCCGAATCTGCGCAGAATGATAGGCAAAGACTTCGGTGGACAGGTATCCCACGCGGCCGGCAACCTCGTGCATATAGTCGTCCATGTCTGCTTCGGTCTCGATCTGCGGTCCGCGCGACAGCCAGCGCGCCATACCTTTGGTTGAACGACGCACGTGGAAGAGTATGGTATCTCGCAGTTGATCCGGTAGTGCTCGCACTTGCTGCAGGATATCTCCGGCCTGAATCGCCGCCTGATAATCGACTTCGTGCTGTGCCGGGAATCTGCGGATACTGCGCTCGAGTTCGGTAGCCCGGCGGTTATCGCCAATGACGTTGTGCCACAGTTCAAGCAGGTGTACCTTCTCAGCGGGCGTCAGGACGTTTGTGTCTTCCAGATAGTCCGAGACGCGCAGCAGCAGATACGCGAGACAGAGCGAGTTACCAAGCTCTGCCGGCAGGCTGCGAATAGAAGGGTAGAAGGTCCGGCTGGTGAGCCGCAGCAGATTCCAGCAATTCATGACAGCTTCAGTCTATCATACTGGCGCCAATCAACAAACCGGCGATTGCTGTTCTTGCATTGTGGCTACTGAGAGCGTATTATAAGGGAACAGAGAGATAACCACGGATTAAGGAGCGTACAATGAAAATCAGAAATCTACTGCAGGAAGGAGTGAGCATCGGCAAGAGCAACATCATGCTCTTTGTTCCGGTTCTTGCCTCGTCCATTGTCATCTGGCTCTTGATGCTGATTACCATGGGCGGAGCGGGAATGTTCATGGTCAGCGGCGCCCAGAGTCCGGAAGCTATGGCCACCGGAGTGGCAACCGCGTTTGGCGGTATGGCGCTGGTTGCGATCGTTGGCGCCATCCTGACCATGCTGGCGCACGGTATGACGGTTGTGATGGTCGGCAAGGCGCTGGACGGGCAACAGGTTGACCTGAAGAGCGCGTGGAACAAGACGCTGCAACGGATCGTTCCACTGCTGCTGGCTTCAGTAGTTGTCGGCGTGCTGTTTGGTATCGGCATGATGCTGATTGTACTACCCGGCCTGGTGGTTGCCTTCTTCCTGATGTTCACCTTCGTGGCGGTCATGACCGACGAGAAGGGAGCATTCGAGTCGATCGGCGCCAGTTTCTCGCTGGTCAAGTCCCGGCTCGGCGATTGTGTGATTTTCTTCCTGCTGCTGATTGCGGTAGGCTTTGTGTTTGGCGTGCTGAACGTGATACTAGGCCTGATACCGGTGCTGGGGCAGATTCTCGGTATGATTCTTTCCGCGCTCTACACAGGCTACGTTTCGATTCTGCTTGTGATGGCGTATCGTGATTTCCAGAGTCCCGCCGCTACCGACGAGCCCCTGACCTGATCCGCATACCCCGGGGCGCCAACTGCGCCCCGGACTCCGGCGCTGCTGAAATCACCGTCCGGGGCGCCCGCCAGAATAATCTCAAAGGTATCGATGTCCATCTGCCGCTACGCAAGCTGATCGTAATCACCGGGGTCAGCGGTTCGGGCAAATCGTCATTGGCCTTCGACACGCTGTACGCTGAAGGGCAGCGGCGTTATGTCGAGACGTTTTCGGCCTACACCAGGCAGTTTCTCGACCGCATGGACAAGCCACAGGTCGAACGGATCGATGGTATCCCCCCGGCGATTGCGGTAGACCAGACCAATCCGGTGCGGACGTCGCGTTCGACCGTTGGCACCATGACCGAGCTCAACGATCATCTGAAGCTGTTGTTTGCGCGTGCATCACAGCTTGTCTGCCGCAACTGCTCGCAGCCGGTTACACGAGATACGCCGCAATCCGCAGTAGATTCGATCTTTGCCGACCTCGGCGGCAACGCTACGCGCCTGGTGGTAACCTTTCCGGTTGGCGTTCCAACGGCGTTCTCCGAGGATGAGATAATCAAACTCCTTGCGGAGCAGGGCTACCGCACGATCCACTCGCGCAGCGACGCTGTGCTGGAGGTTGCTCAGGATCGTACCACGCTGACGGAACCTAATCGCCAGCGCATTATCGAAGCGGTTGAAGCCGCGATGCAGCACGGTCACGGCCGCGCAGCAATCTGGCCGGTTGGCGGTAGGACGCCCGCGCAGCAGCCGTATCGCTTCTCGCGCGATCTGCACTGCGCCCGCTGTGACATTGACTACCGAGATCCGGTTCCCAACCTGTTTTCGTTCAACTCACCGCTGGGCGCGTGCCCCGAATGCCGCGGCTTTGGCCGCATTATCGATATCGACCTTGACCTGATTGTTCCAGACAAGCGTGCAACGCTGGCCGAGGGTGCCGTCCGACCGTGGCAGAGCAGCAGCTACCGCGAGTGTCAGGCCGACCTGCAGAAGTTTGCCCGTCTGCGCGGTGTGCCTCTGAATGTTGCCTGGCGTGACCTCAGCGACGCGCAGCGTAACTGGGTGATCGAGGGTGAGGGCGAATGGGACGACGGGGTCTGGTACGGGGTGCGCCGATTCTTTAACTGGCTGGAGTCCAGAAGCTACAAGATGCACATCCGCGTGCTGCTCTCCAGGTATCGCGCCTATACCGTGTGCAGCAGTTGCAACGGGGCGCGGCTGAAGTCGGAAGCGCTGGATTTCCGCGTAGACGGGCTATCGATCCACGACCTCATGCAGCTGTCGATTGACCGCGTGATGAGCTTCTTCGATGAATTGCGTCCCGGCGGTGCGCTGGACGAGGCCACCGGGCTGCTGTTGAACGAGATTCGCACGCGGCTGCGCTACCTGGTGGAAGTAGGAGTCGGCTATCTGACGCTTGACCGCCAGTCGCGCACGCTCAGCGGTGGCGAGGTGCAGCGCATCAACCTTACAACTGCACTCGGTACATCGCTGGTCAACACCCTGTTTGTGCTCGATGAGCCGAGCATCGGGCTGCATCAGCGCGACATGCGGCAGCTGATATCGATCCTTACCCGGCTGCGAGATCTCGGCAACACGATCGTAGTGGTGGAGCATGATCCGGAGGTTATCCGTGCGGCCGACATGGTCATCGACATGGGGCCGCAGGCGGGCGAGCACGGCGGCGAGGTGGTGTTTCAGGGTAGCGTGGCCCGGCTGTTGCGTGCGCCGCACTCATTAACCGCCGATTACCTTTGCGGCCGGCGGCACGTTGCTGCACCGTCGGCAGCCGGCGCGTCTGCTGAAGCTGTGACTGCGGGGGCTATAGAAATCCATGGCGCCTGCGAACACAACTTGAAGCAGATTGACGTAACGCTGCCGTTGCAGCGGCTGGTAGCCGTGAGCGGGGTGAGCGGGTCGGGTAAGTCGACACTGGTGCAGAACGTCCTGTACAACGCGGTTTGCGCTGCCATGGGCCGCCCGGCCGAGACGCCCGGGCGGCACCGCGACATCGCCGGATTGGAGTTGATCGACAACGTAGTACTGGTAGACCAGTCTTCTATCGGTAAGACCACTCGATCCAACCCGGCAAGCTATGTAGGCGCGTTGGACGCTATCCGTGCGCTGTTTGCCGCGCATGCGGTTTCGCTGCAGCGCGGTTACCGTGCCGGCACGTTCAGTTTCAACTCTGGAAACGGGCGCTGCCCGACGTGTGGCGGCAACGGGTTTGAGCACATCGAGATGCAGTTCCTGAGCGATATCTACGTGCGCTGCCCGGATTGCAGCGGTACGCGCTACCGCCCGGAAATTCTCGATGTCAAGCTGACCGCGCCGGACGCAGTGGCGCCGGACGGGGAGATACCTGCGGCGGCCTCAATTGCCGATGTGCTGGCGATGACCGTTGACGCCGCGTGCCGGTTCTTTGCCGATCAGCCGCGGGTGCTGCGTGCAATGGAGCCGCTGCGCGACGTAGGGCTCGGTTACCTGCGGCTCGGCCAGCCTGTTCCCACGCTCAGCGGCGGTGAGGCTCAGCGACTGAAACTGGCCGGCCATCTGGCGCAGTCGCAAACCAGGAAAGGCCGCGAGTCGAGCACCCTTTTTCTGCTTGACGAACCGACCACCGGGCTGCACTTCGACGATATCGAAGTACTCCTGCGTGCGTTGCGTGCGCTGATTGATGTCGGTCACTCGGTGGTAGTGATCGAACACAACCTGGACGTAGTGCTGGCTGCGGACTGGGTAGTGGATCTCGGGCCCGAGGGAGGCGAGGCAGGCGGACACGTTGTAGCGTGCGACACTCCCGCACGGCTGATAACCGAGGGCCAGGGACACACCGCCGTGGCTCTGCGGGCCTACGCGGCGCAACTGGCGCAGGGAAACGTCGAACTCGCGGTTGCCGAAGCAGCTGACGGCATAGAGGCGCGCTCAGCTCCTTGCGGCGGACACAGCGACATCGAGATTCGCAGAGCGCGCGAGCACAACCTGAAAGGGATCGACCTCTGCATACCGCTGGGAGAGCTGACGGTAATCACCGGGGTCAGCGGCAGCGGTAAGAGCACCGTGGCCTTTGATATCCTGTTTGCCGAGGGGCAGCGGCGTTACCTGGAATCGCTTAACGCGTACGCACGGCAATTTGTACAACCCGCCGCACGCGCCGACTTTGACAGTGTGATCGCCGTGCCGCCAACGGTGGCAATCGAACAGCGCACCAGCCGCGGCGGCTACAAGAGTACGGTTGCAACCGTCACCGAGGTCTATCATTTCCTGCGCCTGCTCTACGTCAAGCTGGGGCTGCAGTACTGTCCGGACTGCAACGTGGCAATCAGCCCGCAGAGCAAGGACGAAATTGCAGCACAGATCATGCGCGAGCATTACGGCTCCAGCGTCAGCGTGCTCGCCCCGCTGGTGGTAGCACGCAAGGGCTACTACACCGACCTTGCCGGATGGGCCGCCAGGAAAGGGTATCAGACGCTGCGCGTTGACGGTGAAGCTACCCCCACGGCACCGTGGCCACGGTTGGACCGCTTTCGCGAGCATACCATCGAGCTGCCGCTGGCGAGCGTGAAGCTATCCAGGCGCAACGCCGATGAGCTGGACCGCGCACTGAATGCGGCCCTGGCTCACGGGGGAGGGGTTACCCACGTGGTGGTTGACGGGCGCGAGCAGACGCTGGTCTTTTCTACCTCGCGCGCCTGTCCGAGCTGCGGAACAAGTTTTCCCGACCCTGATCCGCGGTTCTTCTCCTATAACTCCAAGCACGGCTGGTGCCCCGCGTGCAGCGGTACCGGATTGGCGGACCTGCACACCGAGGACCACAGCGATCCGATGTCTGAAGAGCAGGTCCGCCCAGATGGATTCAACCATCGGCGCTGCCCGGAGTGCGATGGTACGCGTCTGCGGCGCGAAGCGCGTGCGGTACGTTACCACGGAACCGCGATTACCGAGCTGGCAGCGCTGCCGGTTGATGCAGCCGCCGAGTACTTCGCCGCGCTGCAGCTGAGCGGCCGTGAGGCCGTGATTGCGCGCGATATTGTGTCCGAGCTGGTGGCGCGCCTGGACTTCCTGCATCGGGTGGGACTGGGCTATCTGCCGTTGGACCGGGCAGCGCCTACGCTCAGCGGCGGCGAGTCACAGCGCATACGGCTGGCGGCGCAGCTGGGTTCAAACCTGCGCGGCGTGTGCTACATCCTCGATGAGCCCACGATTGGTCTGCACGCACGCGATAACGCGATGCTGCTGGATACTCTGCACGGGCTCTGTTCCAGGGGCAACAGCGTTGTGGTTGTAGAGCACGACGAGGAGACCATCCGCCGTGCGCAGCATGTGATCGACCTTGGACCCGGCGGCGGCACGCTCGGCGGCGAGGTGATGTTTGCCGGGTCGGTAGACCGGTTGCTTCATGACCGGCGCTCGCTGACCGCCAGCTGGCTGCGCAACCCGCCACAGTTCCTACCGATTGAGCGCTCGCGCGACACATCAGCCGGCTCGATCGTTATCGAGGGCGCGCAGATGCACAATCTGAAAGGGTTCTCGGTGGAGATCCCGCTGGGGCGATTTGTGGCGGTGAGCGGCGTCAGCGGCAGCGGCAAGAGCACTCTGGTTCACGACGTGCTGCACCGTAATCTACGCGGTCTGCTGAAGTCGCATACAGCGCCAACGAGCAAACGGTCAGGCGGCAGCGGCAACCGACGTTCGGCCGATCGCACGCTTGCCGGTTGCAGTGCCATCAGCGGCTGGCAACCGCTGGCCTACGTACGCGAGGTGGACCAGACGCCGATCGGCAGGACACCGCGATCTACACCGGCCACCTATGTCGGCATCTGGGATGCGATACGCTCCTTGTTTGCCGGCTTGCCGGAGGCGCGCATGCGCGGCTACAGCGCCAGCCGTTTCTCGTTCAACACCGCCGAGGGCCGCTGCCAGCAGTGCGGCGGGCAGGGAGTACAGCGCATCGAGATGAGTTTTCTGCCCGACGTAATTGTGTTGTGTGACCAGTGCGACGGAAAGCGTTTCACCGCCGATACGCTGGAGGTTACGTTCAAGAACTGCAGTATTGCCGATGTGCTGGCGATGAGCATCGACCAAGCGGCGGATTTCTTTGACGCGCAACCGGCGATTCTGCATACGCTGCAGTTGCTGCAGGAGGTAGGTCTGGGCTATCTGCGTCTGGGGCAGCAAAGTCCGACGCTCAGCGGGGGCGAGGCGCAGCGTATCAAGCTGGTAAGCGAACTGGCCAAGGCTCGCATCAATGGAGCCGCGCGCAACGGCAACAGCGGCCGCCGCAGCGCGGCACTCTACATCCTGGATGAACCTACCATCGGGCTGCACATGGCCGATGTACAGCGCCTGGCGCGCGTGATCCACCGTCTGGTGGATGCCGGCAACACGGTTGTCGTCATCGAACACAATCTTGACCTTGTGGCGCAAGCCGACTGGATAATCGATCTGGGGCCGGAGGGCGGTGCCGACGGGGGCTCGGTAGTGGCAACCGGTCCACCGCAGCAGATTGCCGCCGAAGCGGCTTCTCACACCGGGCGCTACCTGAAGCCGATTCTGTTGCGTCGCAGCCAAAGCTAACTTCCGCCGCATAACCCTCGGTCCCTGCGTAGTCTCCTCCGGCTGCGGTTGCCCGAAGTCGATTTTATTGGTAATCTTTAGACAAAGTTAATCGACAGGTGTGAGACAAGCGCAAGGAGCCAACGGTGATTCAGAAACACGTAGTATTGAGGGCGTTGTTTGGATTGTACGTGGTTGCCGGTTTTGCTTTTGTGCTGACCGGTACTGTGCAGGTGGTTTCGGCTGCGCTGCCGCAGTCGGCCGACCAGGAGCTGGAACTGGATGTAGACATCATCAAGAACCGCTGGCAGTGGGATCCGGACCACATAACGGTGGGAGAGGGAACGCTGGTTCGGTTGAATATTACCAATGATGATGATTACGATCACGGATTCGCAGTATCTGAGTTCGGCGTTGATCAGCGTTTACCGGCCAATTCGACTACGACCGTTGAGTTTGTTGCCTCACGCGCGGGAGATTTCACCTTTTTCTGTTCGGTCTATTGTGGTGCCGGCCACTTTGGACAACGCGGTACGCTTACGGTGCTATCCGATGATTCCGACCGGGTGGCTTACGAGGACGGTATTACCGCCGAGTCAGACCTGCCGATCCGAAGCCACAAAGACTCGGTCGAACGACTCGGCTACACGATTGCCGAAGACGGCGTCAAGGAGTTCGAGCTGAGCGCCGACCACATCATGTGGGACTACGGTGACGGGCACGTCATAGAGTCGTGGGGGTACAATGGGCAGCTGCCCGGACCGGAAATCCGCGTGACCGAGGGTGATACGGTGCGGATCAGTTTCACCAACAAGCTGCCGGTAGCCACAACGGTGCACTGGCACGGTATTGACCTGGTCAATCCGATGGACGGAGTCCCGGGCTACACGCAGGACCCTATCGAGCCGGGTGAGACCTTCGTTTACGAGTTTGTGGCATATCCGGCCGGTACCCGCTTCTATCATACGCACGGCTCGCACCACGGTGATGAGGCGCAGCAGATGGATATGGGGCTGGCCGGCGCGTTTGTTGTTGAGCCGCGCGATTACCAGGCTCCGGACGTAGAGAAGACCTGGGTTCTGACCGAGCGCATTCGCGACGGAATCTTCCCGATCAACGGTGCGGTCTATCCGGAGACCGATCCGATTCGGGTCGTTGAGGGCGACCGGGTGCGGGTGCGTATGATCAACGCCGGATCGGCAACGTTTCATCCGATGCACCTTCACGGGCACCAGTTCAAGGTGATCTCGGTAGACGGGAACCCGGTACCCGAGGCTGCGCAACTGACCCGCAACACGCTGCCTATTCTGCCTGGAGAGACCTACGACGTGGAATTCATCGCGGATAATCCGGGGCTGTGGCTGTTTCATTGCCACGAGCTCAATCATGCTGCGGGGGGTATGATCAGCGCGGTTATCTACGATGACTACATCGGCGGGCATTGAACCTGAGGATTCACAGTAGCAGCAGCACAGCCCACACGATAATCAGTCCGCTGACCGCCCAGCTGATGTAGCGCAGAAGGTGACCGTTGTGCAGTATTCGCAGCTGGGCAACCGCGGCGATTGCGGCGCGCCGCATGATTCGCAGCACACCGGTTGATTGTGGCAGCGCGGCGCGCAGCAACCGATTGATGCGTGCAAAAGCCGCCACGAACAGTGCAGCGGCCAGCAGTGCCGGCCACACACCGCTCAGGATTCCGCCGGCATAATAGAACTCAGCGCCGGTATGGAAGAACTGCCGCAGTACCAGCTGTGGCGCAACGCCGAGGGCAACGCAACCAGCGCTCAGCAGTCCCATGGCCAGCCACTGCACAAGCGGCGTGCGCGCCGGCGGCGCTTTGGCTGCGGCCTGGTCCGCTGCGCTTTCTGGTTCCGCTTTGGACACAAAGAAGCACAGATAGAGAAACTTGGTGAAGGAAAGCGCGGTACCAACGCTGGCGGCAATCAGCAGCCATACCGCGGGGGTTCCAGCGAGGGCCTGCTTCAGCAGCGACTTGCTGATGAAGCCGTTGAACGGCGGCAGCCCGGCGATCGAGGCCGATCCAACAACGGCTGCCAGCATCAACAGCGGCTTGCGGCGGCCGGCACCCTCTATCCGGTACATGTCATTGTGTCCGAAACAGTCGACCAATGAACCGGCCACCATAAATAGAAGCCCTTTGTAGATAACGTGGCTCACCAGGTGATAGTAGCCGCCACTGACCGCCAACGGAACAACACTGGCAACGCCGGCAGTCATGTAGCCAACCTGGCTTATGATGTGGAAGCTCAGAAACTCGCGCAACCCGCGCTGTTTGAGCGCGTACAGCACCGCAACCAGAGCCACAACGCCGCCGAAGATTTCCAGGCCAAAGCCCGGCAGCAGCAGTCCGGCGCCGATCACGCCGGCTTTGGTGGCGTAGGCTGAGAGCACCACAACGGTTTCACGCCTGACCGCCGGATAGGTCTCGGTCAGCCACAGGTGCAGTGGAATAGCCGCGGTCTTGATGGCCACTGCCAGCAGGAAGAACGCATGTCCCGCGCTGATATTCGATAGCGAGACATCACCGGTGGCGCCGTAGTTGACGGCAATGCCGATCAGCAGTGCAACCGCACCGGCCATCTGGTAGATGAAGTAGCGCCGCAACACCGAGAACCTGGTCTGATCCTGATAGATCAATATGATGGCACCGAGTGTGATCAGTTCCCAGAAGACAAAGAAGCTGAGCAGGTCGGCAACCGTGGCCAGCGCCAGGGTGGCGCCGCTATGGAGCAGGGCTGCTGCGGCAAACCAGCGGCCCGGTCGATGCGGTCGCACGTACAACAGCGAAATACTGCCGAAAGCCGCCAGCGCGGCCCCGACAAAACGCGCCTCGGGCGGGTAGTGCGAGAACGAGAAGACAAAACCGAAGAACTCAGCGCCAATCGGCACGCTGAGCGGCGCCATAAGGTGGGCCGCTGCCGCGACCGCGAGCACCGCTGACGCCGCCGTTATAGCCCAGCGCTGCGGCAGGATTGCCATTGCACATGCGCTTGCGATAACCAGCAACCCGATCACAGCGGCACCGCCTGAGCCAGTACGGCGTTGACATACGGTGCGCTGTCCAGCAGCGCCACTGCGGCGCGCGTGATAAACGGGTGCAGCCATGGGACGGCAAAGAACAGAATCACTGAAACCGCGGCCAGGAAGAGCGCCGGCAGCCGCTCGGCCCAGGAGAAGAACAGCCGTGGAAACGGAAGGTCGTGTATCAGGGTGCAGAAAGTGAGCGTCACGCGCTGGTAGTACCACAGAGCGGCAAAGCCGCCGAGCGCTACCAGTGCGGCCGGAACAAGCAGCGCTGCCGCAGCTCCCGACAGAACAATCGCCCACTTGCTGGCAAATCCTACCACCGGCGGAATGCCGATCATACCGAGCGCCAGGACCGCAAACGGCAGCGCCGGAAAGAACATCGGCCGTGATATCTCGACCATGCGCGAGATCTCATCGCTCTGCAGGTGGGCTACAATTGCTGCCGACACCAGGAAAAGACCGGCCTTGAGCACGCCGTGACTCAGCATATGGAACAGCGCTCCCTCAAAACTGCCGACGGTGGCTGCGGCAAATCCCACCAGAATATAGCCGATATGCGCAATGCTGGAGAACGTCAGCAGCCGATTGAGGCGCTGCTGTTTGAGCGCCATTGCGTGACCTACCACAATCGAGGCGCCACCGATGATCGCCAGAATGGTCGGGAAATGCGTTTCTGACAGTAGCGCAAACCCGTAAAGCAGCGAGACTATCCGTATAAGACAGTAGAGCGGAATCTTAGCCACCACGGCTGAGACCAGCGCGGCTACCGCCGGTGGTGCCGAGCCGTACGCGTCGGGCTTCCAGGCGTGAAACGGTACCACACCCATCTTGATGCAGAACCCCGCGCTCAGAAGCGCCAGCACCGTAGTACGCAGTGCCTGCGGAGCGTCGCCAAAGTGGCGCGAGAGGTAGGCGAGATTCAGTGCGCCGGTTGCCGAGTACGTCAGCCCGATTGCCCACAGGATCAATAAACTTCCGAGTGAACTCATCAGCAGGTACTTGAAGCTGCCTTCCAGCCTTCCCTCGTCGTGACCGTAGTTCAGCAGAGCATAGGTGACAATTGCACCGATCTCCATGAACACGTACATGTTGAACAGGTCAGCGGTCAGCACCATGCCGTTGAGCGCGGCCAGCAGCAGGAACATCAGGCTGAATCGGCGTAGCCTGTCCTGGGCATCTGCGGGGAACAGCAGGACCGGCAGGAAGACCAGCTGGATCAGTGCCAGCAGAATGACGCTCAGCGCATCAAGCGCCAGCACGATGCCCTGTTGCGCCGACCAGCCGCCCAGGTGGTACACCAGGACCTCTGCGTGCTGCACGCCGGCTATCGCCAGGACGCTCAAGACCGCCGATGCTGCCGCTATCAGGAGCGCCATCGGCAGCGGCGCACCGCGCCGGATCTTTGCCGAGAAGAACAGCAACGGCGGTGCTGCAAGCGGCACAATAATCAGCAGAATCGGGACGTGATTCACCCGCGCAACCTCTTGATGCGGTCGATATTGAGAATCTTGTACTGCTGGTAGATGCGCGCTATGTGGGCCAGCATGATAGCAGTCAGGCTGGCACCGATGACAATCGCGGTCAGTGCCAGCGCGTGCGGCAGCGGATCGACGTAGTGACTGCGGTCGGGATGAATGATCGGGATTGAAGCTCCTTCGCGGTATCCAAGCGCAATCAGAAAGATCAGAGCGGCGGTCTCCATGATATTGAAGCAGATCACCAGCTTGATGGCATTCTTCTGGGTCAGCAGGCCGTATAGACCCACAAGGGTCAGAATGCCGGCACCGCCGAACGCGATATACTGCACCGCTCACTCCCTGATCAGGCTGAAGAAGACGATCGAGAGCCCCGCGGCAACCTTGAGCCCACTGGCGAGGTTGAGAAACGGGATCAATCCGGCGCTTGCCAGTGACCCCGGCCGGCCTAGCGGCACCCCGGTGGCGGCGTTGGCCAGGAAGGCGCCTCCTGCTCCCAGGCCCACCAGGCCGATGCCTAGAAACAAGAGCATGCCGCTGTTTTCGACCAGCTTCTCCTGGGCTTCATCCAGTAGAAAGATGCGCCTGCTGCCCGAACAGTACGCCAGCGAGTAGATGATAACGGCTGCCGCGAGCATCACTCCACCGGTGAACCCGCCTCCTGGTGAGATGTGTCCAAAGAGGATAATGTAGAAACCGAATACCAGCAGGAACGGCAACAGAAGTGCAACGGTATCGCGCACAATAACGCTGAGGCTCGACGAGAGCATGCTGGTACGCCTACGCGGAGCTACAAACCCGATGATCAGCGATGCAGCCAGGATTACCGTAGCCTCGCCCAGGGTGTCGAAGCCGCGATAGTCAAACAGGATCGAACTTACCTGATTGGTGGCACCGGTTTGCTGCACGCCACGGTCAATGTAGCTCCCAACGTCCCGGCGCTGCATATCCAGGGGCAGTGACACGGCGGTCAGCAGCGCCAGCGCTGCCACTGCCGCAATCATCAGCGCGGCAATGATGCGTGAAGCCATAGTCTACAGCTCCTCGATCTTGTTCAGGGTCAGAATGAAGAATGCGGTAACCAGCCCTGCACCAATCACCGCTTCAGTCATTGCAACATCGGGTGCCTGCAGCAGCAGAAAGACCACCGCAGTTATTATGCTGAAGACCGACATCGCCACAACCGCGTGGATGATAACATGCGAAAACACCGCGTACACGGCAACCAGGCAGAGAAAGAGCATCAGTCCGGTCATGATCGCTATTGTCATCCGGGGACCTCCTTGGTGAGCGCGATATCTTCTGCCAACTGATCGATACTGAGTTTGTCGGTGTCGCACTGCTGGCGGTAGGCGGCGCGCGCAAGTGCGTGGCTGGCGATGGCGTTGGTCATCAACAGGAAGGCCGCTCCCAACAGCGCCTTACTCAGCGCAAACCCGGTGGGGGCGGTCACCGTGTAGCTCAGAAGTACCGAGAGCACCCCACCGGTCAGGCACTTGGTGGCTACGTGCAGCCGGTCGTACATGACTCGGAAGCGGAACATCCCGAACGCAGTGACTGCAAAGAACGCAACAGCGGCCACCAGCAGGGCAGCCGACAGCAGCGGTCGGACGGCATCAAGGCTCATCGTGGTGCACTCCCTGACGGTTGAGATACTTGGAAACGATGATGATGTCAATGAACTGCAGTACCGAGTAGACCAGTGCAACGTCCAGGAATGACTCGGTCTCGAATACCATCGCCAGAATTACAATCAGCGAGAAGAGCATCAGGCCGATGGAATTGGCCGCTACCACGCGGTCCGGCACGGTTGGACCGCTGATCAGCCTGCCGAAGGTTGCTATCGCTGACAGAAGCAGTACGCCGATCACGGCAACGATCAGCGCGCTGCTCACGGAAACACTCCCAGGAGCCGTTGCTCAATTGCGCTTATCGATTTCAGGGTCTGCTCCACGCTGACGCCCTGGCGGTCGAGGTTATGGATGTAGAGCGCGTTACGTTGCGGGTCTACATCCAGCACCAGCGTCCCTGGGGTAAGCGTGATAGTCACCGAGAGCAGCAGCAGGCCCAGCCGGTCGCCGATCTGGTAGTTGTAGCGCAGAACGCGCGAGCACACAGCTACTGAAGGTCGAACGGTCAGCGACGCGAGCCTGATGCTCGCCAGCGCCAGCGCCGGCAGGATATAGACGAGGAATGCACTGAGCCTGAACAGCCGCCGAACGGCGCTCAACGAGACAAACTCGATGTGCAGCGACGGGAAAACGATCATTGTGAACAGTATGATCAGGGCGCCGACCGCAGCAACGACGAGCTCGGTCGAGGCCGCAAGCACCAGCCAGGCGGTTGTCAGCAATAGAAAGACAACGATATTGCGCAGGGGAACTCTTTTCACGTATTCACTCCGGCTGCCCGGATCGGAACAGGCGGCTGAAGACGCGGCACAACGTGCAGTAGACTGCCGAAACCGCGCGCCGCCAGGTCCGATTCAGCGTGAGGTCGTCACTTCGACAGTACCAGTGATTTACCACGGTAATCCAGAAGCGTGTGTAGCCGTGCTGCGCGAGATAATCGCGTACCGAAGGGTCGCGGCACAACGAGTTATCCTCGATAATCAGCACGCGCGGCTGCCAGCGTTCAAGTGTGAGCCCCTGCAGCACAGCCAATTCATTTCCCTCTACATCGATTGTGATTACGTCGACCGCATCGGCGGCGTGCTGCTGCAGGATGGAATCCAGCGTCCGGGTGGCAACGGTGATCGACTCGATGGAACCGCGGTGCTCATCGATGCGAGAGCGCACGCGGTTGTGGTTGTTGAGCGTGGACAGCGTGTCACCGCCGGTGGCGATCAGAAACTCGGCACTTCCGTCGCTGGAATCGGCGGCCGCTTCAACTACGCTGCACGAACGCACGGCCCGGATCTGTGCCGCCAGGTACGGCACCGGCTCGACAACAATGCAGCGTCGGCCGAGCAGCTCAAACAGGTAGCTGGTGCTGCCGCTGATGCCGTTGTGTCCACCGACCTCGACACAGATCCCACTGCTCTCGCCAAGCATCCGCAGCGCGGCACGGTCCTCGCCGAACTGTGAGTAACCGGACCGCTTTGGATCACCGCGACGCGAGCTGTCAACCTGACTCATTCGGGAATACTACCAACGCCGCAGCGGTTAGTGCAACCGTTTGCTGCGTGTGTTACGATCGTTCTTGACCCGACCCGCTCTGCGCCCTATCATGGCGCCATGTTGGGCGGATTGGCAGTTCTGCTGCTGTTTCTTCTGATTGGCGAAGCCGTTGCGGCACTTGGTGTTGGTCTGCCTGGCAACGTAGTCGGGATGCTGTTGCTGACGGCCGCGCTGGCGCTCGGTATTGTGCGCGTGGAGTGGGTGCGGCGGTCGTGTGATGTCCTGCTGGATAACCTGGCATTCCTGTTTGTGCCGCCCGGCGTTGGTGTGATGCTGCATTTTGACCTCATCGGCCGCAGTTGGCCTGCAATCGCAGTGGCCGTGGTGGTCAGTACCGTTGCCGTCCTGGTGGTTACCGGTGTTGGCTCGCAGTGGCTATTCCGTCACAAAGGGCGGTTCCTCGGGTCCGCGGAGCGCCGGCGGTGAGCGAGATATCACCGGCTCTGTTCTGGGTAACGCTATCGCTGCTCACGTACATGGCGGCGCGCGCGTTCTACGCGCGGATTCGCTTTGCGCTGTTTCATCCGATTCTGGTCACAATGGCTCTGATTATTGCTCTACTGCATGTTGGTGGGATCGATTACGATGAATACATGAGCGGCGGCCGTGTGATAACGTTCTTTCTGGGACCGTCAGTGGTGGCATTGGGGTTGCCGCTCTACCTGCGGTTGCAGGAGCTGAAACGGTCCGCGCCGGCGATGCTGACCGCGGTCCTGTTTGCAAGCGCAGTCGGGATAGTATCGGTGGTGGTCCCGGCATTGATGGCGGGGGCGCCGCAGATGGTGGTGCGTTCTCTGGCTCCCAAGAGTGTCACCACGCCGATCGCGATTGTGGTCTCAGAATCGATAGGTGGTGATGCGTCGCTGACCGCTGCGGTGGTGGTGGTGACCGGAATCCTGGGTGCCGTTATCGGTCCGCTTGTGCTGCGTCTGGTGGGCGTAGTGCATCCGGTATCGTTTGGACTGGCGATGGGGGCTGCCGCGCACGGGATCGGCACCGCACGTGCGCTCGAGGAAGGCGAACTGCAGGGAGCTGCAGCGGGACTCGGTATCTGTATCTGCGGCGTCATGACCGCTGTGCTGACGCCGCCGATAGTCGGGCTGCTTTTGGGCTGAACATGGTTTGGTACCGCTATTGCATAGCGTGACACAGCGTGTATACTTGCGGCGCAGGGGGAACCCATGAGCTATATTGCACAAGCCTTTGAGGTGGTCGAGCGCAGGAATCCCGGGGAGCGCGAGTTTCAGCAGGCGGTGCGCGAGGTATTCGAATCACTGGAGCCGGTGATCAACGCCCGCCCCGAGTATCGCAAGCAACGAATTCTTGAGCGGATTGTAGAGCCCGAACGCGTGGTCATGTTCCGTGTCCCGTGGGTCGATGACAGCGGAGATTTCCAGGTCAACCGCGGGTTTCGCATCCAGTTCAACAGCGCGCTGGGGCCGTACAAGGGCGGCCTGCGGTTCCACCCCACCGTGAACCTGAGCATACTCAAGTTCCTGGCGTTCGAGCAGATCTTCAAGAATTCATTGACATCACTGGCGATGGGCGGCGGCAAGGGCGGTTCTGACTTTGATCCCAAGGGGAAGTCCGATGCCGAAGTAATGCGTTTCTGTCAGTCCTTCATGACCGAGTTGTGCCGGCATATTGGCAAGGATACCGATATCCCGGCTGGAGACATCGGTGTCGGGCGGCGCGAGATCGGCTACCTGTTTGGCCAGTACAAACGAATCGCAAACGAGTTCTCCGGAATCCTGACCGGCAAGGCGCTCAGCTGGGGCGGGTCGCTGATACGACCGGAAGCAACCGGTTACGGTGCGGTCTATTTTGCGCAGGAAATGCTGGCCGCCGAGGGAGGTGACCTGCAGGGTAAGCGCTGCGTGGTTTCCGGATCGGGCAACGTGGCGCAGTACACGGTACAGAAGCTGCTGGAGTTTGGCGCCATACCGCTGACGCTCTCGGACTCCAACGGGTTCATCTACGACCCTGACGGCATCGACCTGGACAAGCTCGAGTTTGTAATGGAGCTGAAGAATGTTCGCCGTGGCCGTATCCAGGAGTACGCCGAGCGATTTGCCTGTGAGTATTACGACGGCAAGCGCCCGTGGTCGGTAGCGTGCGACGCGGCCTTCCCGAGCGCCACCCAGAACGAGATCGAAGAGTCGGACGCACGGCAACTGTTCAAGAACGGCTGTCGGGTTGTAGCCGAAGGCGCCAACATGCCGACAACACCGGAAGCGGTCGAAGTGTTTCTCAACGGCAAGGTTCTCTATGGTCCGGGCAAGGCGGCCAACGCCGGCGGCGTGGCAACTTCCGGTCTGGAGATGAGCCAGAACGCCATGCGACTGTCCTGGAGCGCCGACGAAGTGGATGCGCGGTTGCGCGAAATCATGCAACGGGTCTTTGCAGCCACTGCCGCTGCGGCAGAGGAGTACGGCGCACCGGGCAACTACGCTGCGGGTGCCAACATCGCCGGTTTTGTCAAGGTTGCCGACGCAATGCTTGATCAGGGACTGGTGTAGACAACACAGGTTTGCTCCACCGCGTCAGCCTGTAACATCAACGCGCGGTCTTGCGGGACGTCAATGACGCGTACAACCTGTTCCCATTCGGTGGCTTCGGGCATCACGTGCAGCAGCGCCGATGGCGCATGATCAAAAAAATCGCGCCTGAGCCGATTCTCCGGCCGCGCCAGAAAGTGGGCAACGTAGAGCATGTTCATTTCGACCATGTCGTTGAAGAAATGCGTGCCCAGCGAGAGGTCGGGTACCAGCCCTTCGTGCAGCGCGTCAACCTCCATCAGTACCGCCACATTGTTGATGTCCCCGAACGAGACCGGTATGCCGAGCGATGCCGTGCTGCTGCCCCAACGTCCCGGGCCAATCATCATGATTGTGGCGGTGGCCGAGGACGGATGCTTGGCGATCTTTCCGATCAGCCGTGCCAGGGCGTAGCGTCCGGATTCGTTGAGCCCGGTGTAGGATTGCGGCGATACGTAGATGATGCGATCCAGCGACAACTGGCGGCCGTGGCCTATGACACCGCCGCTGGATCGGATCAGGACGCGCTCTTCAGCCAGCTCGGGGAATGGTTCCAGCGGCTCTTCTTCCTCGGCGCTGGCGTGAAAGGGGCGGCACTGTACGATGTCTATGCTGTAACTGCCGTCGGCGCTGGTATTGGCGGTGAACTCGATGTCCACCTCGGTCCCGTAGCCTTCGCGTACCGTCCGAACCATCTCGCGCAGATCGTTGACCACATTTGACGTCTCGAACACCGGATCAAAGGTCAGAATCCAGCGCGGCTTGGGACGGATTCCGTGATCGCGAGCGTCACGCTCGGCCTGGCGGTCACGCGTGGCAACAAATGAGAGCGGCAGCGTTGCACACTCCTGGACCAGGTCTTGAAAGTGAATACTGCGCGGTTGGGTACGGCGCAGATCGATTACATCCACGCGGCGCTGCGTATGCCGCTTGACGGCATCAAAACTGGACTCCGGTCGCCTGTCGGGCGCGTTCAGCGCCACCACGCGCGTATAGTCGTCATCCCAGCGGTCAACCGCACGCGTACCAAGCCCAAACACCAGCCGCAGCACACCGGCGTTTGGATCGATCTCCCTGCTCCAGACGTACGGGTTGAACGAATAGGCCACACCGGCCAGCTGCGGGAAGAAATAGTCGCCGTAGACTGAACCGGAAACCCGTTGCACCAGTAGCGCCATCTGCTCGTCGCGTTCCAGGACGCCGCGGCGCTTGCGGTAGGAAAGCGCTTCCTCGCTCATGGTGCTGGCGTACACCGTGCGAATGGCATCGAGAAGGCTCTGCAGCCGCTCTGCCGGTGTTCCCTGATTGGGGCAGAACACCGAGTCGTATTTCCCCGAGAACGCGTTGCCGAAGTTATCCTCGAGCAGGCTGCTGGAGCGAACGATAATTGGCGCTTGGCCGAAGTATTCGAGCATGTCTCCAAATCGCCTGACGATGTAATCCGGAAAGCCCCCGCTGAGAATCTTCTGCTTGACTTCGTCCAGCCCGCTCAGAAACGTATCCGGGTCCTTCTGGCGCTGTCTATCCCACCAGCACTGGTTATTCACCAGGAAGGTGTAGAATACGTCCGAACCGATGAAGAAGGAGTCGTGCGCTTCGAGCCGGGCGGCAAGTTCGGGACGGTGCTTGCGAATGATGGCCCGCGCCAGCAGCATGCCGATCGACTTACCGCCGATCATTCCGGTGCCGATCATGCGTTTCCAGAGGATTATCAGGTCGTGCAATCGGAGATAGCGCGTAGCGAGATCGATCATGCGTTCTTCACGCGGGATCACCAGCCGTACCAGCTCACGGAACGAATCTTCGGAGCGTATCGGCGGTACCTCGCCTGCCTCGATTGCTTCTAGCACCGTTTCCGCGCGCATAAACGTCTTGTCCCACAGGCCGACCATGCGGTAGCTCGCCGAGCGCAGTCCCCCCCACGGTGAGGATTCCATGACAGCAGATATCTCGGCGCTCTCGTTGACCAGCGAGAACTGTTCGGTGTCCCAGCGGAACACCGAAAGCGGCGAGGCCTTCTCACGCCCGTAGACTTTGGCCGGCTGCACGTAGTAGTGCTGGTTGTAGCGGTAGACATCCAGCAGTACCTGGGTTGTGTCGTAAATCGGAATTGCCGCGTGGTACGAATGGCGATGGCGATAGAGGGCAAAATAGGCGATGGTATCGAGGCTCAGCAGATAGGGGCAGGTCAGCTGGAAGAAATTGCCGATCATGCGGTCGCTGTAGCAGGTATCGCTCAGATCCGAGAGCGCGTCAAACACGTAGTAGCCGCCGATTCCCACGTCACGGATAGTGCGGTGAATCTGCGTGATGAAGTTTTCAAAACCGAGCTCGGGATCGTTACGCTGGACGATAACCCCGTTCTCTTGCGGGAGAACCGGGGCATGGCCGCCGAAGCGGAAGTAGACCACCGTACGCGAGCGGGACCTGGCGTACTCCAGAAAAGCCTCGGCAAACGGTACGTAGAATGCGATGTTGTCGAGCCGCCATACTACATTGTCACCGGCACGCAGACCGTCGAGCACACGATCAAGGGTCGGCATTCCGGTGCTCTCCAACGGCCGCTCAGCGTAGTTCTTCAGCATGCTGAAGTATAGGCACGCATCTTCCACACGGTCAATCGCAGCTGTTATGATACAACAGCTGGGGTGAATCTGATGCTATTGCGCGCGCTTGACCTGTTCTTTGTTGTGTTTCACACCGTACTGATTGTGTTCAGCCTGTTCGGCTGGATTGTGCCGCGGTTACGCCGTGCCAACCTGGTTGTGCTGTTGCTGATAGCGGCCTCGTGGTTGGGCCTGGGGATGTTCTACGGACTCGGATTCTGTCCTCTCACCGAGTGGCACTGGCGGGTCCTGCGCGCGCTGGGACAGCATGATCTGCCGCGCAGCTACACGCAGTACCTGCTGCAGCGTCTGCTGGGTATCTCGGTCACCTCCACCGCAGTTGACTGGCTGACCGTGCTGAGTGCTTCCGCTGCGTTGATCATCTCGCTGGCACTGAACATCCGCGACCGGCGCGCTTAGCTTGCTCTGCGGCCCGGTTTGGACTACGATAGCGACATCCCGCAGCCCGGCAGGAGAGCACGCGCATGCCGATCAGCAAAGTTGCCCTTTTCTCCAATGAGTACCCGCCGAATGTCTACGGCGGAGCCGGTGTGCACGTCGAGTATCTGAGTAAGGCGCTGGCCGAGCGCGTAGCCGTTGAGGTACGCTGCTTTGGTGAGCAGGACGAGGTTTGCGGCAACCTGCGGATCAAGGGGTATCAGCCGTGGCCCGACATGAAGCAGAACACCGATCCACGGTTTGCCTCCGCGATGGGTGCGTTCTCTCAGAGCCTGGCCATGGCTAAGGACAACCTGGACGCCGATGTGGTCCACTGTCACACCTGGTACACGCAGATGGGCGGCCTGCTGGCTGCCAAGCTGTGGAATATCCCGTTTGTACTGACAACGCATTCGCTGGAGCCGCTTCGGCCGTGGAAGGCCGAGCAACTTGGAACCGCCTACCAGTTAAGCAGTTGGATGGAGCGTACCGCCATTGAGAGCGCCGATGCGGTCATCGCTGTTTCCAGGGAAACCCGTAACGATGTCTTTCGGCTGTTTGGTGCCGCCGAGGCCCGCACACACGTCATTCACAACGGTATTGATCTCGACGAATACCGGCCTACTGACAAGACCGATGTCCTGCAACGCTACGGGGTTGATCTTTCGCGGCCCTACGTACTGTTTGTCGGCCGCATCACGCGGCAGAAAGGGATTGTTCATCTGGTAAACGCTATTCCGTACATCGATCGCAACGTGCAGGTGGTGCTGCTGGCCGGCGCTCCCGATACCGATCGGATTGCCGCCGAGATGAACCAGAGCGTAGCCGCCGCGCGCAAGGTGCGTGACGGAATCATCTGGATCGATGAGATGCTGCCTCGCGATCAGACCATCCAGTTCTACTCGCACGCCGCGGTGTTCTGTTGCCCGTCGGTGTACGAGCCGTTCGGCATTATCAATCTCGAGGCCATGGCGTGCCGGACTGCGGTAGTGGCGTCGGCTATCGGCGGAATCCCCGAAGTGGTGGTTGGCGATGAAACCGGAGTGCTGGTAGAGCTGGCTCTGGAGCCCGGTACGTTCTCGCCGCGCGATCCGGCGCAGTTCTCGCGCCAGTTGGCCGGCGCCATAAACCGGGTAGCTTCTGACCCCAGCCTGGCGCAGCGGATGGGCGCGGCCGGGCGTGTTCGCGCGGAACAGCACTTCAGTTGGCGTGCAATCGCTGCCAAGACGCTGGAGCTTTACAACGCACTGCTGGAGCGCAGAAGGGGAGATGCCTGAGACGCCGGTTCAGTTTTGCGGCAGCTTGAGCGTGAATGTACTGCCACGGCCCTCTACGCTGTCCACGCTGACCTCGCCGCGGTGCGCCAGGGCGATGTGCTTCACAATTGCCAGCCCCAGCCCGGTGCCTCCCATGTCGCGGCTGCGGGCGCGGTCTACACGATAGAATCGCTCAAACACGCGTGCCAGCTCTCTGCGTGGAATTCCGCTGCCGTGATCGGTAACGCTTATTTGCAGCAGCTCGGCTGTGTTGTTAACAGTTACTTCAACGTCGCTTCCCTGCGGGCTGTACTTGACGGCGTTGTTTATCAGGTTAACCAGGGCCTGCTCCAGCAGCGCGGCGTTGACGCGAACCGTTTCCGCGCCGGCGCACGTATGCTGAACCTGGATTGACTTGCGCTCGGCGTCGTGTTCGCACGCCTGTACCGCCTTTTCTACTATCGCGTCGATCTGACACCACTCGAGCGGAACTTCCGCGTCGTAGGACTCCAGCCGACTCAGACTGAGTAGATCCTCGATGATCAGGTTGAGACGCGTGGAGTGCGAGTGGATAATCTCCACAAACCGCTCGGCGGCCTGCGGATCGTGCAGCGCTCCATCGCGCAGCGTTTCCACAAAACCCAGAATCGAGGTGATCGGCGTACGCAGCTCGTGCGATACGTTGGCAACAAAATCACGCCGGATGCTCTCGAGCTGCTTCATCTTGGTTGTGTCGTTGAGCACCAGCAGTACCCCGGGGCTATTCTCATTGTGCAACGTTGTTGCGTGAACGCTGACGTGTGTCATGCCGTTGTTGTATATGACGATGCCGGCTTCCTGCCGAGTCCCGGACTGCAGAGTCTGCTCGGCAATCTGGTCAATCTCTGCGTTGCGCAGCGCTTCGATGATCGATCTGCCTTTCACGTTGCGGTAGTCGATGCGGAAGAGCTCTCCGGCTGCTCGATTGATCGCGGTTATGCGGCGCCGCTGGTCAACCACCACAACCCCTTCAACCATAGCGCTGAGGATTGCTTCCAGTTCGTTTCGCTGTGCGGTTATGCTGCCGATGGTGTCGGATAGCTGGTCAGCCATGCTGTTGAGCGTATCGGCAATTGCGCTGATCTCCTGCGGCGCCCGCAACTGGATCCGATATGCGAGATCTCCCGCTGCGTAGCGCAGGGCGCCCTGTTGGATGCTCAGCAGCGGACGGTGAATCCGCTTGACGATGATCAGCGTTAGCCCGGCAGTTGCTGCCAGTATCAGTAGCGCCGACAGGATAATGGCTGAAAACGCCTCGTTGGTGCGCTGGTCAATGGCCGAGACCGAACCCGCCACCCGTACAACGCCGCTCTGATGGCCGGCGCTGTCGTAAACGGCAACGGCAACGTAGATACTCTTCTCGCCGGTGCTGCCGCTGACCCGTCTATCGGTCCCCGCTCCCTGAGCCATCGCAGCGACTATTTCGGGCCGTCCGGCATGATTCTCCGCGTGTTGCGCGTCAATGTGGCTATCAGCCAGCACCGTGCCCGCGCTATCGACCAGTGTTACGCGCAGCGGAAGATTGTGAACAAACTCCGCCAACACGTGCTCGGCTGCCGGCGCATCGGAATCCGCCGGCAGCGGATCAAACGGCTGTGATCCCAGAGCGTTGGCGATCAGCGCGGCGCTGTTATGCAGCTCGGTCTCTTTCTCGGCGTAGAAGGCGGTGCGAAAGACCCGCGTTGCAGCATATGTGAGCGAGCCCACCACCAGCAAAATCGCTATCAGGTAGACCGGATAGATCTGGTACAGCAGCGAGCGGCGCATCGGGATTACTCTTCGCGCAGCCGGTAACCGACGCCGCGCACGGTCTCAATGCACGTACCGTAGTCAGCCAGCTTTCTGCGCAAACCCAGGATCTGCACGTCCACCGAGCGTTCGGTTACCGGATAGTCTTCGCCGCGGATAGCGTCAATGATCCGGGTACGCGAGAATACCCAGCCCGGGCTGCGCGCCAGGAACTCGAGTATGGCAAACTCGGTAGCAGACAGCGCCACCGTGTTGGTGCCGCAGCGCACTTCGTGGCGCGCGGTGTCAATTGTGATCCCGTGCAGTTTGAGCAGAACTGCCGTGTTGTGCGGCGAGTCTTCACCTGCGCTGCGCCGGAGCGACGTGCGCAGCCGCGCCAGCAGCACCGCGGGGCTGAACGGTTTGGTGATATAGTCATCGGCGCCGACCTCCAGACCAGAGACGATGTCGCTGTCTTCGGTCCGCGCAGTCAGCATCAATACCGGTATCTGGCTGTAGCGGCTGTTCTGCCTGATTCTTCGGCACACTTCAACGCCGTCGATGTCCGGCAACAGGAGATCCAGAATAACCGCATCCGGTGGATTGCCGCGGATGACCTCCAGCGCCTTTTGTCCGGATTGGACGGTATCGACCTCGTAGCCCTCCTTGCGAAGGTTGTACGCTATCAGCTCCAGGATATCGTGTTCGTCGTCAACAACCAGGATTCTGGCCTGCGCCATCGGCATTCTCCCGTTACTCGTTGAGCTCGATGTGCTCGGCGCGTACCGCGAACACAATCCACTCACATATATTGGTAACGTGATCCCCCAGCCGCTCCAGGAACCGATTAACCAGCATGAGCTCCATCCCTTTTTCGATGGTCTGAGGATGTGTCTGCATGATCGCTACAATGAGTGTATACAGCTGCGTATTGAGCGCGTCAATCTTGTCATCGCGGGCGGCAATCTCACGCGCTGCGCGGTCATCACGCTCAACAAACGCCGTCAGGCTGTCGTGCAGCATCGACACATCGATCTCCGCCATGCGGCGGATGAGCGGCAACGCGTCTACAAACAGCACATCGGTGACAACGCGTGCGCGGCGCGCCAGGTGGCGTGCGTGATCACCTGTGCGTTCCAGGCTCGACGCCAGCTTGATGCCCACCAGCAGTTGGCGCAAATCGGCACCGGCAGGTTGCGCGGTGGCGATAATAGCGGAGCACTGGTCTTCGATAGCTGCCTGCAGCGCGTCGATGCGTTTGTCCTCGCACACCACCTGTTCTGCAAGTGCAAAATCCTGCAGCTCGAGCGCGGTCAGGGTTTTTCGCAGCGCGGTATCGACCATGGCGCCCATGCGCAGAATGCTCTGCTGCACAGCGTCGATCTGTTCACGGAGCTCCATTAGCGCAAGTAAACGAGATGCGTGTTAAATTCTGGTTAGGATCAGGCTCGAATTGTGCCCGCCGAATCCGAACGAGTTTGACAGCGCTGCATCCACACGCTTCTCTACGATTTGAGTTGGAAGCTGTATCGGTGGTAGCTCGGGATCGGGGTTGAAGAGGTTGATGTTGGCCGGGATGATGCCGTTGCGCAGGACCTGAACCGTGATTACCGCCTCTACTCCGGCGGTAGCTCCGAGCACGTGACCGTGATAGGACTTGGTTGAGCCGATGTGGGTTTTCTCAACACTGTTTCTGATCAGCGCGTGAATGCCGTTGATCTCGGCTAGATCACCTACCGGGGTGGAGGTACCGTGCGTGTTGATGTATCCGAGCTGCTCGGGGTTGAGTTCGGCCTGTTCGAGCGCCATCTGCATTGAGTACGCCGCGCCGCGTCCCTCGGGATCGGGTGCAACAAAGTCGTAGGCATCGCCGGACATACCGCAGGCGCGCACCTCGGCCAGAATTGGCGCTCCACGGCGTTTGGCGTGCTCGTACTCTTCCAGAATAAGGACCGCCGCTCCCTCGCTGAGCACAAATCCGTCGCGGTCGCGATCAAACGGGCGCGACGCCGTCTCGGGTGAATCGTTACGCGTAGACAGTGCGTGCATATTGCCAAATGCAGCGATGGCCAGTTCGTTGAGCGTTCCCTCGGCGCCACCGGCTACCATGACGTCTGCCATGCTGTTGCGGATGATCAACTGCGCCATGGCGATTGAGTGGTTGGCGCTGGCGCAGGCGGTCTGCAGGCTGACGTTGGGGCCGCGCAGTCCGTACATCATACTGATAACGCCGGAGGCCATATTGCCGATTGACATTGGAATGTAGAACGGGCTGACACGGCGCGGACCCTTGGTCTGCAGAGCTACGGCGTTGTCATACTGTACCGTCAGGCCGCCGATGCCGCTGCCGATCGACACACCGACGCGTTGACGGTCTTCTACTTCGGCGAGTCCGGCTTGATCGGACGCCTCTTTCATGGCAGCTACCGCGTAGTGGCAGAAGCTGTCCATCCGCTTGGCCTTCTTGGCAAGCTCACCTTCGAAATAGGCGTTGTAGTCGAAATTCTGCACGTCACCGGCTATCTGCGTGGCCAGCCGCGATGTGTCGAATCGGGTGATCGGTCGGATAGCTGAAATGCCCGCCAGCACCGCATCCCACGTCTGCGCTACCGAGTTGCCCAATGGATTTACCGTTCCCATGCCGGTGATGACCACGCGTCGCTGTTGCATTGTAGTTCTCCCTGAATCCTACTATGAGGCCTTTGGCTGCATTATTCCTTTGGAAAAGTCGGATTTTTTTGTTCAATTGTCTGATTAGGGACGATAATGTGCTTGAATGCGGCGGCGTGGTGGCGCTACACTGTGGCTGAATCCATGAAGCTGCTGTTCTTCATCCGCAATATCGATCTCAAGAGTCGTACCTTCGGTTGGGAATCCCGTAGCCGGCCGAGTGTGCACGAGCTGGTATTCTGCCGTGCCGGGCACGGTGAACTGTCCGGTGAGGAGGGCAGAACGGCTGTCAGCGCCGGCAACCTGCTGTTCAATCCCAAGGGCAGGCTGATTGGCAACCAGGGGCCGCTGAGCGTGATTCAAGTGCTTTTTTCCGAGGAGCTCTTCTCATCATCAGTCAACATGGACCGCGAAGCATTATACGTTCTGGGGTTGATCAAGCTTCACGCGCGCAAACAGAATCTGATAGCGCTCTCCAAGGCCGGCTCAGAGAGGATGGTCACCCTGCTCGACGCGATACTGTGGGAGTTTCAGAATCGCTACCGCGGCTACTCGTGGGCCATCAGGCTGAAACTGATAGAACTCCTGATCACGCTGATGCGCGATTCTCAGTTCAAGATTTCGATCAAAGGCCTCAAGCCGCTCTCGAGCTCACGGATCCAGGACGCGGTCCTCTATCTGAACACCGACTACATGAATCCGATAACCGTGGAGGATGTACTCGATGCGTGCGGATTAAGCCGCAGCCACTTCCACGCGCTGTTCAAACAGGAGACCGGGCGAACGTTTGTTGACTATCTGTCCTGGTTGCGCTGCAACCGTGCTGCAGAGCTCCTGGTAACCACCGATCGAACTATTCTGGATATCGCCATGGAATGCGGTTTCAATAACCTGAGCCACTTCTATCACGTATTCAAGCGCGAGAAAGACACCAGTCCCATGCGCTACCGCCGGCAAGCGGTGATACCGTAGACGCGTAACATTTATTACCGACTGTGTCAGCAATACACACTACACTTGGCGCATGCTGAGAGAAATTATCGAGATCGACGAAGAACTCTGTGCAGGATGCGCTAACTGCGTGCCCAACTGCCACCAGGGTGCACTGCAGATAATCGACGGCAAGGCTCGCCTGATATCGGAACTCATGTGCGAGGGAATCGGCGTCTGTGTAGGACACTGCCCGACCGGCGCCATGGCGCGTTCATTCAGCGGCGCGGCGCCGGCAGGCAACCCTGGTAGTACAGTTCCAGCAGCCAGCGAGCTGCGCCAGTGGCCGGTGCAGCTGCATCTTCTGAATCCCGCGGCGCGGTACTTTCAGGGTGCCGACGTTCTGCTGGCGGCAGACTGCACCGCCTTTGCCATGGGAGGTTTCCACCAGAAGCTGCTCAAGGGCAAAACAGTGGCGATAGCCTGCCCCAAGCTCGATCAGGGCAAAGACGCGTACATCGAAAAGCTGACGCAGATGATCGATGATGCCGGCATCAACACATTGACCGTTGCCATGATGCAGGTGCCGTGCTGCGGTGGATTGCTCCAGATTGCGCAGGCGGCGGTGGCACAGGCACAGCGGCCCATCCCAATCAAGAAGCTGATAGTCTCACTCGAAGGTGAGACTATCGATGAAGGCTGGGTAATGTAAGCCGGCCTCTGAGCTCAATTCATTATGTCCTGTACTCGCTGCTGGAGTTCGGGATCCTGGGTCAGTGCAACGTAGATTTCGTTGAAGCGGTCGATGTCGATGCCCTGATTCTCTACAACCTGGGACATCTCAACCTGCGAGTCCTCCTGAATGCCCTGCAATTCCTGCTCGGCCATGCGGTAGCGCTGCTCCTCATCGTCGGACAGCGGCTGCTCGAGTTCAAACTCCGGGTTGTGCTCGGCCTGATAGAGTTCATTGAAGCGATCGGTTGAAAGGTCCAGATCATTGAGTACGCTGATCATCTCTTCCTGGGTTTCCATCTGCACCTGCTCGATCTGTTGCAGTGCATCAACAAATTGCGCAAGCTCGGTTTCATCTACGTTGATCTGTTCGGTAGACTCCTGCGGGAACATGTCCTGGGTTGCACCCAATGCTGCAACAAGCGCTGCCATTAATGTAATTATTGCAAATTTCTTCATGTCGTGCTTCTCCTCTTGGTCTAGGTTTGCGTTTTACTGTCTGGCATCCACACTACTACCGGCGTGTCCATTGCGTATCCGATGAGTGTCAAGATTGTGTCAAAGTTTGTCTGTCGCTCAAACTTGACCGGAGCGCTCCCTTTTGAATAGGTTTAGAGCACGAGGGAGGTACACAAATGAAAGGTGCAGGGCTTTTTCGCAGACGTGTCACGGTTTTGCCGGCAGCGCTGTTTTTCATGAGCGCTCTGGTGTTATGCGCGGCACCCACGCTGAGTCAGGAGTCAAACGGAGCCGTCATCGATTCAGAGCAGGAGCGCTTCCGGCTGGTAGAGGTGACCCGCGGTATGGAGCATCCGTGGAGTCTGGCATTTCTGCCCGACGGCAGCGCGCTGGTCACCGAACGGCCGGGGCGGTTGCATCGGTTGCAGCCCGATGGCTCAACCGAGCAGATATCCGGACTCCCCTCGATTGCGGCAGTAGGGCAGGGCGGCCTGCTTGACGTGGCAGTCGATCCACACTACCAGGACAACGGCTGGATCTACATGACGTACAGCGCGTCCTACAACGGCGGCTACGGCACCGTTCTGGGACGTGCCCGGCTGTCGGGCTCAGCGCTGACCGATTTTGAAGAGCTGTTCCGCATGGATCGCGGCGGCGGTGGACGCCTACACTTCGGCTCTCGCATCGCCTTCTTGCCGGATAATACGCTGGTATTCTCCATCGGGGACCGCGGTGAGATGAATCGCGCCCAGGACGGGCAGGATCACGCCGGCGCCTTGTTGCGCCTGAACCGAGACGGCACGGTTCCCGATGACAACCCCTTTGTCGACGATTCCGGCGCGCTCGATGAACTCTACACTCTGGGCAACCGCAACCCGCAGGGACTGACGGTGCATCCCGAAACCGATGTTCTCTGGCAGACCGAGCACGGTCCACGTGGCGGGGATGAACTCAATATCATCAGTCCGGGCAATAACTACGGCTGGCCGGAAATGTCGCAGGGCGTAGATTATCGTACCGGGGAACCGATTGGACAGGGAACCTCGGCCCCCGGCATGACGCAGCCGATAGAGCACTGGTCACCCGCAATTGCCCCCTCCGGTATGGCGTTCTATTTCGGCGATCAGTTTCCCGATTGGCAGGGGAACCTCTTCCTGGGCTCGCTGGTCGATACCCATCTGCTGCGGCTGGAAATTGACGGGGAACGCGTAGTGCACCAGGAGCGATTGCTCGACGGTACTATCGGCCGTGTGCGTGACGTACGCCTGGGACCGGACGGCAACCTGTGGCTGCTGAGCGACGCTTCCAACGGAGGGGTCTACCGGCTGGAGCCGGTGCAGTAGCGCTGACAGCATAGTATAGCGCCGCCGCGTGGCTGGTTCAGTGCGCGGTGCCGCCGATCCGCGCCTTCTCATAGATGCGCTCGACTTCGTCCCTGGGGACAACCGCGCGGATCAGCCACGCCATGATGACAACCGCCGGGATGTTAAGCGCCAGGCGAGTCAGTGCAAAAGGCACGCCCAACGCCTGCAGCTCGAAGAGCTTCATCGGAATCTTGGTAGTGGACCAGGCGCCGATCAGGATCAGAACGTTGAAGAACGAAGCCCCCTTGCTCATCAGCACCGCGGCCACCGGAAAGGCGCCGTAGAGCGGGCCGGCGGCGGCGGAGCCGAGTACAAATGCGATCGACGCGCCGCGAACGCCCGAACCGGGACCCATGAAGCGGATCATTGTCTGGCGCGGGACCCATACGTCCAGCAGGCCGAGCAAGACAAAGATCGGCGGCAGGACGGCCAGCATCTCCCAGGTGCCGGCCACCGCGGTGTCGACCGCTTTGTCAAACACGGCTCGGTTGCTGAACGCCAGGACGGCGTAGACCGCCACTACCGCGAGCGCGAACAGATAGGGACGTAGCAGTTTCTTGATCATAGTGGCAACACCATCCCCATAATGAGCGCCACCAGCAGCGCGAAGAGGTAGGCGGCAGCATTGCGTACCAGCGCGGCGCGGGTGCCGAAGTACGAGACCTCAACCGGGAAGGTGACCACGCCAACCATCATCAGCGAGGAAACAAACGCCGCAATCTGCGTAAGCCCTGCGCCTCCCTGAAGCAGCAGCGCCGCGGTGGGAAAGGCGATGAAGCCGGGAATCAGCGTGACCGAACCCACCACCGATGCCAGCAGCACGCCGTACCAGCCCGATTCGCGGCCGAGCAAACGGGTGAGGACTTCGGGACGCAGCAGCGCAATCATGATACCCACTATCAGGATGATAGCAATGAACTGCGGCAGGATCCGCGTGAACGCCGCCCGGCTCTTGCGTAGCGCCATGAGAGTCTTCTGTCTGTCTTTGGCGGCCGACAGCAACAATGCCACTGCCGCCAGCGCGTAGAATACTATTGCACTCACTGCCTCATACCTCCCTGGCGGGTTCCACCGTGCCGGCCTGGACGCAGGCGGCACGCGTTTCCGCCCCGCAGGTGGCGCAGCCGGTTGGCATAGTCCACCAGAACGATACCGTTGTTTACCACAATTCCGGCCAGCATCACCAGCCCCATCAGTGAGAACATGCTGATTGATTCACCCAGCAGGTAGTAAAACCAGAACACCCCGATCACAACCAGCAGGACCGAGCCGGTGTCGCGAATCGCCGCGAACGAGCCGGCGGTCTGCTCAGCCGGCTCTCAATTTCGGTTGACCCGGCACCGCGTGCCCGGCTGACGTAGCCGATTTCAGCACATTTGCGTGAGAAACGGTAGCGCATCGAAGCCGGAATCAAAACTGAAGATGCGACCGACGCCCTGGTTGCTCATCACCGCCGCGCATCGTACGCGGGCTGAATTGCATCTTGGCGATCGATGGCCGTGTAGCGGTGCAGAATCTCCTGAAGCGCTTCGGCGTGCGTTATCAGCGGAACCTCGTCCCGCACCAGCCGCTCCAGAATCGGGACCGTACGTCCCTTGTTGGAGTGATCGGAGCCAATCAGATAGATCGGGATGTTCGAGTCGATGAAGATCACGGCTTCAGGCCGTCCAGATAACCGGATTCAACCTCGGCGGCCATGTCGTTCCAATCTGCAACGGGAAAACCGTAACGGGCGAAGCTGCGCACGGTTTCCAGCTTTGTTTGAGCCGCTTTACCGGGGCGCTCCCGCATCTCGTGCTTGACCGCTCGGCGTACCCACTCGGAGACCGTCATGTTCTCCTGCCGGGCGAGCTGCTTCAGCGCCGCCATCTCTTCTTCCTCCAGCAGCACCTGCAATCGGATACTCATATAGATGTGTATAAGCTACGTATGGAGGTGAGTCAAACCGTGCCGCATTCGCGCGAGGAACAACGCGTCTGCGCCGGGCAGCACGCCGGGATGGGGGGCCACATTGCTGAGTTGCAGTCTTTCCGGCTGCCATACTCGTTATTGCGCTACAATCAATTGTTGGGCGTTGGACATTCTTTCCAAGTCGGTTTCTGGTGGCCTGAACGATTGTGTGACGTCGGCCCACAACGCCCGACTGGCGACATGTGACAGAAAAGGGCGATTCTGGTACGTATGCTTGCAATATGTACCAAAAAGACGTATTGTGGTGCATATATGTCCACCCATGTAGCACCGTTCCAGCCATCTGTCCCATACGATGCTCTGCCACCACTGCCTCCGCCCGCGCATGTGACTGACTCGGTGCCCGTTCTACGCCGAGAAGCAGATGCTCGGCAAGCGCTGGCCGAGCTTAAGGGCATGGCAAACATCATACCGAATCAGGCGATTCTGATAAACGCGATAGCCCTTCGCGAGGCGAAGGACAGTTCCGAGATCGAGAACATCGTGACGACGCAGGAGAGGCTGTATCGCGCGTTAGCCGCCGGCTCGTCCGCTGCAGCGGACGCATCAACCAAAGAAGTCATGCAATACCGGTCGGCGCTACGCATCGGCGAGGCTCTGATTCGGGAGCACGGCTTCCTTTCGGTCAATCACATCATCAAGATCCAGACGGAAATCGTTGGCAATGATGCCGGACTCCGTGCGACGCCCGGAACGGCTCTTGTGGACGACCGCACCGGAGAGGTCGTGTACACGCCTCCGCACAATCCCGCTGTCATTCGACAGCTATTGTCGAATTTCGCCGACTTCTACAACGGCGCGGCGACCAGTCTCGCCGACATGGCCATCCTCCACTATCAATTCGAGACCATTCACCCGTTCCTGGATGGCAACGGTCGCACTGGACGTATTCTGAACGTGCTGTACCTCATACTGAAGGGCTTTCTTGACATCCCCATTCTTTACCCAAGCTCCTACATCATTGCACACAAACACGATTACTACCGCTATCTGAGAGGGGTAACCGCGTCCGGCGAATGGGAGCAGTGGATTCTGTTCATGCTGGACGCTATTGTGGCCACATCCGTGGACACCATCGAAAGGGTCCGCGAGATACGTGCAGAACTTGACCGAACCGTTGACGAAGTGAGAGCAGCGCTGCCACGCATCTACACCAGGAAGCTCGTCGAAACGCTCTTTGTACACCCATACTCCAAGATCGAGTTCCTGGTGGACGCCGTGGGCGTAGAACGCAAAGCCGCATCTCGATATCTGCAGGCGCTGGAAGAACTCGGTCTTCTTGAGAGTCAGCAGGTCGGGAGAGAGAAGCTCTACATCAACGTCCGCCTGATGAAGATCCTCTCCTCGGAATGATAAGCTGCGTCGGATGCCGGGGTGACGTCTTTAACGCCGCCGCGCGGATAGTCTTCCTTCCAGCCGCAAGCCCCGGCGGCGGGGCTTGCGGATCTGTTGGCGCACAGCAACGCTGCAAACCGAGCGCTGTCACTCTTCCGGGAGGGTTTCCGGAAGATAGACGGCGCGGCGAAGCTTTCCATCAGTAGTCGTGTAGATCATGTTGACGCGGCTGGCGCCGTCTATGACGGTTGCAGTCGAGTTTGAATTATTGTTGATATCGTACAACGCGCTTTCGGCGATAGTTGCCGTCACAAAGCTTCCGTTACTCAGTCGGGCGTACTTCGGCTTGAGCGCGCTGAAGCTCGCGTAGGTGATGTGCGGGCTGTTGTCGGCGTCAAGCGCGATAGACGAGAACCAGCCCGTGATGCCCTGCGAGTCTACAATCTGCGTGTCGAACGCCGCGGTCGGACCGGTCGCCTCCGCGTACATCAGGTTGCCGCTGTCGCCGTTGTAGTACGAGACGTGGATGCCGCCTGTCGCGTCGATCGCAATGCCGTTGCCGAACGTTCCTGCCGCGTCGGCATCGACGGTTCGTGGCGCGGCCCACGTCCCAGCTTCGGTCCTGTACGAGTAGCGAAGGCTGTTCATCGTCGCGTCGTGATAGACCACGTGCGGACGGTCGCTCGAGTCGACGGTGATCGCGACCCACATGCCGGCGTCGCTCCCGGCGCCGTCGACCACGATTCCGGCGGTCGGTGGCGGATCGGCTGCTCCGCCCCACTGGCGGTGTCTGAGCTCACCACCGTCGTAGTAGGCGATATGGGCCACCCCAGCGGAATCAACCGCGATGTCGTGGTAGGTAGCGGTGGCGGAGAGCGTTTCGGTGACGATGGGGTCAACGCCGGCGAAGTCGTCGGTGGTCGACCTGATTACGAGCCCGTCGCGTGAGCGGGTGACGAAGACCAGATCAGATCCATCGTGTGCCGCGACGCGGGTGTAGGCGAACCTGGCACCCCCGGCGGTCTCGAGTTGTCTGCGAGTCATGCCGTCATGGAAGTAGACATACCGGTCGTTCTGTTGCTGACCTGCGTACGCGTAGATGAGCTTCCCGGCGCTCCCGTTGTCATGCCAGACCGCGTCCGGGTACACCGGCGATCTATCGTCGGCCACCGTCGTCAGATGGAACAGATCCATCTTGACCGGGTCCTGTTCGGCATTCGACACGCCGTTGAACGTCACAACTACCGGACCGGAACTCAGACCACCCACGGGCGGGAACGTTGCAGGAAGGGTAAACGATACGCTATTCGACGACGCCGCGGCGATCGCCGCGACCGGGCCGCCATTAACGGTGACTGCCGGCGGCGCTCCCGCTCGCCCCAGGTTGTTCCCGCTGATCGTGATTCCCGTCTCACCGAGGTACGCGCTCGGGCGGCTGACAGACGTGATGAACGGTCGTACGTCGACCTCCAGCCTGTCCTCCGCCGTGTTGCCCGCGGCGTCGGTCACGACCGTGCGCACGACGATTTCGTCTTTGGCGATGACCGGCTGGCCGCCGCTGGTCGGCAGGGACTGAGTGTCCCAGTCGGCCTCGTAGAACGCAGATCCGCTGACCGGCAGTGGCTGGTCGTCGACCGTCACGACTACGCTTGCAACCTCGGATTCCCCATCACCAGCGGTACCCGTTACCGAAACCGTCCCGTGGAAATAGTCGGTGCCGCTTCCGTCGAGCAGGCTTACCACCGGCCCAGTCACTTCAGGATCCGTATTGTCCACTTCCACCACGATCGAGATCGTGTTGGTCGCTTCGACAGCGTCGGTGACCTTCAGGTAGAGTATGTGCTGGCCTTCGGGCAGACCGCCGTCGGGCAGGTTCGGGAGATCGAACTCCCACTCCCACTCCGGCGCAGCGAGAGCTGAGATGGTCGCCGGAGCCCAGGTCGCGTTGTCGGTGCTGAGCTCTACCGACTTGATCCCCAGCGAGCCCGTTGCCAACCCGCGGATCACACCCTCGCCGTTGATGAATCGCCCCGGAAAGAGGGGTCGGTTCTGAAAGGCAGTGTTCGTCGGGTGATCGTATTCGGTGAAGATGCCGGCCGGTGCGGTTGGATCCTGTGTGACGACTATTTCTCTCGTATAGGTGTTCCCCGCCATGTCGGTTGCAGTGATGGCGATCCTGAT
>REDW01000079.1 GCA_007693325.1 Spirochaetaceae bacterium
TCGGCAGGTTGAGAAACGTCTTGATGATCCGCGCCGGAATGAACCCGCCGGTGCCTATGGCGACAATGACCTCCGGGGCATAACCTGACTCATCAACGCACCGGGCCAAGCCGGCAACGGTGTTGTGAATCTCATTGTACGAAAAGGCTATCTGTTCCATGGGCTACCATACGCGGCTCGGCGCGCTTTGTCTACGCGCTGCGGCAAAACCGCGCACATCGGGCGCTCCCGGTGTATAATGGAGACGCGTTAATCTCACACCTGAGGGAGACGGAAATGAAGATACCGTTGTTGATAGCGCTGCTGGCATCTGCGCTGCTACCGTCGGCACCCGTGGCCGCTTTCTCACCGGAACACCTGAACCAGGTGACCTTTGTAAACGAAACCGGTTACGACATGCTGTACCTGTTTTTCTCGCCGTCGGACAGCGAGTATTGGGGCGCCGATATTCTGGGCACCGCGCGCACACTCGACTCGGGCCAGAAGCTCAGTTTCTACGTGCTCTACCCCGACGAGTGCAACGCGTTCGATTTCCTGGCGGTCGATGAGGACGGAGACGCATACACCGTCTGGGACGTGGAGTTGTGCGACGGCCATTCACACGTGCAAAGTGTTACCCTTTCCGAACTCGCAGGGCCATTCGGCCCGCTTGACTTCGCTACGATACAGTTTCACAACCAGCTCGATCACGAGATCCACTACCTGTTTGTTTCGCCCTCGGATTCGGCCAGCTGGGGAGTCGACGTGCTGGACGCGCGGACCGTGCTGGGCCCTGATCGATACGCCGAGATTCTGGTGTTGCGCAGTGCCGCTGAGGAATACTACGACCTGATGGGAGTAGACGAAGATCTCGAGCTCTATCGATTCCGCTTTGTTGTTGATGAGTCACGCGATTTCAGCTTTGCAATCGAGCCCTCCGACAAGCTGTCTGCCCCTTGATCAGCGCGCCGGCGGATCACGAAACCCAATCGGAATCCAGCCGCCGGGGTCCGCCTGAGTACTGTCTATCAGTCCCAGGTCGACGCTGGCGGTCATCTCGGCAGCCAGGTAGGAGCGGCCTTCAAACGGGTAGCGCCAGCCTTCTCCGGGAACATTGACCCCGGCAACCGCGTGCGCATACTCGCTGGAAACCAGCAGGATTGCGTCAAACCCGAGCTGGTGCAGCAGAATAACGTAGGTCAACCCGAGTGAGTCACAGTCCCCTGAGCGCGTCACCAGCGTCGCCGGCGGTGACAGCAGCCGCGACAACGACTCGGTCTGGAAAAACTCGAACCCCTGCAACCACGCCAACAGCCGGTGCGGGATCTGCTGCCGCGGCACCCCGCTCCGGTCAAAGTGTGCGGCCAGCTGCTCCGCTAGCGGTTCGAGACGCGAGTAGTTGTCGCGGTAGATGGCGCGATAGTAGCGCTGCCAGGCGGCAGCCCACGGCGGCAGCTCTTGCGGGTCGGGCCGGGTATAGGAACCCTGTCCGTATCCACTCAGCACGCGTGCCTCGCGCTCGATCAGAACCTCTGCACCCTCGATCTCACCTTCATCGAGCGCCAGCGA
Source organism: Spirochaetaceae bacterium (assembly GCA_007693325.1). Taxonomy (GTDB): domain Bacteria; phylum Spirochaetota; class Spirochaetia; order DSM-27196; family PWMO01; genus PWMO01. The sequence goes on from REDW01000079.1 coordinate 1,549, forward strand.
CAGCTTAGCATCGTCGATACTGAGCGTGACCTCCTGCGGCTGCGGCGCGGGGTGCGGATAGTAGAACTGGCTGATCGGCCCCGGCAGCCGGCGTGCGCTGCTCCCGGGTGCAAAAGAGTCTATCGCCGAGAGCAGCACGTCGTGGTAGTGCTCGTAGTGCTCAACCGGAGCGTACGCCATAATCACGTAGCTGCGCTGCCCGGCGTGGATCATAACGAAGTAGCCCCGCAGGTTGTGGCGGCCGGTTGAGAACTGGTAGTCGGCGAGCACGCTATCGTGATTGTTGAAAGCAAACGCGGAATGGTCGCCCTGCGGTTCAAACTGTTGCTGTACGTAACTGTGCAGCTGATCGATTGAGTCAAACCGACTCTCGAATGCGAAGACTTGAAAGATTGCGTTTCGTTGCGGGTCGGTGAAGGTCACCTCTTCGGCGGTCTCGGCGTGCAGCACTGACCAGCCAATAGGAACATCGAGGTAATAGTCGTACGCCGGGTTGCGGAAGCGTTGTGCCTCTACCTGTGTCGGGAACAGCAGTAGAAATGCAACCAGCGCTATTGCAGGCAACACAAGCGTCCGGAATAAGCGTTGATTCATCGTCGATCCCCCCTGTTTCAATTGTCGGCGCCTCAGCGCTGAACTGAAAACCCGCCACCAGTGTATCGCACTCAGACGCCTACCGCTTGCACTGCGCGCCGCAGACCCGCTACACTTCGCCATTATGTCGTCTGCCACAATTCGACCCCACGCAATCTCCGGAACGATTGCGGTGCCGGCTTCAAAATCTCACACCATTCGCGGAATTGTTATTGCGACGCTGGCTGAGGGTCGCTCGCGCCTGTTCGAACCTCTGGATTCCCAGGATGCACGTTCCTGTATTGCCGCGTGCCGTCTGCTGGGGGCTGCAATCGAGGAGTTGCGCGACAGCGACGGACGTCTGCGTGAGCTTGTCATCGAGGGGACCGCGGGCACGATCGATCCGCCGGAGGACGTGATCAACGTCGGCAATTCCGGTACCACCCTCTATATTCTATCCGGCGCGGCCGCGCTGACTCGCGGCTGGACCGTCTTTACCGGTGATCACCAGATCCGTAACCGCCCCATCCGCGCGCTGCTGCACGCTCTGACCGATCTGGGTGCCGAGGCATTTACCACGCGCGACAAGGATGCCGCGCCGTTCTGCCTGCGCGGTCCGATCACAGGCGGGCTTACCTCGATCGAATGCCCCACCAGTCAGTATCTTTCCAGTCTGTTGATTGCGCTGCCGCTGGCGACGGGTGACTCCACCATCGAAGTTCCGCTGCTGCACGAGCGCCCCTACGTCGATATGACCCTGGCGTGGCTTGCCGGCCAGAACATTGCCGTCAAACGTGACGGCTATCGCCGTTTTCACGTGGCGGGGGCTCAAGGCTACCGTGCATTCGAGACGCGCGTAGCCGGCGATTTTTCTTCAGCAACGTTTTTCCTGTGCGCCGCTGCGATCACCGGCTGCCAACTGCAGCTCGAGGGACTGGATATGGATGACCCACAGGGTGACAAAGAGGTGATCACGATCCTGCGCGCGATGGGCTGTACGGTAACGGTTTCTGACGGGATAGTCAGCATCTGTGGTCCGGCACGTCCGGCTGAAGGCAGACCACACCTGTCCGGCGGTGAGTTTGACCTGAACGCCATGCCGGACGCACTGCCGGCGCTGGCGGCAACCGCCTGCTTTGCGCGTGAGCCGGTGCGACTGGTGAACGTACCCCAGGCTCGCCTCAAGGAGACCGACCGAATAACAGTCATGGCCACCGAGCTCGGCCGGATGGGGGCGCGCATCCGCGAACTGCCGGACGGACTGGAAATCCTGCCGACCGGCGCAGCACCGCTACTGCGCGGTGTTGCTGTTGACGGTCATCACGATCATCGGGTGGTAATGGCGCTGGCGATAGCCGCGCTGGGGGCGGCCGGCGAAACCAGCGTCGCCGGTGCCGAAAGCGCTGCGGTCACCTACCCCGGCTTCTTTGCACAGTTGGAGTCGCTGCAGCGCGCATGATGTTCTTCGACGTTGATCACACGCTGACCCGGCACTCAACCGGTCGGCGTTTCATGGAGCAGGGGCTGCGCATGGGGCACTTCTCACCGCGTTTGCTGCTGCACATGCCGCTATTCTACATACGCTACCGTATGGGTATGATAACCCAGCGCGATCTGCGCAAAGAGGTCGCCGCCATTCGCGGCCGCACGCGCGCAGAACTGACGCTGATTGCCGACGCTGCAGTAGCATTCAGCATGCAGCATGACCTGTTCCAGGACGCCGTTGAAACGGTTACTCGCTTCCAGGCACAGGGAATTGCGACGGTTATTGCAACATCTTCGCTCGATATCCTGGTCAGACCGCTGGCCGAGAGGCTTGGTATGGATGGTGTCATCGCTACCGAGCTGGAGTTCGAAAACGGCGTAGCTACCGGGCGCGCTTTGGGGATACCGTGCGTTGGGGACGAGAAGCTGAGACGAGTTCTGGAGTTCATTCGCCAGCACAACGCGGTAGCCGCAGATTGTGGATTCTATACCGACAGCGTCAATGACCTGCCGGTACTCAGCGCCGTAGGCACACCAGTTGCGGTAAACCCCGATCCGCGACTGCGTCGAATAGCGCTGCGCAACGGCTGGCAGGTGTTGCGTTTTCGTCGCTGAGGATGGTGCAGGGCGTCGCCAATTTCACATTGGCGTGCTATATTGCGGCTATGACTATGCACTCGTGGGACCGCGACGCAGTCGTGCAACTGCTGCTGGATGCCGGACGGACCGCGCTGTCTTTCTTTGGCGACCCTGGGATCTCTATCAAAGCTGACAAGTCAATTGTCACCGAGGCCGATAAAGCTATCGAACGCGAACTGGCAACACTGTTCGATCACCCGGACGAAGGCGTCTACCTGCTGGGTGAAGAGACGTTCGAAACGCACTCCGAGGACTACTTTGAGCAGGCACTCAAGCATACTACCTGGATTGTCGACCCTATCGACGGCACGTCATCTTTTGCTTTCGGATTACCGACGTGGGGAGTCTCAATCGGATTCAGCCGTGGTGGTATTATCACAGAAGGTGGAATTCTGCTGCCGGTCTCCGGAGATCTGATGATCACCGACGCTGGAACGGTCTACTACACCAAACTCGGCGCCGACCGGAAACAATGGGATCCCGCTGGACTGACTCCGTTCAAGCCGCCGCAACTGGATCCCAAACGCATCGGACTGGTCAGTATATCGCAGGAGGTTGCCAAGCAGGGTTTCTATCACGGTCCGCAGTCGGTGCAGTCCAACGGTTCGTGCGTCTACTCGGCGGTCTATCTGATTCTCGGATCGTTCATCGGCTACATCGCCAACGTCAAGCTGTGGGATATTGCCGCCGCTATCGCCTTCTTTGACGCGCTTGGCTTCACAATGAAGTTTGCCGACGGTCGCGTGGTTGGCCCCGAGATCAACGAGCAGAACTACCGGCTGAACAGCAGCGGCGGCTCACACTGGAAGATGGCCGACCAGTTCTACATCGCCGACAGTGAACCGCTGTGCGACTACCTGGTTTCCAGGACCGTGGTGGCACCGCGAACCAGAAGTTAACGGGCCGAACCACGGTAATTCTGCTCAGACCGCTTTCTCGAGCACCCGATTGAGGCGCTTCACGAATGCGGCCGGGTCGGTGATCGGAACGTTTTCCACCAGCAGCGCCTGCTCGAGCAGCAGGAAGCTGACGTCGTCGATCATCGCCTGATCGCTGATGTCTGCCAGCGCCGTGACGATGCGGTGATCCGGGTTGATCTCCAGGATCGGCTTGACCTCGGGAACCTCGCCCTGCCCCAGCGACTTGAGTAGTTGCTGCATCTTGATTGTCGGGTCATTTTCATCGACAACGATGCACGAAGGAGAATCGGACAGCCGCACTGAAACCTTGACGTCCTTGACACGGTCACCGAGGGCCTGCTTGATCTTCTCGGCAATCGGCCGGGCATCGTCTGTCTTGGCCTTGTCATTCTCTCCGGCGATGTCTTCACCGGCGTCGCTGCGGTTGATTGCCTTGAGTTCGGTATCCTTGTAGCTACCGATCGACGGAACAACGATCTCATCGATATCGTCATCCATGATCAGTACTTCGATGTTTTTCTTGCGATATGCTTCCAGCAGCGGGGAGTTGCGTAATGCGTTTTCGTTATCGCCGCTGGTATAGTAGATCGACTTCTGGTCCGGCAGCATACGCTGCTTGTATTCGGCCAGGCTGGTGTAGCCTTCTACGTTCGAGGACTTGAAGCGCACCAGCTCGAGCAACGCCTCGCGGTTACCAAAATCCGAGTACAGCCCCTCCTTGAGCGGGCGGTTGTACTGCTCGATGAACTGCGTGTAGCGCTCGGGATCTTCGGTGGCAAGCCGCTGGAACTCGCCGAGCAGTTTCTTGACCCCGGCCTGGCGAATATTGGCCAGCACCCGGTTATGCTGCAGCGTCTCGCGGCTTACGTTGAGCGGCAGGTCCTCGCTGTCGATGATACCACGCACAAAACGCAGGTAGGCCGGCATCAGATCCTTCTGATCGTCGGTGATGAAAACCCGTTTGATGTATAACTTGACACCGGGTCGATAATCGACGTTGTACATGTCGAACGGCGCGTGGCGCGGAACGTAGAACAACGTAGTGTACTCGAGTGTTCCCTCGGCCTGCGTGTGGGTATAGAGCAGAGGATCTTCATCCTCGTGCGCGATAGTCTTGTAGAACTCCTTGTAGTCCTCTTCACTGAGGTCGCTCTTGGGCCTCTTCCACAGCGCGCTGGCGCTGTTGACCTGCTCAACCTTGGCTTCCTTGCCCTTTTCGCCGCCCTTGTCGTCGTACTCGGTTCTGGTATAGTGCAGGTAGATTGGAAACGCAATGTGATCGGAGTACTTCTTGACGATCTCATCTATCCGCCAACGGGTGGCAAACTCCTTGCCTTCATCGGCGAGCTGGAGCGTTACCGTTGTTCCGTTTGTATCACGGCTGCTCTGCTCGATCTCGAACTCTCCCTTGCCATCCGAAGTCCACTTCCAGGCCTGCTCTTCACCGGCCTTGCGGCTGATGACCTCGACCTTGTCTGCCACCATGAACGAGCTGTAGAAACCGACCCCGAACTGGCCGATCAGGCTGGAGTCCTTGCGGCTGTCACCGGAAAGCTGGGCCAGGAAGTTCCTGGTCCCCGAGCGGGCTATGGTACCGAGGTTTTCCACCAGTTCCTGCTCGTTCATACCAATTCCGCTGTCCGACACCGTGATAGTGCCGGCGTCCTTTTCATCGAAATAGATATCGATACGCGGCTCGAATGCAAAATCTTTGAAGGCATCGTCGGTGATGGTGAGGTACTTCAGCTTATCCAGTGCGTCCGATGCGTTGGAAATCAGCTCTCGCAGGAAAATGTCGCGATGGGTATACAGCGAGTGAACAATGAGGTGCAACAGTTGATTGACTTCTGTCTGAAATTGATGCTTCGACATGCGGGTCTCTCCTTTGGCCAAACTGCGATGCTGTGCTAATGATTGATTTCTGAACGAAATATACTGCTGCAGCCGCCCAACGGCAACCAGACCAGTTCAGAAGCGAAAATTGAAGCCCTACCGCAGATCGAGAACCAGCACGCGCGAGCGGCGGCCCTCGTCGTAGTGCAGCTGACGATCCTGCGGCAGGTCTCCGCGGCTTGCTTCACGAAAGCCCAACGCGTGAAACCAGTCGCTGGTCGCGGTGGTCAGTACGAAGACACGGCTCAGGCCGAGGCGGCGCGCTTTCTCCACCAGGAAACTGATCAGTTTGTGGCCAATGCCGAGGTGAGAGTAGCGCGGATCAACCGCAACACCGGCGATCTCGGCCTCCCCGGATGGGAACTGGTGCAGCGCCGCGCAGCCGTGGATTGTGCCGTCGGTCTCGTAGACTACGAAGTCCGGATAGAGCTCGGACAATCTCTCTTCGGTTCGCTGCACCAGCACACCCTGCTCAACCAGGGGACGCATCAGCCGGTAGACATCGGCAGCATCTTCCTGGCGCATGCTGCGCACACTCTGGTATATGTTGGCGTGCACCATGGTACCGAGGCCCAGGTTGGAGAAGATCTCCTTCAGGATCACCCCTTCGATGCGCCCGTCCACGATGTGGATCCGCTCGACACCGTGCACGCCCGAAGCGTAGGCAAACTCGACCAGTTCGTACATGGTCTCCGCCTCGCGGCCGCGATTGACTTCCAGAAAGCTCCGGGCCTCGGATACCGTCATGCGCGAGACACGGTCATCGGTGGTCAGATCAACGCCCTCGGGTATTGCGTAATCCTTGCCGAACAGTGCGCCGGCATCGGTGATGAAGAAGAGTTTTTCGGCGTGCAACTCCGAAGCCAGCGTTGATGCCAGCTGACGCGAGGAAACGTTGTACGGCCTGCCCGATGAGCTCCAGCCGATACACGGAAACACCGGTACAATCCCCTGGTCGAGTACGGTGCGCAGCTGGTTGATCTTGATCCGCTCTACAACCCCGGATTCGCAATAGTCGACTCCGTTCTCCACCCCACGCGCACGTGCCTTGACCCAGTTTCCGATAACAGCGTTGGCACTGTAGGCGGTCAACAGTGTCAGCAGCGTATTGGCCGTATCAAACGCGGCCATCTTAATGAACGGCATCGCCTCGGAGGTTGCAATCCGCACACCGCGCCGGCACTCCCAGGCGATACCGTAGCGTGTAAGCACTTCATCGATGCGTCCTCTGGCACCGGGCACCAGAATTATGTTGATACCGGCCTGTTTCAGGAGCACGAGGTCTTTGACCAGATTGGCCAGATAGGGGTGCGCCAGAATGGCATAGTCGATCTGGATAACAAAGGTCGAATCCTGAAAACGGTTGGCGTAAGAAAACACCTCGCGAATTAACTCGACCTGTTCCTGAACGTTGGGCTCTGGCATCGGAGGCTCCGTTGGCGCGCTACTGGTACTGGATCACTACCGGCCGCGGTTCAAGCGCAAAAACCTCTGGCGGGGTCATCAGCGGATCATCGTAGCCCCAATCGCGCCACGCCTTGGGATAGAAGAGTTTGAAACCCTTCAGCGGCATGTTTGTTGCTCGCCTATTATACTCCCATGATGCGTATTTGTCCTCGGGAGGGCCGAAACCATCGGCGTTATGAACCAGATCGATGCGTTCAAAGTCTGCGCGCACTTCATGGGGGTTCTCGATCATGCGCCAGTTGAACTGGTGCACCAGCAGGATCTTGCGCTCCGCTATCTCGTGTTCGATCAGATACTCCTGCATGATCCGCTGAATCTCGTTGATCTCGGCTGCGGTCACCGAACCGATCACTTCGTTGGGCCTATCTGTCGACCACTCAGGATCGATTGCGAAGTGCACACTGCGGTATTGCAGCCAGGGCAGCATCTGCCGCACCGATTCCACCACATCGAAGCGTCCCAGCTGGTGGTCCAGCACAACTACCATATCGTTCTCTTCGGCGTAATCGATATAGCGCTGCAAGGTAGACCGTCCAATGACACCAATGTCGCCCTCGGGATAGACGGTAGCGTAGACAATATGAAAGCCGGGAATCACGCCGCGCGTATTGTCGAGCTCGTCAAAGGCAGCTGCGGTTGTCCGCAGCCGCCGCGCAAGATCCTCGAGCGGTTTCTCACCCAGGATACCCATTGCGCGTGAGAGCGGGTGTCCGTAGTACAGAACCACATCGTAGCTGTCAAGGATCCCCGGAAAATGATAGTCTCCCAGTGCTACCGTTAACGCTCCGGTGTGATGCATGGGCCCGGGCTGTTCGGCCCGCGCAACCGGAAGCGAGCCCGCGAACAAGATTATCATGAGAAGTATCTTTGCTATCATAGTTACGCCGGAGTTTAGCGCGCGATGGCACTTTGCACAAGCATTGCTCAAAGACCGGCAGCGAAGTGTTGCACTAACCCTTTACAATCAGCGCCGGTTTTGTTAGCTTATATATAGAAAATCTTATATTGAGAGGATAATTCGATGCCCGAACTGCTTACCAAAGAGAGTTTCAAAGAGAAGATATTCGACTTTGAGCAAAAGAAGGAGTGGGAATACCAGGGAGACCTGCCGGCGATTGTGGATTTCTACGCCGACTGGTGCGGCCCCTGCAAGATGGTGGCACCGATACTCGACGAAATCTCCAGTGAGTATCAAGGCAAAATGCACGTCTACAAGATCGACACCGACAAAGAACAGGAGCTCGCGGCCGCCTTCGGTATTCAGAGCATCCCGTCGCTGTTGTTTATCCCGATGAGCGATCAACCGCAGATGGCGCAGGGAGCGCTGCCCAAGGAGTCATTGCAGAAGGCCATCAAGGATATCCTGCACGTCGAGTAGCGTTGCCCGTCGCAGGCGCCGCGCGTGCGCCTGCGACAGCAGCTACCGTTATCAGCTGCACTTGCGCACGATAACCCAATTGTGTACCATTTGGGTCGGAGTGTATGGACCAGCCCGACCCGCTTCCTGACAGTAACACTATTTCCAGAGATATCCGATGCTCACGCGTATTGTAGGCATCGCTACCCTTCTGGGTCTGTCGGGCTTCTTCTCGGGGACCGAAACCGCGTTCACCTCGCTTTCTGATGCTCAGGTGCACTACATCCGCGAGAAATGGGGCAGACGCGGTGAGCTGGTATTCCGTGCCACCAGCTCACCCGAGCGGCTGCTGACAATCGTTCTGATCGGCAACAATATCGTCAATATCGGCGCCTCGGTTATGGCCAGCGAATTGACAATCCGCCTGTTTGGTAGCGCTGCCCTGGCAGCTACCACCGGCATTCTCACCCTGCTGGTACTGATATTCGGCGAAGTCGCACCCAAGCAGCTCGCCATTGTGCACAACGAGGCGTGGACCGTGCACACGGTTCGATTCATCATGCTGCTCGAGCTGCTGCTGCGTCCGATCGTATGGGCCGTGTCTTCAATTGCAGCGTTTATCACCCGGCTGACCGGTGCGGCTTCCAACGTGGGCGTTACGCGCGAAGGTATCCTCTACCTGGTCAAACACGCTGAGTACCTCGGTGTACTCGAGAACTCCAAGTCCAGCATGGTCAAGCGCGTGTTCCGCTTTGGAGACGTAACTGTGCAGGCAATCATGACCCACCGAACCAACGTCTTCAGCCTCGAGCAGGACACCAGCATCAAGGACGCGCTGCGCGACGTCAGCAAGCAGGGATATACGCGGATCCCGGTGTACGACCGTGACCCCGAACGCATCGTCGGCATCGCCATTCTGCGCGATATCCTGATTCAGTCCACCGAGGGAAACGGCACGAAGCGTCTGCGTGATGTAATGGTCGAACCCATATTTGTGCCCGAGACGCGCAAGATCGAGGAGATGCTGACTCAGTTCCGCAAGGAAGGGCTCAACATCTCGGTAGTACTCGACGAGTACGGTGGTGTTGCCGGAATTGTAACACTGGAGGACGTCATCGAAGAGATTCTCGGCGAGATCTACGACGAGCACGAAGTCAAGCAGCACGACCCTATTACCAGGCTCGACGACGGCTCGATCCGTATCATGGCCGATGCCCCGATCTACATTGTCAACGACCTGCTGGACACCGACTTCCCGCAATCACGCAGCACCAAGACGCTTGGCGGTTACCTGATGAGCCGTGTCGGGCACATCCCGGCTCAGGGCGATGAAATAGAGACCGCCGAAGGAACGTTCCGGGTCGAATCGCTCGCCAAGCGGCGCATCATAAGTGTACGCTTCCGCCCGCTGCAGCAGCACAACAACGGCGCGAATCGTTGATTTTTTCGGCGTCAGCTACTTGCATTTCTTCGTGCAATCGATTACATTTCAGAGCGTGTTCGGTAACGCGCGGTGTAACCTTTCATCCGCTGCGTTGTTTGATCAGTAGATAGAGCGAGTGTTACTCGTTTTATGAAATAAGCCACGCTAGTGGCAAGCATTTTTTTGGCGGTACCCCCTCAGGTTTTATACCTCCTTTCCTGAGGGGGTTTTTTTTGCCCTTTTACAAATGCAGCAGCTGTGCTACGCTTCAATGGCCATGGGAAAGCTGTTTCTTCTATTCACCGTAACGCCACTGGTTGAATTGTATCTCCTGATTCGTATCGGCACCTGGATCGGGGCCTTACCTACCGTTCTTCTGGTTGTGGTCACAGGATTTGCCGGAGCATACCTGGCGAAGCTGCAGGGATTCCAGGTCTGGATGCGCATCCAATACGAGGTAAACGCAGGCCGCTTTCCGGCAACCTCGTTGCTCGATGGGCTATTACTGTTTGCTGCCGGTCTGGTGCTGATTACCCCCGGCATCATCACCGACGTACTCGGTTTTCTGTTGATTATCCCGCTGACCCGCGCCCCTATTCGCGACTGGCTGGCGCGCAAGCTGCGTCGGATGATGGACCGCGGTACCGTCGAGATCCGCGGATTCATGCAATAGCCGGCAACGGCCGCCGCCTCCACCTCAGCTCTCGCGTTGACCCTTTGCTGAGGCTCCGATATCATGCCCGCTATGAGCAAGTACCCGTTCAAGGACATCGAGCAGAAGTGGCAAGACTTCTGGGAGCAGAACAAGACGTTTCGTGTGACCGAGGATCCCACGGTCCCGCCGCAGAAGCGCGCCTACGTTCTCGATATGTTCCCCTATCCTTCGGCAGCCGGGCTGCACGTTGGACATCCCGAAGGGTACACCGCCACCGATATCTACAGCCGCTATCTGCGCATGCAGGGCTACGCAGTACTGCATCCAATGGGGTTCGACAGTTTTGGATTGCCGGCTGAAAACTACGCAATCCAGACCGGAACGCATCCGCGAACTACCACTGAAGAGAATATCAAGCGCTTCCGCGAGCAGATCAAGTCACTCGGGTTCTCATACGATTGGGAACGTGAGGTCTCGACCCATGACCCCCAATACTACAAGTGGACGCAGTGGATCTTCCTCAAGCTGTACGAACGTGGCCTGGCGTACAGCGCAGAAATCCCGGTCTGGTACTGCGAAGCGCTCGGCACCGTGCTGGCCAACGAAGAGGTGCTCACCACGCCCGACGGGCCGCGCTCGGAGCGAGGTAATCACCCGGTAGAACGCCGCCCATTACGCCAATGGATCCTGCGCATTACCGAGTACGCCGACCGCCTGCTGAACGATCTGGACAAGCTCGATTGGCCAGAATCGATCAAGGCTATGCAGCGCAACTGGATTGGCCGCAGCGAGGGCGCCAACGTGCGCTTTGCACTGGCAGAGGCAGAGGGTGAAATCGAAGTCTTCACCACGCGTCCCGATACCCTTTTCGGAGCAACGTACATGGTGCTGGCTCCCGAACATCCGCTGGTGGCAGAGATTACCAGCGCTTCGCAGCGCGGCGAAGTAGACGCCTACGTTGAGCAGGCGCGTCTTAAGTCCGATCTCGAGCGTACCGACCTGGCGAAGGGCAAGTCCGGAGTTTTTACCGGTGCGTACGCCGTCAATCCGGTGAATGACCGCAGAATTCCGATCTGGATCTCAGATTACATCCTGCTGAGCTATGGAACCGGTGCAATCATGGCAGTTCCGGCTCACGACCTGCGCGACTGGGAGTTTGCCGAAGCATTCGAGCTTCCGATAGTTCAGGTTGTAGAGCCGCCACCCGAGCTCTACGTTGCGCGTAGCGATGATGGAACCCTTTGCGAGGCGTATACCGGCGAGGGAATGGCGGTTAACTCGGGTGAGTTCGACGGACTCGACACGGCCGTCTTCAAGCAGCGCATTACCGCGTGGCTGGAAGAAAATCAAGTGGGCCGCAGAGCAGTGAACTACAAACTGCGCGACTGGATTTTCTCACGCCAGCGCTACTGGGGCGAACCAATCCCACTGGTGCACTGCGGTGACCGGATTGTCCCGCTGAAAACCGATCAGCTTCCGCTGCGGCTACCCGAGGTAGAGAGCTACAAACCCAGTGGCACCGGTGAGTCGCCGTTGGCCAAGGTTGAAGAGTGGGTCAATACCGGTTGTCCCGACGGTTCGGGGAGCCAGGGGCGCCGCGAGACCAACACTATGCCGCAATGGGCCGGCTCGTGCTGGTACTACCTGCGATATCTCGATCCGCACAATGACCACGAGTTGGCGGCACGCGACAAGATCGACTACTGGATGCCGGTAGACCTCTACGTAGGCGGAGCCGAGCACGCGGTGCTGCATCTTCTCTACGCGCGTTTCTGGCACAAAGTGCTCTACGACATCGGCGTGGTCAACACCGATGAGCCGTTCATGCGGCTGGTCAACCAGGGCATGATCCTGGGCGAAGATGGTATGCGGATGTCAAAGTCTCGCGGCAACGTGGTCAACCCCGATGACGTGGTTGAAGCGTACGGTGCGGATACGCTGCGCATGTTCGAGATGTTCCTCGGCCCTCTGGAGGCCGAGAAGGCGTGGACCACCGGCAGCATCAGCGGCGTGCACCGTTTTCTCGATCGCGTCTGGCGGCTGTCGGACCGCAAACTGCTCGACGGTTCACCACCGCAGCACATCCAGCGACAACTGCACAAGACAATCCGCAAGGTCACCAACGACACCTCACAGCTCGAGTTCAATACAGCAATCGCGCAGATGATGATCTACATCAACGACCTGTACAAGCAAGAGGCGCTCTACCGCTCGGCGTGGGAGCCGTTCGTACTGCTGCTGGCGCCGTACGCGCCGCATCTGGCAGAAGAGTTGTGGCAGCGTGCCGGCAGGAGTGCCTCGGTCTCAAAACAGCAGTGGCCCGCCTGGGACGAACAGCTGACGCGCGAAGAGCAGGTTACCGTGGTAGTTCAGGTCAACGGCAAAGTACGCGCCAGACTCGAGTTGCCAACCGATACGCCGGAAGCCGAACTCAAACAGCGCGCACTTGGGCTCAAGCGCATCACGGAGTTCACCGACGGCAGGCAGGTGATCAAGGTCATAACGGTACCCAACAAACTGGTCAATATTGTTGCCCGTTAGCCGGACGCGATACGTGCTCCGCGCTGCAGTAGTGTCCAGCGCGGCGTACCGTCGTCTTCGATTACCACATTCAGCACCCAGCCGCCGCTGGCGTGGAACAGCCGGTGCATTCCACGGGTCAGCTCGAGCTCCAGCAGCGGCATTTCTTGCGGCGCCACGGTCTGTTCGGCCGGGCGCAGCAGGTTCTCTGAGTACCACACTCCCGCCGGCACCGCAATCCCAACCCGGAATTTCTCCGCCGGCCGGATCGAGGTCACACGAAATTCCCCGGACAGCAGCTGCGCAACAAGGGCCTCAAGGTTTACACTCCAGGGGTTCCCGCCGGTTCGCTGCTCAAGCTCCCGCTGAAGACGAACCGCGTTATAGCGCTCCGGGTGGCCGGTCAACACCGACAGCTCGCGCATCACGCAGGCCACTGCTCCCGCGCTCCACGACAGCGTCATCCGGCCGCTATCCAGAACATGGTGCGGAAACAGAGCCCCGCCGGGCAGCAGCCGATAGTACGGTGATCCGTTGCCGTCGCCCGGAATGACCGCATAGACCAGGACCGCGGTGTTGTAGAGCTTCGGCAGCCGTACGACCATCTGCCGGGAAGCTGCGGCAATCGTACGCCGCTGCGCCTGGCCGCTAGCATCCAGCCATTCTACCTGGTAGCCGACATCTTCCGGCAGCGCACCGAGCCAGCCCGGCAACGATGGCAGCGACAGTATGACGTCCGTCTCACCACCAACCAGCTCGCAGCCGCACAAGAGAGCTACAAGCGCCGACAGCAGCAGCAGCGTTGAATACTTCATACATACCTGTAACGTCGGAAACGCGTGCGGTACTTCAAGAACGCCGTTCGGATTGTCTGTTTTCAGCGAATATATGATAATGCTGGCGTTATGCAAGCCGAGACCAGCTATAACTCCCGTCTGGCTGAAGCCCTCGAACAGCGTCGTACTCATCTCGAAACAACAGCTATTCCACAGCTCAAACAGGAGTGCCAGGTGTTTCACTCCTCGTACCGTGCGCTGCTGCAAGTGCTGGAGAAAAAGGGCCTTGTCCAGCCCGATCCGTACAAGCAGGACGAGCGGATCTCCGATATTACGTTGCCTTCAGAGGAGGCGTTTCTGGAGTCCGAACGCGACGCGCAGATGAGCATACGCTTGTCGCAATACGACAACCAGCTGGATTTTCTGGTGAGTTACTTCCAGTTCGACCTCGAGTTCATGAACCTGAGCCGCATGAAGAATCTGGTAGGACTGATCAAATACATCCGCTGGCACCAACTTAGCGAGACCTCCACGCATCTGATGACCCGGTCTCTGGCGGAGTACATCGGGCGGCTGGTACGTGACCAGGATCCGCTCTCGAGCGGTATTGTCAAGGACTCGCAGGATCAGTTGGTGCGCCGCTCGCGCACCATTCTCGGCACCCTCAAGGAGATTGCCGCCTATCAGCGCGAAAGCACCAAATTGCGTATACGGACTGAGGCACTACCGCATTGCCGTCTGGAGCCGGCGCGCGCGATAGCTGACCGCGAGGATACGCTCAGACAGCTGCGCAAGGCGTGGGCCCAAATGCAGCCCGAGAGTCCGTTCTTCTCCGACCTGGCCTGGGAAGTAATCGAAGAGGAGTTCTCTCCACAGGGCTCGCAATTGCAACGCGAATTGCTCGAGCGAATCCAGGTCAGTCAACCACAGCAGAGAAGCCGACGTGAACCATCCGAGGAGTTCCGCACAATGCTGTTGGAGACGATTCGCAACCTGGCAACCGCAGGGGGCACTCTCAGTTCATTACTGGAGCGAACCGTTGAAAACGCTGAACTGCTGAAAGCACGCAGAGTCTCGCTTATGCAGCGGCTCAAGCGCTGGATCGAACAACTCACCAATCAGGCGCCCGATCGGACAATAATGCGCATTGAAATGATGGAAGAGAACACCTCGGCGGTCCACATCCAGGAACTGGACTTCGAGCAGTTCAGCGAATCGGTACGCAAGCGCATCCGGCTCTACGGTGCAATACTCAACCGCGTCAGCAGTCCCGCACGTCGTCTGCAGGAGGCAGGCGAGGAGCAGTTGTTCTCGTTTCTGCAGAAACAGGTCAAAGAGCTGTTCGAATTGCATCGTCAGCTATCTGCCATCGATACCTACATCCGTTCCGAAAATTCGCGCGAGCAACGCAATCGCCTGCGCCCGGTCAACGTCGAGTTGTCTACGCTCAAGGAGCATCTGCTGCGGGTCAACAAAAAACGCCACGCGTACGTGACACGCAAGGAAGAGCAGGAACAGCTGCAGAAACTCGGCATACCACCGACCGGCGCATGACGCGTCCGTCCCGTGGGACTGACCCGTATGACTACCCCGCGCGATACTTGCCCAGCAGACGCAGATCCTGCGCCGTTTCGGCCAGTTCCTGCATTGCCTGCTCAAAGGGTGTGGGATCAGACGGCAGAGCAATGTCGAGATAAAACATGTACTGCCACGGTTTGCCCAGAATCGGGCGTGACTCGAGCTTCTTCAGGTTTAGATTGCGGTTCGACAGAACCGCCATGCAGGACAGCAATGCGCCGGGAGTATCCGGAGTGGCAAAAACGATCGACGCCTTGCTCGGGCGGTCTACGTGCGAATCCTCGCTGCGCGCCACCAGCGCAAACCGAGTGTAGTTCTGCGGATTGGTCTCGATGCCGTCACGAAGCACTTTCATCTTGTAGACCGCAGCCGCTTCGGCGTTGGCTATTGCGGCAACCGAGCGTTCACCGAGCTTTGCTACGTGCGCAACCGACCCGGCCGTATCGTAGAACGGCACGCGTTCCCATTGCGGGTGCTCATCAAGAAAACGGGCGCACTGCGCCAATCCCTGCGGGTGGCTGTAAACCCGGGCTACGTCCTCTATCGACGATTCCGGCGTCCCGATCAGGCTGTGGATGATGCGGATTTTGACCTCACCTACTATGCTGAGATCGGGATACTGCAGCAGCAGATCAAAGTTCTCGTGAATCGATCCTGCCAGCGAATTCTCCAGCGGCACAATCCCGTAACGGCAGCGTCCCTCGAGCACGGCATTAAACACGCTGCGAAAATCCGGTTGCGGTGCAGGTACCACGGTATCCGAGTGGAAATACCGCAGCAGCGCCTGCTCACTGAACGCGCCACGCTCTCCCTGAAACGCTACCAGCATCTCGGCCTCGGTTGCCGCTGCGGTTGCTTCAACGCCAGCAAATGCCGGTACTCGTTCGTGGCGTTCCGGCAGCCGCAGTAACTCCTTCTCCACCACCGGCGCCAGCGCTTCTATGTCGCGCATCAGACGCTCAAACTGCTCCGGGTGCAGACTCTGCGGCCCGTCGGAAAGTGCTTCTTCGGGGGTCGGATGAACCTCCACAATCAGTCCGTCGGCTCCGGCTGCAACCGCCGCAAGCGCCACCGGCGGCACCTTGGCACGGATGCCGGTTGCATGGCTGGGATCCACCATCACCGGCAGGTGACTGAGCGTCTTGACAACCGGTATCGACGATATATCCAGCGTATTGCGGGTATAGGTCTCAAAGGTCCGTATACCGCGTTCACACAGCACCACGTTTTCCGCCCCGTGCGCCAGGAGATACTCGGCGGCCATCAGCCATTCCTCGATGGTTGCGCACAGTCCGCGTTTGAGCATGACCGGAACATTGCGGCTGCCGATTGCCTTGAGCAGCTCAAAATTCTGCATGTTGCGCGCGCCGACCTGGAGAACGTCGACGTATTCAATCATCTCATCGATCAGTTCCGGTGAGACAATCTCGGAGATAACCGGCATGCCGGTAGCCTCGCCTGCCTCTTTCAGATAGCGCAACCCCTCGACCCCCAGGCCCTGAAAAGCGTAGGGTGAGGTCCGCGGCTTGTACGCTCCACCGCGCAACATCACGGCACCGGACTTGCGCACCATGTGCGCAGCCTCCAGAATTTCGTCTTTGCCCTCTACCGAGCACGGCCCGGCAATCACCGCGATCCGTCTGCCGCCGATCTTGACCGGCCCGACGCGCAGCACGCTGTCGTCCTTCTGCAGCTCGCGCGAGGCCAGCTTATACGGCTTTGAAATCGGGATGACACGCGCCACGCCCTGAAGCACCTCGACCTCGCGCAGATCGATGCCAAGATGGCCAACTGCTCCGAAGATCGTCTCTTCCTCGCCGACAATTTCGCGCACACGAAAGCCGCGGGCCTCCAGAAAGTCACGAATTCGGCGCTTGTGATCCTCGCGGATCGACCGTTCAAGTACTATAACCATCCTGTCCTGCTCTGTGTTCCTCTGACCCTGCGGCTCAACTTGTCGCCGCAGGGAACCGGTTCAGCATGAAGCGCCTGAACCGCAGCTCGAGGTTTCTCTGGTATTCCGTGACCCGCTGCACGTAGCGCTGCGTGGTATCCGGAATTTCGTTCCTGCGGACTCGTGCGAGTCCCGCGTTGTATATGGCCAGCGCCGTCCGCTGGTCCTGTTCAGCCAGCCGCATTGACCGGCGCAGGTAGTCCGCGCCGTGGCGTGAGCTCACGTCGGGGTCAAAGAAGTCATCCTCCGATAGATGGCGGAATGACAGCGAGTTCAACTGCCACAGCCCGCGATCAACGCTGGTGGCGTTTTGGTTGACCGCCACGGGCGAGAAGCGGCTTTCAACCCAAGTCAGCCCGAATGCCAGTGAAAGCGGAAGATCGTTGCGGTCAGCGTGATACAGAATCGGCAGCGCCGTATCGGGCGAGCCGGTAACCTGGATGAAAAACTCCGTTACCGCCGCGCTGGTCACATCTTCACGGTAGAGCGCCAGCATCGGTTTCTCGTCGTCGAGCAGGTTGAGAACGTTGGGGAAGTTTTCTGGAAGAGATCGACGCCCACCCTGAGCCTCCCAGCGGAACAACAGGTTGTACAGCGGACGCCGCTGCTGCTGAACCGCCGCGCTCTCCCATGTGCTGCAGCCCAGGAACGCAGTCAGCACCATAATCATCACGGCGCGGTTTGCGTGCTTTCCCCAATCTCGTTCACTCTGCACAACGGCCGAGTGTAGCGAGCTTACCGTGAAGTTTCAAGGCAGGATCTTGACTGAGACACACTGCCCATTGAGATTATGGGTGACGATGCGATCAGGACGGACAAACTCTTCATTGCCCAACGCGGTGACCCCCTCGCATCCGTAGAAACCGTAGTCATCGTAGACCACGATTGCGCCGCGCGAAAGCCGCGGCCAGACCCACTCAACAACGTCTCTGGCAGACTGGTAAACATCCACATCAACGTGGCACATGCTGAAAGCTGTAGCGGCCGGGATCTGCCCGGCCGTTTCATCGGGAAACACACCGCACAGCAGCTGGTAGCGGTCCAGCTTCAGTTCTGCAAAGAGCGCTCGCACCGTATCTGCGGAAGTGTCCGCGTGTTCGCCGCCTTTGTAGTAGTCATCCCGCGGCCCGGCCTTGACAACCCCGCTGAAGGTGTCGGCCAGATAGACGGTCTTGCTGCCGATTGCGAAGTGCTGTAACGCTGCCGCCAGTACCGCTGCACTGCCGCCGCGCCACACGCCTACCTCCAGGATGTCACCGGGCAACGAGGCGGTCTGCTCGGCGTAGCGCCACAGAGCGTAGCAGCGATAGATATCAACCTTTGTGTGAGAAGCTACCGCGTTGTATATCCGCAGAAACGGTTGATCAACATCCCACGGCCGATAGTCGGCCACCGGCTCAACTACGCCGTAGCCCGCTGGATAGTGCTTCATCGCCAGTGATCAACGGCGCACGTGCGGCATCAACCGAGTGACGTAATTTCCAGCGCCGCCGGCCAGGTAGCCTGTACGATGGATCACTTCCCCCGACGGATCGAGAATCAGCACCGTAGGAAAGCCGCTCACACCGTAGCGCTGCGCTAGAGCTATGTTGACCTGCTGCTGCTCTTCACTCTGCGGCAGCTCACGCGGGAAATCGATCAGCAGCGGCACCACAAATCTACGCGAGAAATCCTCGAACAGCTGCGTGTCGAGCACCTCCGCCTTGAGCTGCAGGCACCAGCTGCACCAGTCCGACCCGGCAAAGTAGGCAAATACCACACGATCCTGGCGTTCGGCCTCGGCCAGCGCTGCATCGAGATCGGTCTCCCACGAATAGATATCTGCAGCCTGCAAGCCCAGCGGAGCGAGCATCAGGGCTACTGCCAACAGGACGATAAGAGATAGTTGCTTCATTTTGTTAAAGTACCGATCCGGCGCCAATTGGGCAAGACAGCGCCGGAGTGCTACACTCAGGACAGAAGCATGGATAGCGAAGTCAACGCCCTGGAACGCGAGCGCCGCGCCGCACACAACGCGGGCACGCTTATAGACCTGATTGACACCAACTTTCAACGCAACGGTCTGCGCTTTCCCGCCGAGGTGCTGATCGAGGCGAGCAGCGCATGGTTTAAAGACCGACTGTACCACCCCGACCCCAAAGGCGCCCTCGCGGCACGCTGTAGTATTGCTGATTTCTACCGCAACAGCGGCACGGCACTCGATCCCGGGCATATCATTATCTGTGCATCGGCATCCGAGAGCTACGGCCTGCTGTTTCAGGCGCTTGCCCACTGCGGCGACGGCGTTGCGCTGCCCCGCCCCGGTTATCCGCTGTTTGAACACGTTGCCGGCTACATGCGCCTGCGCACCAGCTTCTATGAAACGCGTTTTGAGCAGCGTTTCTGCCTGAACAGAGACGCTATAGCCGCGTCGCTGACCCCGGCAACCCGCTTTGTGGTGCTTGTTTCGCCCAATAATCCTACCGGTCACGTGGCCTCCCACGCCGAAATCGATCAGTTACTGGCGCTATGCGAGCGGCACAACCTGGCACTTATCTGCGATGAGGTCTTCAGCGATCTGCTCTACGAGAGTGAATCCCTGCCGAGACCGATGTCACGTGCCGCTGATGCAGAGGTGGTGGTTTTCACCATCAATGGTGTATCCAAGCTGTTTGCTTCTCCAGACCTCAAATTGAGCTGGATTGCCGTCAGCGGTCCCGGACAGAAAGTACAAAGAGCGGTTGCAGAGCTTGAGCTCGCCAATGACATGTACCTCAACTGTTCGCCGCTTTCGCAACAGCTCTTGCCGACTCTGTTTGGTGCAGGTAGTGCGTTCCGCCGCGCGATGCAGAGCGAGCTGACCGCACGGCGCGGGATTCTGCTTGACACTGCATCACGGTTGGAAGGTCTTGACGTACTGCACCCTGCCGGCGGGATTCATGCGGTGGCTCGATTTCACCGGCCACAGGATGATGAGCGCTTTGCGCTGGCGCTGCTGCGCCACAGCGGGGTGCTTCTGCACCCGGGCTACCTCTACGGCCTGGACGAGGACCGGTTTGTAGTGCTGAGTTTTCTGAAAGAACGCGCGCTGCTGCACGAAGGTCTGCAGAGAATTGCCGAATTCCTGCGCAGCGCAATGTAGCCGGTCAGCCATTTTCACAGCGCCGGACAGCTGCTATACTGGTTGACGTGATCAAGCGTATGCAGAAGGCAGTTCTGATACTTATCGTGCTGCTCTCTTCGGCCGGTTGGGCTGTAGCGGAGGAGACCGAGTTTGTGGTCAGTTTCCTGCCGTCACGGATTCGGTTCAATCCGATCGAAACCTTCACGTCAACCGAAGCTCAGATATATACCGCCATTTACGAAGGGCTGGTAGGCTATCATCCACTCACGGTGCGTCCGGTTGCGGCTGTAGCAGAACGATGGGACATCAACCCCGAAGGTACTGTCTACACGTTCTATCTGCGCGAAAACGCCCGTTACTGGAACGGAGACCGGGTAACCGCCAGTCATTTCCGCGACACCTGGCTGGCGTTGCTGGACCCGAAGTCCGAGTCGGCCTACTCATTCCTGTTCGACGCGATTCTGGGCGCTGAGCAGTACCGCAGCGGCAACAATCCTGATCCCCGCAGTGTGGCTGTCCGCGCACCGCACGAGGGCGTACTCGAGGTTGAGTTGGAACGCCCTGCACCGCACTTCCTGGACGTGCTGGCGCATCACAGCTTTGTCCCGGTGCACCCTGATATGCTGGCCAACGGCGATTGGGACCGGGGAGAGAACGTCATAGGCAACGGTCCGTTTCGCATTATCGAGCATAATGATGAAGAGATGCTGCTGTCGCGCAACGAGCGCTACTGGGACCGCCGCAACGTACGAGTCCCCAGACTGCGATTTGTGTTCAGCGAAGACTACGAGGCCACCACACGTGCCTTCAATGACGGCAGCATTCATTGGGTCGCCGGTGGAATGTCGCTGGAGGCGGTAGCCCAGCCGCGCAGTATCATCGTGAATCCGATGTTTGCTACATCGTACTACTTCTTCGTGGCCGACCGCCAACCGTGGGATGACCCGCGAGTCCGCCGTGCGATGGCGTTGCTATTGCCCTGGGACCGCATCCGCGATGAAGAGATCCACTTTGCCCCGGCCACAACCCTGGTACCCGCAATCCCGGGTTATCCCGAGGTAGTAGGAATTGTGGAGCAGGATCTCGATGAGGCGTTTGAACTGCTGGAGCAGGCCGGTTACCCCGAAGGCGCAGGATTACCGTCGCCGGTACTTCGAATTCCCGGCGGCAGCGAGAGCACGCGTGTGGTCGAGCTGATGCGTGAAA
The DNA here is from genome assembly GCA_007693325.1 of Spirochaetaceae bacterium. Lineage (GTDB taxonomy): Bacteria > Spirochaetota > Spirochaetia > DSM-27196 > PWMO01 > PWMO01. The sequence goes on from REDW01000079.1 coordinate 23,098, forward strand.
GCTGGCGCGACTATCTCGACCTCGCTTCGCGCGTTGAACTGATCGATTATCCCGACTATTTCGACTCACTTTCGGCGGACCGCACCTACACGGTTGCCACGGTAAGCTGGATTGGTGACTTCGCCGACCCATTGACCTTTCTGCAGATGTGGACCTCGCTCAGTAATCTGAACGAGTCCGGATTCGCAAATCCTGACTACGACGCTGTAGTACGCGACGCCGCGTCGCTGCGCGGCAATGAACGCTTTGAAGGGCTCAGCCGCGCCGAACGCATGCTACTCGAGACTGCCGTGGTACTGCCGGTCAGCCACTCTCCGGCGGTAAACCTGATCGATCTCACGGTTGTAGACGGCTGGTTTCCAAATCCGCTCGATATTCATCCCTTCAAACACGTTCGCCTGCTGGGAATGACCCCCGCACCGGGCGTAGTACGCTACCCGCGCTAGGCCCCCGCGCTGCGTTGTGTTATCGGGGCCTGCAACGCCCCTTTGACCAAACCGGAGCGCTTTGCTATATTCGACTGGATGAAGCAAACAAAGAAGACCACCACGTTCAAGGAGAAGCAGCAGGTTGTGTATCCGCTGCAGGGCGTAGGCCAGGTCCTTTCGATTGAACAGCGCCAGTTCAAAGACAAGAAACTGCTTTACTACGTTATCTACCTGGAAGTAACCGACATGACCGTCATGGTCCCGGTAGACAAAGCCGAGGAACTCGGGATCCGCGCAATAGTGCCCAAGAAAGATGCCGAAGGCGCCCTCAAGCTGGTTTCCGATGAATACGAGGCGATACCTGCAGACTGGAAGATGCGCTACCAGATGAATCTGGATCTTCTCAAGCAAGGTAGCGTGTTTGACATCGCCACGGTTGTACGAACGCTCTACCATCGCAGCAAGGTCAAGGAGTTACCGATTCTCGAACGCAAGCTGTTCGACAACGCACTCAAGCTGCTGGTGGACGAGGTCTCGTTCTCATTGAAGAAATCCAAAGCGGATATCGAAAAGGCGGTGTTTGAGCGGCTGGAGGCCGAAGCAAAGCGCAGTGCCAAGGTATCGGCAGAGAGAGCCGCGGCGGCGCCGCCCGTAGATGACCTCGACGACGAAGACCTCGAAGACTGACCCCACAGAGATACTCGGCGCTATCCGCACGTTTCTCTCAGGCACCGCCCTCCCTTCTGTTTCGCAGGTGGCGCTGAGGTCGCCTGACCCGTTTCGCATTCTGATCTCCACGATGATCTCCTTGCGCACCCGCGACGAAGTCACCCTCGCGGCCACCGATCGGCTGTTTGCCCTGGCACAGACACCTCATACAATGGCCGGACTGACGCAGCAACAGGTAGCCGCGGCAATCTATCCGGCCGGATTCTACCGCACCAAGGCGCACAGCATTCTCGCGGTATCGCAAATTCTGCAACAGCAATACGACGGTTCAGTACCCGATACCCTCGAACAGTTGACCGCGCTGCCGGGAGTTGGGCGCAAGACCGCCAACCTCGTTCTGGGCCTCGGATTCGCAATTCCATCGATCTGCGTAGACACTCACGTACACCGGATCACGAATCGCCTTGGCTGGATAACAACCCGGACCCCGGATCAGAGCGAGATCGAACTGCAACACGTTCTGCCGACACAGTGGTGGATCGCGGTTAACGAACTACTGGTGCGCTTCGGGCAGCAGATCTGCACCCCCCAGTCTCCGTGGTGCAGCCGTTGCCCTGTTGCACAAAAATGCCCGCGAGCCGGTGTGACCCGCGAGCGCTGAACTGCATAATCCGGTTGCGGGACTGCTCGGCTACGGCTCGACGATCAGCAGTGTGTGTGAATCGAGAATCAGCGACAAATCTTCCTGAACGTAGCGTTCGTGCTCTTTGACCAGCTGCAATTGAACGCGCTCCCCGACCGGCGCCAGCGTTATGAGAACACTGACGGAGTCCATGTAGCGGCTCAGCAGCTTCGGAACGCCGTATTCGTCAACCTCGGGATCTTCGCGGTGCAGCGTAGCACTGAACCACACCGATATCCCGAGTTCTGCAGCAAACGCTTTGATTGCGGCAACGCTCCGGGGATCACCGCAACGAAAGTCGTAGCCGTCGATCATTATGATATCAGCGGAGAAACCACCGTGTACTATCATTGCACGCAGGCTCTGAAGCAGCTGCTCGGCCTCGATCCCCGTCTGTGAGAAGTTCATGACAACACGATTGCGTACCAGTTCATCGTGGATCTGCATCGGATCGTCGAGTTCGCGTTTACGCGCGATCTCGCGGTAGATGTCTTCGTACCAGCTGAGGATGTGATCGGTGCGCGAGGCAAAACTGACGTGGATAACGTGCTTGCCCTGCAGCAGGGTATCGGTGGCAATATGCACCAGACAGGCGGTCTTGCCAACGCCCTTGCGCGAGGCGATAACGCCGACATTACCCGCACCCAGTCCACCGTGAATCGATTGCTCGAGTATGCGCAGCGGACTGCGACGTACCAGGTCTTCTTTCACCATGGTTACTTGTTCTCCTTGTTCTTGCTTTCCTGATACTTCTTGATGAGCTCTTCGGCAACGCTCTGCGGCACGCGTCCGTACTTGAGGAACTCCATCGAGAACTCCGCCTTGCCCTGGGTAAGCGACCGCAGCACGGTAGAGTATCCGAACATCTCCGACAGTGGCACCTCGGCCTCCACGGTGGAAGATTTCCCGTCCTCTGACGACGCCAATATGATACCACGGCGCTGATTCAAACTGCCAAAAATGTTGCCCTGGTATTCGGTGGGCCCTTCAACCGTGACTTTCATGATCGGTTCCAGGATGACCGGCCTGGTTTTGGGATAGGTCTGGCGGAACGCGGCCAGCGCCGCAGCCTGGAACGCCATGTCAGATGAGTCAACCGGATGTGTTGCCCCGTCATTGATGGTTACACGAACACCGACAATCGGAAACCCGATCACGCTGCCTTTCTGCATCGCAGTACGAAAGCCTTTGTCACACGAAGGTATGTAATCGTTGGGAATCACACCGCCTTTGATGTTGTCGACAAACTCGTAGTCGCCCTCGGTCAGGGGCTCGATGAAGCCCGCCACACGCGCAAACTGTCCCGAGCCACCGGTCTGCTTCTTGTGCGTGTAGTCGAAATCGGCCCGCGCGCTGATCGCTTCACGGTAGGCTACCTGCGGCATGCCGGTGCTGACCTCGGCACGATACTCACGACGCATGCGCTCGATGTATACCTCCAGATGCAGCTCGCCCATACCCTGGATGATCGTCTCGTTGGACTCGGAGTCAACAAAGCTGCGGAACGTCGGGTCTTCCTTGGTGAAGCGGTTGAGCGCCTTGCCCATGTTGTCTTCCGAGGCTTTATCTTTGGCCTTGACCGCCAGCGAGATAACCGGATTGGGCACGTACATCGAGGTCATCGAGTAGTTCAGCTCCGGCGCAACAAAGGTATCACCGGATGCGCAGTCGATGCCAAAGATCGCAACGATGTCACCGGCCAGCGCTTCGTTGATATCGGCGGTACTGTCAGCGTGCATCCGGATCAGCCGCCCGACCTTGATCTTCCTGCGCGCGCGCGTATTGTAGAGATCCATACCCTTCTTGATGGCTCCCTGGTAGATGCGCACGTAGGTCAACTGTCCGTACTGACCCTCTTCGAGCTTGAAAGCCAGCGCCACGGTAGGCATAGCGCCGTCAGACTTGAGATCCACCGGTTCTTCGTTGTTATCCAGGTCGAGCGCGGTGTACTGCAGCTGTGACGGGTCCGGCAGGTAGCGCAACACGCCGTCCAGCAAGCCCTGCACGCCCTTGTTCTTGTACGCGCTCCCCATATAGACCGGCACCATTTGGCGCGTAAGGGTGCCGCTGCGGACAGCCTCCACGAGCATGGCGGAATCGACATCCCCATCCAGGTAGGCTTCGGCCAGCTGGTCAGAAAACAGCGTGGCGGCGTCCAGCAGACGTTCGCGATAGCTTTCAGCCTGCTCGACAAGCGCGGCGGGAATTTCATCCTCACGGATGATCTCGCCAAAATCACCTTCGTAGTAGTGGGCCTTCATGCTCACCAGGTCTACCACTCCCACAAAACGGTCTTCGAGCCCGATCGGCAGCTGCATCAAGACCGCATTGTGTCCCAGCTTCTCCTCGATCTGGTCGCGCACCCGCTGCGGATTGGCACCGGTTCTATCGCACTTGTTGACAAACGCGATGAACGGCACGTTATAGCGGCTCAACTGCCGGTCCACCGTCAGCGTCTGCGACTGCACCCCACCAACCGAGTCCAGCACCAGCACCGCCCCGTCGAGAACCCGCAGCGCGCGCTCAACTTCGATAGTGAAGTCAACGTGGCCGGGAGTGTCGATGATATTGATGACGTAGTCTTTCCAGGTGACGTTGGTGGACGCCGACTGTATTGTGATGCCCCGTTCGCGCTCGAGGTCCATAGAGTCCATTGTGGCACCAACGCCGTCCTTACCGCGAACCTCGTGAATCGCGTGGATCCTCTGGCAATAGAACAGAATGCGTTCAGTAAGGGTAGTTTTTCCGGAGTCGATATGCGCGCTGATACCGATATTCCGCATCTTCTCTACACGTTGATCCATAGTATTTCCTTCTTCCGTAGCTCTCGTGCTGCTTTCAGTGAATCTTTATTGGGGTAGTAGTACGCACCATTGCGCGTACGAGGATTCCTGAGAAATCGAGCACTAAATATACCGAGAAGGAGGTGTCTTTTCAATAGCCGCGCGAGCTTTTCGCTCGGTTACTATTCCACCTCGGAAAGCAGCACTTCGTCGCTTTCGAAGGTCCGATGGCGAATCTCGTGAAACTTCCGTACCAGCTTGTCAACGGTCAGGCTGCGCTTTTCCTCGCCATCGACATCGAGGATGATCTCACCTTTGTCCATCATCAGCAGCCGATTCCCGTACTGGATGGCGTGCGGCATGTTGTGGGTCACCATCACAGTGGTAAGCCGGTACTCGTTCACAAAGCGCATCGTCAGGTCGAGCACCATCTGCGCATTCTTGGGGTCCAGCGCCGCGGTGTGTTCGTCGAGCAGAATCAGCTCCGGCTCCGACAGCACCATCATCAGAAGGGTCAGCGCCTGCCGCTGGCCCCCGGAAAGCAGCCCGACGTTGTCCTTGAGCCGATCCTCGAGCCCCATTTCCAGATGTGTCAGGCGTTCCTGGAAGAAGCCCCGCATCCTGTTGTTGAGACTGATCCGCGGCCCTTTGAAGCCCTTGCGATAGGTGATCATCATGTTGTCTTCCAGGCTCATGTTGGATGCCGTACCCAGAAGCGGATCCTGGAAGATGCGTCCGATGTAACGCGCGCGTTTGTATTCCGGATGGCGCGTGACCTCGATGTCATTTACAAAGACCTTGCCCGCAGTCGGCATGAAGGTCCCCGATACAAGATTGAGCAGCGTGCTCTTGCCGGCACCGTTACTGCCAATTACGGTGATGAAGTCACCTTCACGCACGTGGAGCGAAACGTTGCGCAGCGCCGTGTTCTCGTTGACAGTTCCAGGGTTGAACACTTTGGTGATCGATTCCAGGCGGATCATAGGGCACCCTTGCCAGTCGCGGCAGCGCGGGCAGCGCCGGCCGGCGGGGCCTCTTCGCCGCCGGCCCCCGGCAACACAAGCAGCGCCTTGGGCTTGCTGGTTCGCATCTGGGTAATCACCAGGCTAACGATGATCAGCAGGCCGGTGATCAACTTGAGATCGTTGGGCGTCAGGTTGACGTAGTAGCCGTAGTAGCGACCGAGATACATGATCCCGCGGTAGAGAATCGACCCCAGCACCGCGCGCGCGGTCAGGATCCAGATCCGGTTGGATCGGATCAGAAACTCCCCTATCATAACCGATGCCAGTCCGGCAATAATGATCCCCTGCCCGAGGTTGACATCGGCGAATCCCTGGTACTGGGCAACAAAGGCGCCCGACAACGCTACCAGGGCGTTGGAGAGCCCAACGCCAATCAGCTTCAACGTCTCGGGATTAGCCCCGGTTGCTATAACCATCTGTTCGTTGTTGCCCATGGCGCCCATCGTAAGCCCCAGGTCGGTACGGAAGAACAGATCTACCAGGAACTTGGCAATCAGCGTGACGGCAAGAAAGAAGATCAGCACGGCCACGACGCTACTCATCACATCGGTGGCCATTGCACGCACGTGCGTCAGGATGGTTGTCTGCCGCAGCAGCGGAAGGTTGGCCCGGTTCCCGAGCACACGGATGTTGATTGACCAGAGCATGGTCATAGTGAGAATGCCGGCCAACAGGTTAGGTACCTTGAGTTTGTTGTGAATCAGCGCGGTCACCATGCCTGCCACCAGCCCACCAAGGAAGCTGATGGCCAGACCAAACCAGAGACTGGCGCCCTGCGTAATCATCACCGCCATAATAGCGGCTCCCAGCGGAAAGGACCCGTCAACGGTGAGATCGGGAAAGTTGAGGATCCTGAAGGTGATGAACACCCCCAGGACCATCAGACTGTAGACAAGCCCTTCGACCAGGATTCCTTCGATCACTGCGTGCGCAACACTCCGTTCTCAACGATCTTGCCGGCAGTTTCGAGGATGTCCTCGGGAAAGGTAATACCCAGTGCATCGGCAACATCGAGGTTGATCAGCAGGTCAATGTCCGTGGGATCAGTCATGAACACAGTCCCGATATCCGACGTTGGTGTCCCCTCCAGAATCTGGGCAATCACCCGGCCGGTAGCACGCCCCATCTTGTAATAGTCAAAACCCCAGGCGGCGAGTACGTCGAACTCTTCGGCTGAGCTGGGATCAGCGGTAACCACCGGGACTCCGGCGGCGTTTGCCACTTCCACCAGTGAGCTCAGCGCTGACACAACGGTGTTGTCGGTACTGACGTAGATACCGTCCACCCGGCCTATGATCGACTGGGTTGCCTGACGGACTTCGGCCGAGTTGGTGACCGTGGCTTCGACAAACTCGATGCCAAGCTCGTCGGCGGCCTCACGCGCCATGTTGGCAAGCGTTACCGCGTTTGCCTCGCCGGAGGCGTAGACGTGACCGAGGGTCTGCAGGTCGGTAAGCCGCGCCAGCATTTCGATCTGCGCCTTTACCGGGGTCATATCAGATACACCGGTAACGTTTGGACCACCGCGCTGATAGTTGTCAACCAGACCCGCGTCCACCGGATCGGTGACCGCCGAGTATACCACAGGGATGTCGCTGATGGCGTTCACCAGCGCCTGCGATGTTGGGGTGGCGATTCCGACGGCAACCCGGACACGATCACTGCGAAACTTGGTGGCTATTGATGCTGCGGTGGAAATATCACCGGCAGCGTTCTGCAGGTCATACTCGAGCTCGTAGCCCAGATAGGCCAGTTCGTCCATGATGCCCTGCTCGACCGCGTCCAGTGCCGGATGAGCAACGATCTTCGAGATTCCGATCACGTCAGGGCGATCCGCCGCCCCCGCACCAAACACGGTTGCAGCAATCAGCATTGCTGCGGTCACCAGAGCCAGCATACGTGTTTTGTTCATTTTGATTCCTCCTTGTACCACTGTCGGTATCCCTTACTCTACGCCGAACCGGGGGCAAATGTCTACGTTTCTTATGCAAATGGAGCCGAAAATGGAATAATTATGAAAAAACCGCCCTGCGGTAGGGCGGTTTGAAGCACAGCCGTTGCCGAATCAATTCACGACGAAATGCAGAATAAAGATCAGCGCTACAACGTAGGTCGAGATCGGGATCTCTTTGTGACGTCCGCTGATAAGCTTGAGCAGAACGTAGGCCAGAACACCAAAGATGATACCTTCGGCAATCGAGTAGGTAAACGGCATCATGATGATTGCCAGAAACGCTGGAATTGCCTCGGTGTACTCCTCCAGATCGATGTCCTTGACCGGTCCCATCATGAACAGACCCACCAGCACCAATGCCGGAGCAGTCGCTGCACCGGGAATCATCAGGAACAACGGCGATACAAACAGCGCCAGCAGAAACAGAACCGCTGTGGTCACCGAGGTCAAACCGGTACGACCGCCCTCGGCAACACCGGATGCACTCTCGATGTAGGTGGTCACCGTTGAAGTTCCCAGGAGCCCACCAACGGTTGTGCCAACCGCGTCGGCAAACAGCGCCTCTTTGGCCTTGGGAATGGTGCCGTCGGGCTTGATGATACCGGCCTTGGTGGACACACCGATCAGCGTTCCAGCGGTATCAAACAGGTCGACAAAAAGGAACGTGAACAGCACAATCAGCATGTCGGTTGAGAACACCTGCGAGAAGTCAAACTGAGCAAAGGTCGGCGCCAGCGAAGGCGGAGCCCAGCTGCCGCTCGGCGGCTGAGTGATGCCCATTGGAAAACCGATGAGTGCGGTAATAACGATGCCCAGCAGCAGCGCTCCCTTTATCTTGAACGCCAGCAGCCCGCCGGTGATGATCAGACCGATCAGAGCCAGCAGCGCTCCGCCGGAGGTAACGTCGCCGAGCGTCACCATGGTGGCCTCGTACGGAACAACAATACCGGCGTTGTTCAAGCCAATCAGGGTGATGAAGAGACCGATACCCACCGCAATACCACGCTTGACATTCATCGGAATCGAGTTAACGATCGCCTCGCGAATGTTAAGCATCGTCAGTACGATAAATATGATGCCTTCCAGAAATACTGCGGTCAACGCGAACTGCCACGAGTATCCCATGCCGATTACAACCGTGTAAGCAAAGAACGCGTTGAGTCCCATCCCTGGGGCCAGCGCAAACGGCAGGTTTGCCACAAAGGCCATAACCAGCGTAGCGATAGCCGATGCCAACGCCGTTGCCGTGAACACCGCGCCGAAGTCCATTCCGGCGTCAGAAAGGATCAACGGGTTGACGATCAGGATGTAGGCCATCGTGAGAAACGTCGTCAGTCCAGCCAATACTTCGGTCTTGACCGTGGTATTGTGCTCCTTCAGCTTGAACAGTTTTTCCATAGACAACACTCCTTGGATCTGGGGCTACCGAATAATAGTGGAAGTGTTCGGGCTACACAACCCCCACGGCGTTTTCAGCTATCGCGTATGACCTTGATTGTGCTGTAGCGAGGCAGCGCCGGCCTGAGGCGCCTGACGGACCCAATCAGAGTGTCTTGTTGATCCGGTTTGATATCTTGACCTGCAACCAGTGGGCGTTGACAATCGAGCGCACGTGTGCCCCGCGGGCTATCAGTCCGTTGTTGTCGTGTGCCTGCATCGCTATGCCAATATGATAGCCATCGAAGCTTTCAATCGAGACGGTCATGGTCACAACGGCACCCACAACCGACGGATGCTCGTGCACAACCTCGGCACTCTTGCCCACAGAAATGAATCCGTCGGGGAGCTTCGGGTGAACCATGCGTGCCGAGGCTTCTATCATCATCGATACAATACTGGGAGTCGACAGCAATTGCCCCACATCGCTGTCCCAGTAGTTGCCGGCGGTGTCGGATTGCTCAACGGTGCGCGTGATGCTGTGGCTGTCGCCAATAAGTATGCCGGGAAACTTCATGAACTCTCCTTCGCGCTCGGATTGTAATACACTTTTGTGAGTATGAAAATGGACGCCCACCGGGATGCAGCATATAATCGAGCGCATAGATCAGGCAGGAGGACGGCATTGGAAGTACTCAACGGCATTCGGGTTATCGATCTGACACAGGCGCTCGCGGGCCCCTACTGCGCGCAACTGCTCGGAGATTTTGGTGCCGAGGTGATCAAGGTCGAACGTCCCGCAGGCGGCGATCAGGCACGCGGCTGGGGGCCGCCGTTTGTTGCCGGTGAGAGCTCCTACTTCATGGGCACCAATCGCAACAAGCGCAGCATCACGCTCGACCTGCAGATTCCCCGGGCGCGTGAGATCATGGACTGCCTGGTGGACCGGGCGGATGTACTGATCCATAATGTTCCCAGACGCGCAACGCGCGAAAAGCTCGGAATCGATGCCGCGCGGGTACGGGGACGCAACGCGCGGATCATCTGGGCATCGATCACCGGTTTTGGGCTCACGGGCCCCGAAGCCGAGAAACCCGGCTACGACGTCATCGCCCAGGCAATGAGCGGCACCATGGCGCTGACCGGTGAGCCCGACCACGGACCAACGCGTTTCCCGACCCCGATGGCCGATATAACCACCGGCATCTACACTGCCCTGGCGATTGTAGCTGCGCTGTACGAACGGCAGTCAAGCGGCGTGGGCCAGGAGCTGGACCTGGCACTGCTGGATTGCCAGACCACCTGGTTGGCAAACGTCGCCTCGGCCTATCTGGCTACCGGCAGCGCACCGGCCAAGCGCGGCAACGCCCATCCAAACATCGCCCCCTATCAGCCGTTCCACGCAGCCGATGACTGGTTCATTGTAGCAGCGGGAACCGAGGGGCACTGGAAGTTGCTGATCGAGACCCTCGGTATCGATGCAACTATCGGCAGCGACAGGCGGTTTTCCAGCAACGCAGAGCGAGTGGCACACCGCGAAGAACTCGATGCGTTGCTGAGTGAACAGTTTGCACGCCACCCGGTGGATTACTGGATCGGAAAACTCGAAGCCGCCGGCATACCGTGCGGACCAATCAACAGGCCCGAGCAGATCCTCAATCATCCGCATATGGCAGCGCGCAATATGATAGTCAGTACGCAGCACCCGAGCGCCGGCCCGGTTCGCTCGCTTGGCAACCCGATGAAGATGAGCCGCACCACGCCGCGTGCTGAACGGCCGGCGCCGCTCCTGGGAGAGCACACCGTAGCGGTGCTGTCCGAACTCGGCTACGATGCGGACCAAATCGAACAGCTTCGCCGGGAGCGTGCGGTTTGAGGGGGGTGGTCTGAAGCGGGTGCGGCTGCAGTCAATCGTCGCTAGACGCGGCCAGTATCGCCTCGATCCGCGCTGCGCGTGCTACCAGGGCTTCGTCGCCCTCGTAGCAGCCGCACAGCTGCAACCCGAGCGGTAGTCCATCCTCGCTCAGTCCGCACGGTACGGTTAGCGCCGGAACCCCGGCGTAGGTCCACGGCAGGTTCATTATGGGGCTACCGGTAGCCTCGATACCGCGCGGTGCCGCTGAAGCACTCGCTGGACTGGCCCACAATGAGGCGCCGAGGCGTTCGGATTCCTGCGTGATACGCTCGCGCAGCCTGCTGCGGTCCTGCCTCGCTTGGCTGACCCGCTGCGAATCTACCTCCCGGCCGCGTTGTACCAGCTCGGCGCTTGTCTCACTGTAGCGCTTGCGCTGCTTATCGAACCAGGCCGCGTGCACCTGAGCAAACTCGGCGGCAATCATGTCGTTGTGGGCAGCGTTGATCTGGTCAATGTCATCCAGCAGCGACGACTGTTCGATACGCGCACCGCCGTTTGCCAGCCGTTCCAATCCACGCTCGAACGCCCGGCGGGCACCCGCATCGGCTTGCGCCAGATAACGCTCACAGGGAACGGCCACTACCGATTTCTTATGAACCGGCTCTCTGGCCGCAGCCTTGTGGTTCCACGGCCGGCACAGTACCGCCGCCAACCGCGCCACACCGGCAACATCGGACGCAAAGACTCCAACGTGATCAGCGGAAACCGAGAACGGGAAGACACCGTCGGTGGTAATCCTGCCGAAGCTCGGCTTGTAGCCTACGATTCCGCAGAACGCCGCAGGACGAATGACCGAGCCGATGGTCTGCGTCCCCAGCGCAGCGTGGCACATGCCTGCTGCTACCGCCGCCGCCGAGCCGCTGCTCGATCCGCCCGGGGTGTGCTCGGGGTTCCACGGATTGCGAGTGGGCCCCGGCGAGAAATAGGCAAACTCGGTGGTAACGGTCTTACCGGCCACCAGTGCTCCAGCTTCCACCAAGCGAGTGACCGACGAGGCCTGCTGTCCGGCAAACAGCTCAGCGGAGAGCCGTGAGCCGGCGCGGGTTTCAAAACCGTCCACTCGGAACAGGTCCTTCACCCCGATCAGCAGGCCGTAGAGCGGCGGCCGTTTTGCCCTGTCGGCGTACTCGCTTTCCAGCGCAGCGGCCTGTTTCATCAGACGCTGTTCGCGCCCGGGCTCATCGATAAACGCCTTCAGCGTTGGTTCAGCTTCACGTATGCGTTGCAGAACGCGTGCAATCTCGTTCTGCAGGGCGCCATCGCCTTCACGCAGTTGCCGCAGCAGTTCTACTATGTTCACCGGAGCAACCAGGTTCAAATCACACCCTCCTCACGCAAGGCCTCGATCTCGGACTCGCTGTAGCCCAACAGGTCTCCGTAGACTTCTGCGTTATGCTGACCTACGGCGGGCATCGGCGGGCGTGACACCTCATCATCAAATGAAGACATCTTGATCGGATTTCCGGCGATCTTGACCGTTCCTACCACCTTGTCACTGACGTCTACAATCATATTGCGCGCCAGCACCTGGGGATGCTTCAGCACCGCGTCAATGCCGTTGATCGTGCTGTGCGGTAGACCGGCATCGGCCAGGATGTGTTCCCATTCGGCAGTGGTCCGACAGCGGAACTCTGCTTCAAGGATCTGGTTCATTGCATCGATGTTCTGCGTGCGATCACCGTTAGTGCGGAACCGCTGGTCGTCGATGAGATCGGGACGGCGGATCACGTTGCAGAGCGTTTTCCAGAGCGCATCGTTTCCGATGGCCACCACCATGTAATCGTCTTTGGTGGCGTAGGCCTGAAACGGAGCAATCGTCGGATGGCGCGTGCCGAGGCGCTCGGGGTTACGACCATCGACCTGGTAGCGCGCCAAAGCGTTTTCCAGCAGCGAGACCTGGCAATCGAGCATTGCCACATCGACCTTCTGGCCCTTGCCGGTCTGTGTGCGCTGATAGAGTGCCGCCATAATACCGATCGCGGTGTACAGCGAAGCCGAAAGGTCACCGATCGAGCAGCCGACACGCGTCGGTGGTCCGTCGGGCCATCCGGTGATGCTCATGAGCCCACCGGCGGCCTGTGCCAGAATGTCGTAGGCCGGCCTGGTGGAATCCGGCCCCGTGTGCCCGTATCCCGAGGAGGCCGCATAGATCAGCCGCGGGAACTCGGCCCGCAGCGTGTCGTAGCCCAGGCCCAGCTTCTCCATGACTCCCGGCCGATAGTTCTCAACCAGGACGTCGTGCGTCGCCATCAGTTTCTTCAGAATACTGCGCCCTTTCTCGGTCTTGAGATTGAGCGACACGCTCCGTTTACCGCGGTTGATACTGATGAAGTAGAGACTGCGGTCATTCTTGAACGGACCAAAGCTGCGCGAATCGTCACCCTTGCCCGGGATCTCTACCTTCAGCACCTCTGCGCCGAGGTCCCCAAGAATCATGGTGCAAAACGGACCGGCCAATACGCGACTGAGGTCCAGCACGCGGACCCCGGCCAGAGGCTTGCTCATGCTTCGTACTCCACGCTACTTCTTGCGCGCTTCTTCGGCCAGCCACGGATTGTCTGCAATCGATACGTCACCGTGCTTGGTGAGTTTGCACTTGGCCTTCTTCTGCATCAGTTGATCGTAGCGCTGATCCTCAACAAACGCAACAATCCGCGCAATGCTGGCCTCCCCGTCAACAAAACGCCACGGGAAACAGCCGATCAGCGCACGCTGATTGAGCAGCAGGTCGATATCGCCGCCAACGCATTCAGCGTGAACGATGCTGTGGTTGAACATCTCGAGATGCATCAGCTGGTACTTGTCATCGGTAAAGACCTCCGAAAGTCCCTTGCCGTATTTCTTTTTGAAGTGGGCATCGCACTCCCCGGCCTGGCGCGGCATCCAGTCACGAATCTTGGTGTTCATCGGGTGGTCGGCGCTACCGCAGTCAACGCCGATCCAGCGCAGCTTCTTCTGCTTGGCCCACTCGGCAAACTCACGGTCCGGCCCCGGATGCTTGACCATATAGCGGACCTCGTCGGCGTTCGGCTGGTCCCAGCCGTACCGATGGTACCCGGTGTTGATGATCAGGATGTCGCCTTCTTTGACTTCAACACGGTCTTCCACCATCCTGGAGGTGTAGATGTCGTAGTCTCCGGCGGCATCCGACAGGTCAACGATGACTCCGTCGTGCATCAGATAGTCCATCGGCAGACTGGCCATATCGCGTCCCGGGGTATAGAAGTGAATCTCACCATCGAGATGCGTCCCGATATGGTTGGAATGCGTCACCAACTGACCGTTGGCGCCGTTGGGAGCGAGGCGCTTGAAGTACTTCACCTGCAGCGGCTCATAGGTGGGCCACGGCGGGGTGCCGATACCCAATGGAATACTCAAATCGATTGCTTTCATTTCTGTCTCCTGGTGAAATTTCGGTATATCAATGATTCTTATGGTTTTGTTCCGTATCGTTCCGCGTAGGCCTCGAACGCGTCGTGGAAGCACTTGAGCGGCGGCTTGACCAGACCCGCACCAACCATTCCCACGCCCGGATCCTTGTGCGCAATGCCGGTATTGATTGCCGGCAGAACACCGGTCTCGATAATTTTGAACAGGTCGATACCGGTCGGCGTACCGCGAAAGTCGAGCGCCGGAATCTGGTAGGTGTCATTCTCGCGCAGGGTTATGTCGTACATCCGCCTTGTGAAGGTGAGTGCATCCTGCGGCGTCCCCCCGACAAACTTGACTATCGCCGGCGCGGCCGCCATTGCAAACCCGCCGATACCGCCGGTCTCGGTGATGACCGAGTCACCGACGTCACGCGCGGCGTCCTGTTCCGAGTAGCCCGGCAGGTAGAGACCGTCCACCCTGGAAGCCGGGCCGGTGAACCACTGATCGCCGAGGCCTGATACCCGGATACCGAACTCGGTGCCGTTGCGAGCCATGGCCACGATCATCGAACTGCCGTCGATATCGCGCGCGGCATCAACGGCGGCTTTGCACGCCGGCATAGTAAGGTTGAGAAAGAAGTGGTCATTAGTATGCATGAACTTCAGCACTTCACTGAGCTCTTGCTTACTGCGATCGAGCATCACCAGGTAGGGCGCCATTTCACGAATGAACAACGAGGTGCCGGCACGGTTGCGGTTGTGCCCTTCATCGCCCATCTGCAGCACCTGTGCAATCAGGTTCTTCATATCGATGGGGCCGTGCATTTCCAGCGCCTGCTTGAGCACCGGTGACAGAACATCCCCCATCCACTTCAGCCGCTTGATCACCTCGTTTGAGTTTGCTCCGTAGCGCAGAACCTTGCCGAGCCCCTCGTTGAGCGTGCAGTAGGCGGTATTACCGAACGTTTCGTTCTTCATGATCCAGACCGGCATGCTCGAAGTCATAATGCCCGCCATCGGGCCGACCGCATCGTGATGATGACACGGGGCGTATTCGATATCCCCGGACGCCGCCAGCTCCTCGGCCTCTGTGGGGCCCTTCGCCAGCCCCTCGTAGATCAGTCCCCCAATTACTGCACCGCGTACCGGACCGGCCATTTTGTCCCAGGTTACCGGCGGACCGGAATGCAGCACCAGCTTCTTGTGCATGCCGGGCACAACGTCGGCGGCAATCCCGATATCGATCAACGTCGGCTTGCTCTTCATCAGCCGCTCCACAGCCTGGTCGTTGGCCTGATCGCGCTTGAGCGCAGAGTTGCTTTCAACGCGCTCAAGCAACTGCACCATGTGCCGGTCTCCACCGGCAGGCGGCTTCCAGTCCACCTGTAATGCCTCGGCACCTTCATGCTGCAGCGACGCAGTGAACTCTTCCAGCCCCAGATTGATTGCCTTCAGGTCGCCGGAAAACAGTTGGTTGATCTTTGCAACACTCATTCAGTTACCTTACCTTCTGCATGATCTTGAGCGCCAACCGAGCGGCCTGGACGTTGGACGGCATCACAACGCAGCCGACTTCTTGCAGCGTACGTCTCTGCGCCGTCAGGCTCTGAGGATCGCCATCGGTGCCGGTCACCGAGGCAACAACCGCCAGATAGCCGCCGTCATCCGCGGCCGCTCTTCTGGCAGCGGTGATGGCATCAACCATGGCGCCGGCCGGATCACGGTGGGCACCGTAGCCGAGCACAAAGTCGAGCAGCAGCAACGCCATATCGCCACCGCGGAGTTCCTTCTCCAGCTGTTCGTTGCGGATCGAGACGTCGATCATAGGATGAGGCCGACCAACGGTAAACGTGTCATCACCGAGATCGATGATGGTGTGTTCGCGCGAAACCGTTGGGTCCGCGAGACGATATCCCTCGTCGGGGTGAACGTTGGAGTAAACCCCGCCCAGAGCTTCCTGCATAACAAACAGCGCCTCCTCTGCCAATGTACCGCCGCAGAACAGGCCGCGCAGATACTTCTGTTTCTTGCCGAATGACGCGCTTTGGTCTGCGACAATTCCGGCAATTTCATCATCGGACAACGCGAACTCGGTGGGGTTGTGCTTGCGGCCGCCGGCCAGCTCAACCGCTATGCTGGCACAATCTTCGAGGCTGGGAGCGAAGCGGATTTTGTCCTCGTCCTGGCGACGCCGAGCGCCAATGAAGTGCACCACTGCCGGTTTAGCGCTCTTCCGCAGCGCCTCGATGGCACTGTCCACCACCGTTTCTGCCGGCGGCTTGGAAATCAGGCTGATCACCGTGGTCTCGCCATCCGCAGCCAGCGCCTCGATTCCCATGAGCATGCTGATACCGCCAACATCCTGCGTGACGTCGCGGCCACCGGTGCCGATAGCCTGCGTGATGCCGCTACCGGCCTTGTCGATGCTGCAGGTGAGTTCCTGCAGCCCTGAACCGGAGGCCGCCACAATACCGATCGGACCGCGTCTGATTACGTTGGCGAACGCCAGCGGCTTACCGTTGATGATCGCGGTACCACAGTCCGGCCCCATAAACAGCAGCCCCTTATCGCGCGCCATCTGCTTCAGGCGAATCTCGTCCTGCAGCGGCACATTGTCCGAGAATACCATGACGTGCAGACCACGCTCGAGCGCTTTGCGCGCTTCACGTGCAACAAACGCGCCGGGAATCGACAAGAGTACCAGATTGGCTTGCGGTAACACTTCGACTGCTGCGGCCAGACTTGTGGGACGAAACGCCTGCTCGCTGGTGCGGCTCTTCTTCTTCAACAGTGAGTAGGCAGCCGTCTCTGCCTGGTTGAGGGCATCTTCGGTTTCACCCTCCAACGCGACGATGAGGTCATTGGCCGTTGCGGACTCCACGTCAGCGTTGCTCATGTTCATGCCCTTGAGCAGATCACGATTCATGTCAGTACCCATCGCCACAACGGCCTCGGAAATGCTGTCGGTCTTCTTCACATCCTGATTGATCAACATCAGAAAGACCGAATCGTAATAGGCGTCTTTGCGGACAATAATTCTCTTCACGAGCTTCTCTCCTGGAATCGCCACGTTGTGGTGTAGAAATATACCATGTGGACCGGCGTTGTCAAAGAAGCGCGGCGAGCGTGCGCCCCGGCGCACAACGTAAGGAGCCTTCAGCGCGTGAACGATGAAGGCTCCAGAAGGTCAGGTTTGCGTCAAAAACCAGACCGCGCGAACGAGCTGCGGCGTGTTCAGCTGCCGCTCTTGATGCTCTGCGGATCGAGAACGGCGTTGAGTACGATACCGACGATTGCCGCAAGTCCCAGTCCGCCAAACGAGAAGATGCCGATCGCGATGTCAACTTCAGCCGCTGCGGTTCCCAGTCCGAGCACCAGCATCGCGGCAACGATCATCAGCTTCTTGGGATCGTCCATGTCGAGCTTGGCATCAACCATGTTCTTGACACCAATCGAGCTGATCATGCCGAACAGCAGGATCGAGATTCCACCGATAACCGGAGCCGGTACGGTAGCGATCAGCGCGGTGAACTTGGGGATCAGCGACAGCACAATGGCGAAGACAGCCGCAATTCGCATGACCCACGGATTGTAGACTTCGGTCAGAGCGATAGCCCCGGTGTTCTCACTGTAGGTAGTGTTGGCCGGACCACCGATCAGGGCCGAGAAAGACGTTGCCAGACCGTCACCCAGCAGCGTGCGGTTGACACCCGGGTCTTTGATGAAGTCACGCTTGGTCACATTTCCGATGGCCAGAACGTCACCAAAGTGCTCGACCATGGTTACAATGGCAATCGGTACGGTGAAGCTTATCGCGGTAGCCGAAAATTGCGGCAGGGTAAAGCGAGGAATGCCAAACCACGCGGCTTCCGCCACGCCGCCGAAGTCTACGATACCGATGATCACCGACAACAGGTAGCCCGCGACAATTGCCAACAGCACCGGAAGCAGCGACATGAACTTCAGGTTCCAGCGCGGCAGAACAATCTTGACGAAGATTGCCGCGGCAAACGTAAACAGTGCCACAAACCAGCTTCCCAGCACGCCGATCTGTTCTGCAACATTGCCGACGTAACCGTCGGTAGCATTCATTATCGCTACCGGTGCCAGAATAATGCCGATCAGGATAATCACCGGGCCGGTAATATGCGGCGGCAGAATGCGGTGCAGCACGTCAGCGGAGACAAACGTAAAGATGATCGCCACCACAACGTAGACCAGGCCGGCAATCAGTATACCACCCAGTGCAAACGGCAATCCCTCATTGGCGCCAATGACAAACAGTGCCGGCAGGAACGCAAACGAGCTCCCAAGGAATACCGGAACCTTCCACTTGGTCACCACGTGAAAGATCCAGGTTCCTACCCCAGCAGCAAACAGGGTAACACCCACATCAAGACCGGTCAGCAGCGGCACAAGCACCGTTGCACCGAACATGACGAAGGTGTGCTGCAGACCCAGAACAACCGTTTTACCGGTTACGGGTTCGTTCAACGAATCAGACATGTGTAACATCTCCCTCTGCACAGATGTGTTCTGCCGGAGGCACGCTCCGGATAGCTGGCGACATTGTATATGATAACGCCATTAAATCAAGCTTTTTTGATAAAGTTCATGAAAAACCAGAGCATCCCGACCGCGGCGTCGGTTGCCGATGTCTGACCGTGCTCGAGCAACCCGGACTCAACCCGCTGCGGTGCCGCTGGCGGTGTTGCAGCGCCGGGGCACGCTTCTACTGTGAACAGCCGCTCGGTCAGCTGCAGCAGATAGGCGGGAAACTGTCGCCGGACAGCAGCAGCTACCAGTGTTTGACCGGCAGACGTGGTAGCGTGCAGGCGCTGCTCTATCGCCGTGCGGTTCAAACTGCTGCAGCAGGTACCGCTGGCATGACAGAGCTCCTGCGCCAGGAGTGCCCCGGCGAGAAAATCGTCCCCGGAAGGGGTCAGCCCGACCCCGAGCCCTACCAGGGCGGAAACATCCCGCTCGGCGGCTTTGGCCGTGGGTATAGCCGCCTGCGCCGTAATCGGTGGGTCAACTGCGGCTGCAAGCAGCCGCTGCGCGAAGGCACTCACCGGGTTGTGAGCCGGCTCGTGAATCAGCCCCAGCAGCCCGCCGGCGCTTCCATGCTCCACAACGAGCGTGCGCAGCGCAGCGATGCGCTGAGCGGTTATGCAGTACTCGGCGCCGTGAGGCAGGCATCCGTCCCAGCGTTGGGCGTCGGCGCAGTCTACCAACCATTCCCGTCCGATTCTCAGCATGGACCGGTTGAGCGTACACTCGGTACCGCGGACCAGCGGCGCCGGCAAGCGGTCGAGCAACAGCGCCGCGGGGGCCATGTCTGCGGCCCGGTCCACCAGCGAGACCAGCCCCCGTGCGTCAGATATCTCCAGGTTCACAGCGCGGCGATACACCGAGTGTACCCGCATCGGTCCCTCGGCTGGCACCAGGGCTCCCACCTTCAGTGCCGTCAATTCATACCGCTCCTGCCGGCCAGGGGTGTGCTGCATAACGGCCAGCAGTGTAGCCTCGTAGCAGCGCTGTGTCGAGCGTGCTATACTCGACGCTACGCTATGGCTCAATCAAACACACACCGCAGCGGCACGCTCTACGCCATCGGCGCCTTCGGCCTGTGGGGGCTGCTGCCGCTTTACTGGCGCCTGCTGCACGGCGTTCCGGCTTACGAGATTCTGGCGCATCGCACCTTCTGGTCGTTTGTGTTTGCCTCGATTGTCCTGCTGTTCATCGGCAAGCGCGATTTTCTGGCTAGCCTGACCCAGCCGCGACTGCGACGCGCCATGCTGGCCACCGGTCTGCTGCTCGGCCTTAACTGGTTCACCTATATCCTTGCGGTCAATACCGATCGCGTCCTGCAGGTCAGTATGGGCTACTACATCAACCCGTTGTTCAGCATTTTTCTGGGACGCATCTTTCTCAAGGAGCACCTGACCCTGTTGCAGCGGGTGGCGGTGCTGTTCGCGGCCGCCGGGGTAGCGGTACTCATTATTGCTCACGGTGTGGTGCCGTGGATCGCGCTGATACTGATGACCACCTTCGGCTTCTACGGCCTTGTCAAAAAGACCGTAGCTATCGACGCATTGACCGCTCTGGCGATCGAAACGCTGGTGCTGTCACCGATTGCCGCCGCGGTCATCATAGCCGGAGTAGTACGCGGCGCCGGCGCTCTGGCTCGGGTCAGCCCGGGCGTAGACGCGCTGCTGATTGGCGCCGGTGTGGTCAGTGCGATACCGCTGTACTGGTTCGCCATGGGAGCTCAGCGCATACCGCTGGCGCGCGTTGGTTTCCTGCAGTACATCGCACCAACGCTGATGTTCCTGATCGGCGTTCTACTCTTCGGCGAGCCCTTCACTACCGTTCATGCGCTAAGCTTTGGCCTTATTTGGACCGGTCTGGCCATCTACTCACTGTCGCACACCAGGCCGCTACGGCGGCTCGACGCCGCCGCTACTCCGCCTGTTCACCCCACAGCTGCGTCAGCCGCGCGTCGCGGCGACAGCCGGTGCGATAGAACTGATAGCGTACCGGGTTCTTGCGATAGTAGCCCTGGTGATACTCCTCGGCAGGATAAAACGCTTCCAGCTCGCTGATTTCGGTTACGATCGGGCCGGGCAGCACACCGGAGCGGTCCAGGCGCCGGCGGCTCTGCATCGCTGCCTCGCGCTGCTGTGGAGTATGATAGAAGATCGCACTGCGATACTGGCTGCCGCGATCGCAGAACTGCCCACCGGCATCAACCGGGTCAACGTTGACCCAGAACACCTCCAGCAGTCTCTCGTAGGAGATGACCTGAGGATCGTAGATAACCTGAACTACCTGAGCGTGGCCGGTGGTACCCGTCCCCACTTCCTGATATCTGGGGTTGACCACGTGGCCGCCGGCGTAGCCGGACGTGGTTGACACAACGCCGTCGAGCTTGTCATACGGGCCCTCCATACACCAGAAGCAGCCCCCGGCAAACGTTGCCGCGGCGTAGCCCTGCTCCAGCGCCGAGCGCTCATCGAGATACTCGACATCCAGCGGAGGATTGACCACCGGCGCTTCTGCCGCCGCCGTCCCGGGCTGCGGCTCGGCGGACGCTCCCTCGGCAGCAGGTGACTCAGAGGCCCCACCGCCAAAGAGTACGCCAGAAAACGCCAGCACCATGACGCCGATCAGAAGCGCGCGCCGACTGTAGATTAGCATATCGCTCATATATACCTCCGCAGCAAATATACTGCTGAACGGACCAGATCAGCAGAAAAACTTGATCCCGGGCTATTCTGCAGCAGCGAAGTCAGGCGCCACGGATGTCTGCACGGATCCCCCGTGATAGGCTATAATGGCGCGCAGGATTCAAACGCGCACGAAACATGGAGTTGGTATTATGAAGTACATCGGTGCCCACGTCAGTGCATCCGGCGGCGTTCAGAACGCGCCAGTCAACGCTCAGCAGATCGGCGCACACGCGTTTGCCCTTTTTACCAAGAACCAGCGCCAGTGGAATGCAAAGCCTCTCGCGGATGAGGACATCAGCGAATTCCGGCTCAATCTGGAAAAGAGTGGTATTGAGCCGCGGTTTGTGCTGCCGCACGACAGCTACCTGATCAATATCGGCAGCCCAAAGAGAGAAACCCGCGAAAAGAGCCTGGCAGCGCTCGAGGATGAGCTGCTGCGTGCGGGACAGCTCGGTCTGCCGGCGGTCAACTTTCACCCCGGGGCACACTTGAAACAGTCAAGCGAAGCAGAGTGTATCGAACTCATTGCGCGCGGCATGAATGCGGTCCTGCGCGCAACCTCCGGCGGCCCCGCAGCCGACGTACAGCTGGTCATCGAAACCACCGCCGGGCAGGGATCCAACGTCGGATACCATTTCGCTCAGATCGCCGAGATCATCGCCCAGGTAGAGGATCAATCGCGTGTCGGGGTCTGCATCGATACCTGCCATGTCTTTGCCGCCGGCTACGATATCCGCACGCTGGAAGGCTGGAACTCCATGATGCAGCAGTTCGATCAGAATATCGGGTTGCAATGGCTGCGCGGGATGCATCTGAACGATGCCAAGGTAGAGTTTGCCAGCCGCAAGGACCGCCACCACAGCATTGGCCAGGGAACTATCGGTCTGGAGGCGTTTCGCGTAATGATGCAGGATCCGCGGCTGGACGAGATGCCCCTTATTCTGGAGACCGTAGATCCCGATCTCTGGCCGCAGGAGATTTCACTGCTCTACGATTTTGCCGGCGCGAGTCCGGCTTAGGTCAACAGCTGCACGCCGGCACGCAGCAGCGCCCAGTAGGCCACAATCCGCGGTGCACGCGAAAGCGCTCCCAGCAGGAAGATTCCCGGCGGCATGCGCACCATGCCGGCTATCCACGCCACCGTGGAAAACGGAATCGGTGTCACCCCCGCCAGCACAACTCCCCACACCCCGTAGCGCTCGATGATGTGTTCGCCGCGCCTGCGATACCCCGCAACGGTACGTTGCACAAAGCGCAGCCGATACAGGTTGCGTCCAATCCCGTAGCCGCATAGCCCGCCGAATATCGATGCAGCACTCATAGTCAGCAGCAGAGGAACCGGAATCCAGTGCAACGTAACGGGAAACAACAGATCGAGCGAGGCAGGCACGATAAGCGTGTCTACAAGCCATACAAAGATGAAGACCCCGAGCAGTCCGCCGCGGTCGGCAGCCTGGCGGGCAAAGCGCTCCAGCGGAATGTCGAGCAAAATGAGCACCAGCGCAACGCCGAGCAGCAGCACCAGCAGCACCAGCGTGCGTACCACCAGCTTCCACGGTTCAACAACCGCAAAATCATCAATGGGATGGCCGTGCTCGGGCTTACTCAGCGGGCTGATTGCTCACCTCCGATAGGGTTGGCAATCGAGCCGGAAAACTCGTCGGTTTCACGCCAATCTCCTGGTAGCAGTCTGAGAGCAGAGCGATTGTAGCCGAATGTCTCGATTATGTCTTTCCTTGACAACCGACCGCGCATCACGTAGACTGGCCTCGATAGCAACAAATACCGTGGTTCTCGAGCCATGTATGAGGAGTGTACTATGAAAGTCAAGATCGATGCTGATCTGTGTACCGCATGTGAATTGTGCACCGGCCAAGTGCCCGAGGTCTTCGAAATGGGTGACGAAGTTGCCGAAGTCATCACCCCGGATGTACCCGCAGAGTTTGAGGACGCCGTAGAGGAAGCAGCGGCGGACTGCCCGGTAGACGCCATCATCGTCAGCTGACCATGATACGAGCCCTGCCGGGCTCGCATATCATCCAGCCGCAGAAACCCGCAATTGGCCGGTTCTGCGGCTTTTTTGTTTCACCCGCTGCAGCGCGCACGCCACAGCGTTTTCCGACTGCGATTACCCGGCGTTACTCGACTGTGCCCACAGATTGATCCCGGATTCGGTAGCGTACTGATCGATTTCCTGGAGCTCCTGCTTGCTGAACTCCAGGTTGTTCAGCGCTGCAAGGTTTTCTTCTACCTGCTCAACTCGACTAGCCCCGATCAGCGCCGAGGTAACCCGCGGATCACGCAGGCACCACGCGATTGCCATCTGCGACAGCGACTGCCCGCGACGCTTGGCGATCTGGTTCAGCGCGCGCACCTTCTTGAGGTTTTCCTCGTTGATGAACTCCTCTTTGAAGAACGGCGCGGTGCGCAGACGCGAATCGGCGGGAATCTCGCTCAGATACTTGCCGGTCAATAGGCCCTGCGCCAGCGGCGAGAAGGCGATGCAACCGATCCCCTGCTTATCGAGCTCGTCGAGCAGCTTCTCCTCGATCCAGCGGTTGAGCATCGAATACGACGGCTGGTGGATCAGACAGCGCACGCCCATACCGCGCAGAATTTCGGCGGCTTGCGCGGTCTTCCGGGCCGAATACGACGAAATGCCAACGTAGAGCGCCTTACCCTGCTGAACGGCCGACGCCAGCGCCCCCATAGTCTCTTCCAGCGGCGTATCGGGATCAAAACGGTGCGAATAGAAAATATCGACGTACTCCAGGCCCATCCGCTTGAGACTCTGATCGAGACTGGCCAGCACGTACTTGCGTGAACCCCATTCGCCGTAAGGACCCGGCCACATATCGTAGCCGGCCTTGGTCGAGATGATCAGCTCGTCGCGGTACGCACTGAGATCACCTTTGAGCATCCGGCCGAAGTTCTCTTCGGCCGATCCAGGCGGCGGGCCGTAGTTGTTGGCCAGGTCGAAGTGGGTTACGCCGAGGTCAAAGGCACGCAATACCATTGCGCGGCCATTCTCATAGGGGCGGGTACCGCCGAAGTTGTTCCACAGTCCCAGCGAAATCGGCGGAAGCTTGAGCCCGCTGCTTCCACAACGGTTGTAGGACAACAGTTCGTATCGGTCTTCTGCTGCTTTGTACATCTGAATTGGCCTCCTGAAATGACTGTTTGCATTGTAGGGCAGAACAGACCCACGTGCAAGCAACCCGCAGTTGTGATACGCTGCCGCTATGAGTCAGACTGTAGCCTCGGTGATTGTGCGCGTTGCTCCGATTATCCTCTTGATGGCAGCCGGCATTGCCGTCAGACGGGTTCAGCTGGTCGGCGCAAAGACCGTGGAAGAACTCAAGAAGCTGGTAGTCAACCTGGCGCTGCCGGCGGTGCTGTTTCGGGCCTTCCTGGACATGGACCTCGACTGGTCGTACGCGTGGATCTTCCTGACAATTCTGGTTGTGTGCGTTACGCTGTGGTACTACGGAGTGTTTGCGCGGCACGCGTTGCGGTTGCCCCAGGATTACTTCCCGTTTCTGACCACCGGTTTTGAGTTCGGCATGCTCGGCATCACGCTGTTTGGCGCGGCCTACGGTATGCAGTACGTTGGATATATCGCGGTTGTTGATCTCAGCCACGAGCTTTTCATCTGGTTTGTCCTGGTAACGCTGTTGATCAGAAAACGCGACGGCGCCAGTAGTATCGCAGCAACCGCGGCCGGCTTTGCACGTTCACCGGTCATTATCGGCATTCTTGCCGGCCTGCTGCTGAACGTCGCTGGATTACGTCAGACGGTCTACACCGCGCCGGTCGGCCGGGCGCTTCTGGATTCCCTGCAACTACTGGGCGCGATGCTTGTCCCGTCGATCCTGCTGATAATCGGCTACGGTCTGCACATCAACCTGGCCAACATTCGCGAGGCAGCGGTGAGTGTCGGCTTGCGGCTGGCGGCGCTGATACCGATTGCGCTGTTCAGCGTTCTGATCGTAGCGCGGCGCTGGCTGATGCTGCCACTGCCGTTTGAGCGGGCTATCGTTACGTTTCTGCTCCTGCCGCCACCCTACATCATCCCGCTGTTCATGAAGGAGTCCGACGGGCGCGGCAGGCAGTACGTGCACTCGGTGCTCTCGCTCTATACGGTCATCACCGTTGTGCTGTTCATCATCTATTTTGTGGCAAACCCGACGATCTGAACGCCACAGCGCCCCGGCGGTCGCACGCCGGGTTCAGTGTGGCGGCCGCAGACTCTGAGCCAGTTTCACTGCTTCGCGCACCAGCCCGGCAACGGCCTCGAAGTCTCCGGCGCTGATTTTGTCTGAAGGCACCATCCAGCTGCCGCCAACCGCCAGCACCGCGGGCAGTGCCAGATAGTCCCCAAGATTGGCGGCGCCTATGCCGCCGGTGGGCACGTAGCGCACGTCACCGTAGGGCGCCGACATGGCCTTCAGCATCTTGACTCCGCCGGAAGCCTCGGCCGGGAAGAACTTGACCACCGACAGACCACGCGCCAGCGCGGCCTCTACACCGGTGGGATTGTTGATTCCCGGGGTAATCGGAATCTGCTGCTTAACACAGTAATCGACCACCGCCGGGTTGAAGCCCGGCGTTACGATAAAGGCCGCGCCGGCGTCAACCGCCTCTTTGACCTGATCAACCGTGAGTACCGTTCCGGCACCCAGCAGCACGTCGGGCACGTCGCGGCTGATGTTGCGGATGCTCTGTCCCGCCGCTGCGGTACGAAAGGTCACCTCTGCAACCGGCAGAC
This sequence comes from Spirochaetaceae bacterium, assembly GCA_007693325.1. GTDB lineage: Bacteria > Spirochaetota > Spirochaetia > DSM-27196 > PWMO01 > PWMO01. The sequence goes on from REDW01000079.1 coordinate 49,302, forward strand.
CGTTGGCCAGCAGCGTCTCTGCCAGCGGGGTTGCCGAATCGGCGGACTCCAGCTTGATCACGGGAACCAGCAGCTGCTTCCCGAGTGTCTGCAATACGTTCATAGTGTGCTCCTGTTACAACGCTATCTTTCGACCCGCGCGCTGGCGCCGGCCATGATCTTCTCTACTTCCTTGAGCGATGCCATCGAGGTATCCCCCGGTGTAGTCATCGCCAGCGCGCCGTGCGCCGCACCGTAATCGACGCATTGCTGCGGATCCTTGCCGCTCAGGAAACCGTAGATCAGCCCTGAAGCAAAACTGTCTCCACCGCCAACCCGGTCCATGATTTCCAACCGCGGCCGGTGCTGCGCCTCAAAAAATTCGCCACCGTGATACAGGATGGCGCCCCAGTCGTTGACCGTGGCGCTGTGCACCTCACGCAGCGTTGTGGCAACGGCCTGGAAATGCGGAAACTCCTTTACCACGGTGCGGATCATGTTCTTGAACTTGTCTACCTGCAGATCGGTGACGTCTTCAGCGAGCCCTTCGACTTCGAAGCCCAACGCCGCGGTGAAGTCTTCTTCGTTGCCTATCATGACATCGACGTACTTGGCAATCTCGCGGTTGACCTGCACTGCACGCTCGCTGCCGCCGACAGCTTTCCATAGCGATGGTCGGTAATTGAGGTCGTAGCTGATGATGGTTCCGGCGCTGCGCGCCGCCTCCATGGCCTCCAGCAGCACCTCGGGTGTGGTATCGGATAGTGCAGCAAAAATTCCGCCACAGTGAAACCAGCGCGCACCCTCATCCTCGAAGATACGCTTCCAGTCGATGTCGCCCTTACGCAGTTTGCTGGCAGCACTGTTGGCTCGATCGGAAACCCCGAGTGCTCCACGGATACCGAAACCGCGCTCGGTGAAGTTGAGCCCTAATCGAACGTCGCGTCCGATACCGTCGTAGGGATACCACTTGATGTGCGACGTATCGACGCCGCCCTGATAGAGAAAATCCAGCAGCAGATAGCCGAGATCGTTCTCCGGTATCGCCGTGACCACGGTGGTATTCAACCCGAAACAGCGCTTGAGCCCGCGGGTCACATTGTACTCCCCACCGCCTTCCCAGACGCGAAACGATCGAGTGTTGCGCACCCGTCCCTCTCCCGGATCGAGACGCAGCATGATTTCGCCGAGCGAAACCGCATCCCATCTGCATTCTTTCTCAGGTCTCATTCTCATAGCGTTCCTCCTCCTGTAACCGTGTTGCCTGCGGCTGTCGCCAACCGAGGTGTGTGGATATCTCCTGTGCCGTGCGCCTGACCGCCTGTCCGATGCGGTCAACATCCTGCTGCGAGATCTGCTGCGCCGGCCCGGAAACGCTGACCGATGCAAGCGGCAGCCCGCGATAGTCTATCAGCGGGGCCGCAACACAGCGTACACTGCTCTCGTTCTCACGGTCATCGAAAGCGTAACCGCGTTGACGTGCCTGTTCCAGATCGGCCAGCAGTGCATCGCGCGAGGTATGCGTACGCGGCGTCCGCGGCTCGAGTGGCAGCTCGGCCAGCAGCACGTCGAGCCGCGATTGAGGCAGCGCCATCAGCGCCGCCTTCCCCAGCGCGGTGCAGTGCAATGGCGCCCGGGTACCGATGATCGAGTAACGGCGCAAGCTGTTGTACGCTTCGGTCTTCTCGACGTAGACCATGTAGCGGGCTTTCAAAATCGCCAGGAACACCGTCTGGCCGGTGAACTGTGACAGCTGATACATCGCCGGCTTGGCTTCCACCTTCAGTTCCAGGTGATCGAGGTGTGCACCGGCGAGCTCGACGCACTTGAGCCCGACACGGTAGGTTGCGGTTGCCGGATCCTTCTCCAGGTAGCCGCGCTGGCGCAGCGCTACCAGCAGACGACCGGCTGTGCTCTTGTGCAGCCCGAGCTCGGCCGCCACCCTGGTAACGCCGCTACCGTTGGGCCGCTGTGCGAGTAACTCCAGGATGTCGAGCGCTCTGTCGAGCGATTGAACACTCATAGCTGCGGAACTCACTGCGACGCAATAGCGATCTGTCTCATAGTTTGGGATATGGTCTCATAATATGACGCGCAGCCACGCGTGTCAAGCCGCTGCTGATATGCTATCATCGACGTATGACCCGCAAACTCTATTACGATGACCCAATGAAACGCGAGTTTGACGCCGTGGTTGTGGAAGCGAAACCGGCTGGCAAGCGTTGCGACGTGGTACTCGACTGTACCTGCTTCTACCCCGAAGGCGGCGGTCAGCCGGCAGATCGTGGCAGCCTCGACGATATAGCCGTGCTCGATGTACGCAAGCAGGGTGAGCAGGTTATCCACACGCTGGAGCGCACACCGGAGACCGATACCGTTCACGGCAGAATCGACTGGCAGCACCGCTTTGACTACATGCAGCAGCACACCGGGCAGCACATAATTTCGGCATCGATGATCCACGTCGGCGGTTATGCAACCGTTGCGGTGCACCAGGGCGAGCAGTATACAACCGTCGAATGTGACACCGCGGAGATAGCCGAAGCGCAGCTACAGCAGATCGAAGAACTGGCCAATGAGACCGTTGGGCGCAATCTGGAAGTACGAACCTTCGATGCCGGAGAAAGCGAGATTCCCCGGCTCGAGTTGCGCCGGCCTCCCAAAGTCGGGGGAACTATCCGCATAGTCGAGATCGACGGCTTCGACCGGGTTGCCTGTGGCGGTGTGCACACCCCTACCACCGGCCAGGTAGGAATAATCAAACTGGTGGGGCTGGAGCGTATCCGTGGCAACCTGCGCAGCGCGTGGAAGATCGGCCGGCGGGCACTCTATGACTACCGTGAGAAGACCTCAATCGTCAACACACTCTCGGACCGCTTCTCGGCCAGGCAGCACCAGATCCTGGAACGCGCCGAGAAGCTGGAGCTGGCACTCAAGCAGTCGCAGTATAACGAGCGTGCAACCACGGCACGGCTGTGTGCGCTGTGGGCCGAGCAGCTGCAGCGCGGCACAACGGTCAGCGGCGAGCTGCGGATTGTCACCGAGCGGTTCGAGGCCGAGCCGCCCGAGCTGTTTCGCGGCGTGCTGGAAGCCCTGATCGAACAGCCGTCGACCTGCGCCTGCCTGGTCAACGTCGAGCCACAGCGGGTGCAGTGGATAATCGGATGCTCGCCGGATCTGCGGCTGGAGTTCGACGCTGTTCGCCGCGAGCTGCTGCCGATTATCAACGCCAAGGGCGGTGGCCGCCACTCGATCTGGCAGGGAGTCGGCAGTGAACCGCAGCACGCCGACCGGTTGCTGCGCTGTTTTGCCGAACAAGCATCTCGGTTTGTTGGTAATTTCGGCTGATTTCGGCTATATTTATCGATATGGCTGAACGGCGCACCGCGCGAGATCTACTGCGCACCATTAGACGCATCCAGAAGATAACCGATCTTACTGTTTTGCTAGAGAGTGTTCTGCACGAGGCGCGCGCGTTTGTGGAGGCCGATGCCGGCACGCTGTACCTGGCGCGAGATGGCCGCCTGTTCTTCAGCTACATCGAAAACGACACGCTCTTCCCCGAGGGCAACCCGAAAGAGAAGTATGTCTACTCGGAGAACAGCATCCCGATCGACAAGAACTCGCTGGCCGGCTACGTGGCTGCAACCGGTGAAGCGCTGATGATCGATAATGTCTACGACATCAAGAGCAACGTCTCCTACAGCTTCAATCCCTCGTACGACAAGCTGACGCAATACAAGACGCAATCGATCCTGGTAGTCCCGCTGATGAAGAGCGACACCGTTGTGGTTGGCGTCTTGCAGCTGATAAACCGCAAAGACCGCCACGGCGATATCACCGCGTTCAACGCCGATGATCGGCTCTATATCACGTACTTTGCCGAGCACGCCGCGGATGCCATCGAGAAGGCAGACCTTTCGCGCCAGATGGTGATGCGGATGGTGGAGATGGCCGAGCTGCGCGATCCGCGCGAATCGGTTGCGCACGCCCGCCGCGTGGGGGACTACGCAGTTGAGCTGTTCAACCGTTGGGCCGCGCGCCACGGCGTACCACTTCACGAGCGCATCCTGAAGAAGGATATCTTCCGTGCAGCGGCGATCCTGCACGACGTCGGCAAAGTAGGTCTGACCGACGCAATCATCGCCAAGCAGGGTGAGTTCAACCAAGATGAGAAGGCGCTGATGTATCGCCACACGCTCTTTGGCGCGCGCCTTTTCACCAACTCGCGTTCGATCTGGGACCGTATCGCCTACGAGGTGACTCTGAACCATCACGAGCGCTGGGACGGTTCGGGCTATCCCGGCCACGTCAAGGACATCTTTGCCGATGATATTGCCTTTGGGCCAGGCAAGAAGGGCAAAGAGATTCCGCTGTCGGCACGGATCGTAGCGATAGCCGACGTGTTTGATGCGCTGACATCGGAGCGCTCGTACAAAAAGGCGTGGAGCGAGGACCAGGCCCTGGAGTACCTGCAGGAACACGCCGGTGAGAAGTTTGACCCGGAACTGGTGCAGCACTTCATCGATATTCGCGATGTGCTGCACGCAATTCTCAAACAGGCTCAGCAGTAGCCACTAACAGCCCTCGAGCACCGCTACGCGAAAGAGCTTGATTCCCTCGTCGGGGAATTCTCGCTTCAGTTCGCGCACAACATCGGTAACGCGGTCAGCAGTCTCTTCTTCACAATACATCAGCAGCAGGAAGTTCTCCTCCGGCCAGACGTGGTCACCGTGACGCGGCCCTGAATCGCCCACGCCGAAAACAACCGGTACTTTGGTGTAATAGACCTCACCGAGACCGCGCTTCTGCAGCAGATCAAAGAAATCACCCTCAACCGACCGGTTGGCAATCATCTCAAGGCGCACCATTATTCTTTCCTCCGTCCCCGGCGGCGTTGCCGCTCGGCGTCGCGGTCAGCAGCACGCCGCTCGTCGCGGGCGATTTCGCGCTGCAACTGCGCCTGTTTGCGCTGGTACTTCTCATCACGGCGGCGCTCGCGGCGTGAGCTTATCCCGTCGGACAGCTGGTTGAACGCCGAATAGAGCGCCGGTACCAGAAAGAGCGTCAGAAAGGTAGCTACGGTCAGTCCACCCACAACCGTCTTGGCGATCGGCTGTACCAGGCTGGAGCCCTCTCCCTCGATGAAGGCCACCGGCACCAGCGCCAGAATCGTTGTCAGGCTGGTCATCAGGATCGGCCGCAAACGGTTGCCGCCGGCTTCGATACACGCTTCAAACAGCTCCATGCCGCGCCGGCGCATCAAGTTGGTGTAGTCAACCAGCACGATACCGTTGTTGACAACGATACCCACCAGCATAACCGTCCCGACGGCCGTGAACACGTTGAGCGTCTCGCCGGTAATATAATACAAACCGACAACGCCGATTGCCAGCAGCGGAATAGTGAACACGATGATAAACGGATCGAGAAACGACTCGAACTGACTCGCCATCACACCGTATACCAGCAGTATCGAGATCACAACAATGACCGCAAACGTCCGCAAGAGCTCCATCAGTTCGGCGTAATCGCCGCCGAACTCGATCACCAGTGTGTCATCCACCGGGATCTCCTGCTGTATCATCGCACGCACCTGCGGATCGACATCGCTGAGCTGAACACCGGGTGCCAGTCCGGCCCGCACGTTGACGGTACGTCGCTGATTCTCGCGACGGATGCTCACCGGGCCGGTGGCCCGTTCCAGTGTAGCGAAGCTCGATAGCGCAACGCGCCTGCCGGCACTGTTGATGACGAATATGCGCTCGAGGTCCGGCGCCGAAGAGCGGCTGGCCTCATCGGAGACTACCAGTATGTCGTACTCATCGGTCCGCGCACGGAAGCGCGAAGAAGTGATCCCGTCAACGTAGGCCCGTACTTCCTGTCCAACGCTCTGCACGTTGAGGCCCAACTCGTAGGCACGCGTACGGTCGATAACAATTCGCAGTTCAGGCAACCCCTCGTCAAGGGTCACATTGGGCTCGGTAACCTCGTTTGGGAACCGATCGCGGAGAAGATCGGCGATGCGGTCGGCAGTCTGCTTACCGCGCTGGAGATCCTCCGTGGTAACGATGATCTCGATTGGCGGCGCATTGAACGGGCCACCTGCTCCGCCTTGCTGAAACGAGAATTGCGCGCCGGGAAAGCTGTCGAAATGTGCACGCAACTTCTCCTGCACATCGGCCGCTGTATCGATGCGCTCCTGAAACTCGGGCAGGGTCAACGCCAGCGTCCCTCGATTGGTACGCGCACCGCCGAGACCGAAGAAACTGCGGTCCCCGGCTGTTACCACAATGTTGTTGTAGCCCTGGATCTCTTCTTCGGCAATCTGTTCCATCTGCTGCAGCACGTTCCTGGTGACCTCAAGGCTGGTACCCTGCGGCATGGTCAGCGAGACCTGGACAAAGTCGTCCTCCTGTGACGGAGCAAACTGGAACCCCATAACCGGAATCAGCGCCAGACTGGCGCCGAACAGCACAACCACAATTACAACGACGATCCAGCGATGCCGCAACGAAAACCTCAACGCTGAGCGGTAACCGCTGTCCAGCCCACTGAAGAAGCTGGTCAGCAGATTATCAAACACGCGACGAATACCGACTACCGGCCGCTGCTTCTTGCTTTCGATGCGCAGGTAGTGACTCGAGAGAACGGGAATCAGAAGCACCGCCACCACCAGCGAGGCTACCAGCGAAATCACAACCGTGAACGCCAGCCCTGAGAACAGCTCACCGACAAATCGCAGCTGACGGCGAAACAGCACCACCGGCAGGAACACACAGATAGTGGTCAGGGTCGAGGCGGTGATCGCCGTCAACATTTCCTGTGTGCCCAGAACCGCACTGGTTGTGAGCTTGGAACCCTTCTCACGGTAGCGATAGATGTTTTCCAGAATAACGATCGAGTTATCGACGAGCATTCCGATACCCAACGCCAACCCGGTCAGAGTCATGATGTTGAGCGTCAGCCCGAAGAAGTACATCAGCATCAGCGTAATGACGATCGATACCGGAATCGAGATCGCGATAACGGCGGTGGTGCGGAAGCTGCGCAGAAATACGAACAGCACCAGAACCGCAAATATGGCTCCCAGTATTGCCGAAGAAGAGACGTCGCGCAGCGAATCACGGATAATCTCGGTGGTATCGAGCAACACGCCGACTTCAACACCAATCGGCAGCGCGCTATTGATAGAATCCAACCGTCCCAGAACGTTGTCCGCGGTTTCAACCGAGTTGGTACCGCTCTGCTTCTGAACCGCCAGCAACACTCCCGGTGACCCGTTGACAAACACTGCGGTATCCTGGCGCTTGAAATCGTCGTAAACGTTGGCGATCTCGCGCAGACGGATCCCGTAGTTAGCAGCAGATTCAGCGCCTGTGTTGCCGGCCAGGGGGTTTCCCTGAGCACCAGCCATCGGCCTGTGAGCGATAACCGTGTCCTTCAACTCTTCAAGACTGCGATACTCGCCTGCGGTGCGTACAAGGTAGTTTGTGGTGCCCTCGGTTATACGCCCTCCGGCAATCTGCACGTTCTGTGCGCGAATAGCCTGCGAAACCTGCGTCAGGGTAAGATTATAGGCTTCCAGACGGTCCTGAGGCACCTCCACACGAATCGCACGGTCACGGCCGCCCCTGACCGATGCCAGCGCAACACCTTCGATCTGCTCCAGACGCGGCTGGATCACGTCCTCGGCCAGCCGGCGCAGTTCCTCCGGCGAGCGGTTGCCCGAGACCTGCAGCTGCATGATCGGAAACTGAGATGGATCAAACTTGAATATCTGCGGCGCCCGCGCATCCGACGGCAAAGCGTCACGGACAAACTCCAGCCGGTCGCGAACCTCATTGGAGGCTTCCGCCATATCGGTACCCCAGGTGAACTCGAGACTGACCTGGCTCGACCCCTCGGCCGAGGTCGACGTGATACTCTCTATATTGCTCACGTTGCTCAGCTGGCTCTCCAGCGGGCGTGTCACGCTGCGCTCGACCTCTTCCGGGCCCGCACCGTCGTAGCTGGTCAATATCACCAGAAAGGGCGCTTCAATCTCGGGAAACAGGTCAATAGCGATATCACGCGCGGTGTAGATACCGAACCCGAACAACAGCGCAAACAGAATGAGAAGCGTCGTGGGACGATTTACTACAGCCTTGGTAAGACTCATCGTGCAGCTCCTTAGAACTCAGTCCAGAACAGTGATTCGATCGATGATCCGAACCCGCGCACCGTCTTCCAGTAGTGCCTGGCCCTGGTACACGATCTCGTCACCAGCGGTCACTCCTTCAAGGATCTCGGCGACGTTGTCAATTTCAATGCCGACGCGAACAGGCCTCCGCTCGACGATGGTCTCGTCGTCGTGTTGTTGCACCACAAACAGGTAGGTCTCGCCGAAGCGCCGTACAACAGTATCCGAAGGTACCTTGACCGCGCCCTCCTTCTGCTGCGTAATCAGCTGAACCTGGGCAAACATGCCGGGCCGAACGCGCGGATCACGACGGTTGAAGTTCAACGTTGCCCCGAGCGTCCGAGTCTGGGAATCGAGAACCGGACTGACCTCGGTTACCCGCGCACCAAATTGCTCACCTGGATACGCGTCCAGGCGAACGGTTGCCGGCATACCGATGCGCATTTTTGAGACAAAACGCTCGGCGACGGCGATACGAATCTCCAGCTCATCGGTCTGGGCAACGCGCGCCACCGGAGAACTGGTGCTTACCATCGATCCCGCCTGTACCGGCAGTGCTGTCACCGTGCCAGTTATGGTAGCGCGCACCGGGCTGGGCGCAAAGGTCTGTCCGGGCCGTGAACGGTCGACTTCGGCGATCACCTGGTCGGCCTGCACTCTATCTCCCACCCGCACATGGATCCGCTTGAGCTCTCCGGCGACATCCGCAAACATATCAACGTTGGATGACGCACGCACATCACCGGTAACCCGGATGTAATCGGTGATCGATCCTGCAATCGCCGTGGTGGTATTGACCGCAAAAACAGTGCGCCGCACGCCGTCAGCGTCGTTTTCTGCACCGGTTTGACCGTCGGTGCCGTTACGGTTGCCGCAGGCTGACAGCAGGGTCAGCAGCGACGCTATCGCTATTATCTGCACCATTCTAGTGCCACTCTTAGTCATTGCTTTGCTCTCCCAATTGTTCGCCGTTGGCATTGAGTATGTATTGCAGATCCAGCAGCGCTTCAATGTATTCCAGCTTGCCCTGCAGCACCTGAAGCTGCGCGGTCTGCAACTCCTGCTCGGCATTGCGCACGTCAAGCAGCTCGCGCGTTCCGGCCGCGTACGCCTCGGCTGCCAGCTCGAAGGCGCGCTCGGCCAACCGTTGGTTGCGCTCGCGCGACGCAATATTCCTCTGCAGCTGATCCAGGCGTTCTCCCAGGTTGCGAACCTGAAGCTCCAGCGCCTGGAAGGTAGACTCCATGGCTATGCGAGCGTCGGCCAGGTCGGTCTCCAGGTTGCTGATGCGTGTCCGGGTCTGTGAGGAAGGCAGAAACGTATCGAGCGGTTGAGTCAGCGTGATAGAGAATGCTCCCCGATCGCTCCAGTCATCGGCAACATCGTCGAACCACGGGTCACCGAAGGGATCTCTCTGGAAGGTTGGGTTGTAGGCGTAGCGAAATGTGAGGCTGGGATAGAACCCGCGCGTCTGAGGGTCACCACCCGATTTTGCCAGTAGAATAGCGTTCTCCAGCTGACGCATCCCGTCCTGGATCTGCTGAATCGCCGTAGCTCCGGGTAACTTGCGTGCTATGAGACGCTCGACATCCAATTGCACCATCTCGGGGTCGATGCTGCCATCCAGTTGCAGCTGAGTGGTCAGCGGCAGGCCGAGATCGCGGTTGAACTGGCGCCGCGCTGCGCGCTGGCGATCGAGTAGCGCCTCAAGTTCAGGACGCTGGTTCTCGTAGGACACCTCTTCGGAAAGCAATGTGAACTCGTCAACCAGACCACTGTCGTAGTTGGCCATCGTCTGCTCCAGCCGCTCAGCAGCGATCTGAAGCGCTTCCTGACGCAGCAGCACCTGTTGATCCAGTACCAGCAGCCCGAAGAATGCCTTTCGCACATCACGCTCGATCCGATTGCGCGCATCGACAATGTCGATCAGCCCTGCCTCGTAGTCGAACCGTGCTGCCCGAATCCCGTAGATCGATCCGAGATTGAGGTTGAGGGTGGCCGCCAGCTCGCCGCTGATATTCCAGGCCGGCCCTTCAACTTCAACCGGCTGCCCCAAGTCAAATCCAACAATCGCGCTCGGGGTTTCGTTCGGGCGTGCCAGCGTAGTTCCCGCGCTGACAGTGGGAATGAACCGATTCCAGGCGGTATCGCGAGTGCGCCGGCGCTTTTCGAGGGTCAGTTCCTCGGACGAAAGCTCAAGGTTGTTGCGCAGCGCGATTGCCACCGCGTCTTCAACCGTCAACCTCCGTCCCTCGTCCTCGTCTTCAACCGTCAACCTCCGTCCCTCGTCCTGGGTAGCGGTCAGCGCGAGCGGTAGTCCGAGCAGCAACGCTGCAACCACCAGTAGCTTCAACTTATTGGTCTTCATCAGCAATTGTCCTTTCTTTGCCCGAGATTCCGTGGGAAACGGTACGATAAAAGTCACGCGTGAACGCAAACAGCTCTTCGCGACGGTCCAGTGCCAAACCGCACGCTTGGATTCCGCGGTTCATCAAGATACTCAGCAACGCCAGCGTCTCTATTACTTCGTCACGACGCAACGGGTTGCTGTGTCCCTGCAGATGCCGACGTATGAAGTCCGCGGTTTGGATGACTTCCTGTTCATCAGGCGTGCAGCCGGCAACCGGGACACGCTGAACCTGAACCCAATTGGAGAACACCATCAGGCTTCGGTTGTTCAGGTAGTAGCTCGCCAACGCGACGATGTACCCGTAAAGGCGTTCTGAAAAACTCCGTAGCTGCAGCGCACGCGCAAGAAACAGATCGCGAAAGTGATGCCGTTCGGTTTGCAAGGCTTGGGAAAACATCGTGTCCTTGTTGTCGAAGTAGAAATAAAGACTACTCTTGGTCATGTCGAGCTGCTGTGCAATGCGATCAAGAGAAGCTTTCTCGAAACCTACCTCGGACACTACCGCATCCACCGCGGCAAAGAATCGATTGGGCTCAAGCAGTTCATCCTGACGTACTTCGGAAAGCTGTTCCACTGAAGCGTAATCAATATTGAGCTCCGCACCGGGAAACAGCCCGTTGAGGCAAAGTTCGACGGTGTGAGCAATGCGATTGTCCCGCTGAGTCGCATTGCGTTCACGAGCACCGTTCCGAAGTTGGCCAAGCGGCGTCCAGAAACCAAACGCCGACCACACTACCAGCTGAACGTGCATAAACATCAGCGATAACTGACAATGCTGCCCATTGGACCGCGAGTGAATAGCAGCATCGGGCACAAGGTGTGGCTGTACAATGTTGCTGATATCATCTCCGAGATCGTAGAAGCGCTTGCGGTCAACTTCAGGCCCCGGCAGCAGCTTGAGCATCAAAAAGAAGTAGTACTGCGGCAGATCCTCAAACATGCGCCAGACGCCCTCGGCATACCGCTCAACGATGGTCCGTAACGTAGCCGGTTGAGGTATAGCAACCACGGTGTCGCGAACCTCACCGTACGCCGCCAGAAACGTCTCGGTCAGCGCCTCTACCAACGCCGCTTTGTTAGGGAAGTGGCGATAGATCGCCTGCTTGGTGACACCGAGCCTTTCAGACACCAATGCAAGGCTGGTACTTGTGAAATAGGTACTCCCCCAGGCTTCGAAAGCCGCCGTTACGATCTGCTGTCGTCTGTCAGTCTGTTTCAGAATTGCTGTCCTTGCGCATGCCGGCGGCACTGTTACCGAACGGTCGTTAACGTAAATTAGCAAACTGGGGGACGGAGGTCAAGAGATATTTGCCTAAACTAGTGGTACTCGTACTGCACTACTTCGTCAACGCGGATCTTGATTTCTACCGATGCCCGGTAAGCACCTGAATCGATCCAGACCCGCGGCGGAGCGGTTAGAAGGAGGCGCCCGGAGGCACTATGTGGTTTGTTCGGCGAAACCGTTCGCAGATGCTCACGGACCGCCATTCTCAGAGCATCCTCGACGGCAGTCCGCTTCTGCTCCAAGCCAGGCCAGAGCGCTGCTTCCCCTGCTGCGGCCGACCGTGGAATGGCGCGGCTCTGCCATCCGTCAACCCACGCAACCTGGAAGTCGGCCATGCGGTACTGCAATTGCGCATAATAGCGGGCATCAGCGTGCCGTACCGCCAAGACCGAGAGCGAAGGATCACCCCAGGGGATCTCAGCGTGCAATTCAAGCTGGAACTGCTCGGGAACCTGCCGTGCCCGATCGAACGGGCGGTAGTAGAATCGATAACCGTAGACCATACCCGAGAAGGTCCATTGTGCTTCGCGCAGTATCTGTTCCAGCGCCGCTTCACGTCTGACCGGATAGTCACCTTCCGGGCGAATAAGCGGCTGCCGCTCAGCCCAGAACTCAGCAACCAAACGGTTTTCGGCTGCACCAAGTGGAAGTGAAAAGAATGTCAGCAACGCCAAAGCAATGCAAGTGCTTGTGGTTGTGTTCAGGTTGCGCCGCGGGATACGGGGGACGGAGGCAAACGTCATCGTTAGAGATTATCGGCATGATCGATCGTGCCCACAATAGTAGACCAGCCAATCAACCGGGTCTAGCGGATTGGGGGAGGCGACAGGGGGTGGGGACGGGGACGGAGGCACAAGAACCAAGCTGCGTATTCCGATAGCTCATTCAATCAACAGTTCAATCTCCGCTGTTGTATATCGCAGTATGAGAAAACCAAGACGCATTATCGTGGGCGCGACATATCATGTCGTTGCCCGTGCGAATCGGCGAGAGTACATTCTGCACAGCGACATCATGAAGCAGCTTTTCCTGGAAACCTTAACGCGTGCCAAGCAGCGCTACCGCTTCAGCGTCACCAACGTGTGCCTGATGGGCAATCACTTCCATCTGATCATGACACCTGCCCGCGATGAGTCAATTTCTCGAATCATGCAATGGATTCTTAGCGTGTTTGCAGTCAGGTACAATCGAAAGCACGGTTTCCAGGGCCACGTATGGTACGACCGCTTCAAGAGCAAGGCCATTACGTCATTGCGGCAGTTTGCGGCGACATTCGCCTATGTTTGCAACAATCCAGTGAGAGCGGGTATTGCTTCACACCCTGCAGATTACCGATTCGGCGGACCCGCTCTGTTATGCTCCGGGCCACCAGGGGCAGTAGATACCCCTGGGCTCTTGGTAAATCTGTTATTCCCGTGGTTTTCGGTAGCTCGGCTTCCTCGTTAGCCTTCAGCCAACGTGTTGGGATCCTACGAACTATTTCCAGACATTCCAGCACCTGCTCAGCGACGCAAGTCGTCGATAAAAACCGAGATCGGGTTTATGCCGAGCCGGATAACAAAATACATAAAGGCGAATAGGAAACCTGCAAGGTGTGTAAGGTGAGCTACATTGCCACCGCGGCCCGATATCTGTGACATCAACTCAATCACAGTGTATCCAATCACCAGAATAGGAGCTCGAATCGGAATAATACCGAACAAATAGATCATTGCCGTTGGATAGAGCGCCGCGAACGCCAACAACACGCCAAAGATCGCGCCGGATGCTCCGACGAGGAAGACCATGTAGCTACCGCTAAACCAATAGAATGCCAACGAAAACGCCCCTGCCAGGGTGCCAACTGTCAAATAGAACGTCAGGAATTCCCAGCTGCCCAGTCGATGCTCCACCTGAGTACCAAAGAAGAACAATCCGATCATGTTGAAAAAGATATGCGTCATACCGCCGTGCACGAACATATAGGTGAAAACCTGCCACCAGTAGTTTCCTTGAACTACGAAGACCGGATTCATAGCTAAGTAGCGCATTAGATTGGGCGAGAGCGTCGTCAGGAAGAAGATCAGAAAATTGACACCAATCAGAATGAACGCGATGTTGTAATTGCGATAGCGGAATGGTTTACGTAAGGCCGATTGGTTTGGCACGAGCCTAATGTACGGACAAACGGCCTTCAGGTCAACACGCACGCGCGCCATTTCCTGCCTGCCTCCGTCCCTCCTGGCGTACGTCCCTCCCCTGGTACCTCCCGGTGCCTCCGTCCCTGCCCTGGTACCTCCGCCGAGGTACCGTCCCTGCCCTGGTACCTCCGCCGAGGTACGTATTGCGCAATTCGACGTAACGCCGTATCCTGTGGCGGCCTATGAAGCCCGATAAGCGGAAGAGAACAGACGCACTGATCATTCACGATCGCGGAAAATCGCAGCCCTCACCCGTGGTGGTCTTCCTGCATGGGTTTCCTTTCACACGTAGTATGTGGACGATTCATATAGAGAGTCTGATGAACGAGATACGCGCGGTCGACTACGATCTACGCGGTTTTGGAGAAAACCCGTCAGACGACGGAATAACAACGATAGAAGAGCACGTGGATGATCTGTTGCGAGCTTTGGACGGCATCAAACGCATTCTTCCGGTAGTGCTATGCGGTCATTCTCTCGGCGGCTTCGTGGGCCTTCGCGCCTTCGAACGTGAACCTCAACGATTCGCAGGCCTGGTGCTCTGTGGAGCTCATGCCAAAGCGCCGACTGATCAAGAACGGCTCCAGTGGGCAGACCACATCCGTAGCATCAGCCAGAACGGTACATCGCGCTTCGTTCAGGGGTACCTCGACTCCTGCTTCACCTCAGATACCCGCGAAACGCCGACCGGAGAGTACGACCAGGCACTCGAAGAGGCCAAAGCAACGCCTTCGGCGGTCCTCAAAGGGGCCATGCTGGCAATGATGGGCCGCACCGATACGCTTCGACAGCTCGAAAGGACCAACCCGCCACTTCTTCTGCTGGCCGGGTCACAGGACAGCATCACCCCCCCTGACGCCTTACTGCGGATGGGATTGGGGATTTCCGGCACGCAGTTCGTTCGGATTCCACAAGCCGCCCACGCGGCGCCGCTTGATAACGCAGAGTTCTTCACAAACGCGTTGCGCCATTTCATCGACAGTGAGACCGTGCGTCAACGGATGAAGTAACGATGCCAGGCAAACGCGGCAAGCCGGATCACTACACAAACCGCGCCAAACGCGAAGGATACCAGGCTCGCTCAGTGTACAAGCTTCAGGAGCTGCAACAGAAGTTTCGCCTGTTTGATTCCACCAGCCGCGTGCTCGATCTTGGTGCGGCGCCTGGCAGCTGGAGTCGCTACGTCCTCAATCTTCTGGACAGCAGGGGCCGGCTGGTCGCCGTTGATCTTTGTCCACTGGAAATCAGTGGTGATCCCCGCCTGGAAGTGCTCAAACTCGATATACTCGGCCAGGAGTTTCCTCAGTTGGTTGCGGCGCATGGGCCGTTTGACGCAGTGCTGAGCGATGCAGCCCCCTCAACTACAGGTGAGAGAAGCGTGGACACCGCGCGTTCAGCGGCAATTGTCGAAGCCATCATCCATTGGTTACCACGTTTACTCTGCCAGGGAGGAAACCTGGCGGTCAAAATCTTCCAGGGAGGAGAAGAGCAACTGCTGCTGCGCGAGCTGCGTGGCACATTCCGCAGCGCCCGTGCGTTCAAGCCGCGTGCATGCCGGTCGCAATCCTTTGAGACCTACCTCATCGGGATCGGTCACACCCATCATGATGCGGTACGCTAACCGTATGAACGATAACGAGACGTCGACGCTGCGCTGGCTTCACCTGTTTTCGGTCGCCTTGGTGATTGTTGTGGTCTCGGCCGGCTGCGTAACCGGTGTCATCGATGGCCGTGGCGACCGGCGGACTGCATCTGGAAGGAGCGGTGCGCGTCGAACCGAAGAGATGGTTCTATCTGGTGGCGAACGATTAAGCGACGTTCAGCAGCGCATCGTTGACGCCGCGCATCACGTAGAGGGACGGAGGAACCTGGTTTTCGAAGGAAAGCGCTTCAGCTGGGATTGCAGTGGTGTCATCCTGGCGCTCTACTACCTGGCCGGCGTTGACCTCGAGGATGAGTTTTCGCGCTACCCGGGCAATGGAGTAGCGCGGCTCTACCAGATCGCGAAGCATTACAACCTACTCTACGACACTCGCACTCCGGCGCCAGGGGACGTTATCTTCTGGGATAATACCTATGACCGTAACGGCGACGGGCAGTGGAATGATCCGTTGTCGCATGCCGGCGTGGTGGTGAACGTCTCAGAGCAAGGGACAATCCAATACATCCACCACAACTACCGCCGTGGGATCATTGTCGAATCGATGAATCTGTACCATCCGGACCGGCATACATCAGATGACGGAAAGCGACTCTACAACGCCCCGATGCGCATGCAACGAGATCGACACATCCTTCCCGAGGCGTGGCTTGCAAGTCATCTCTATCGCGTTTCTGCGATGCTCTACCTTCTACCCGATCAGTCTCGACTGGCGTCCGGCGGCCCCTGACGCAGAACACCGCCAACTCGGCGGCCCCTGACACAGAACAACCGTTACCGCAACACACAGCCGTCAATGCCACACGCAAGCATCAACAGCCGCGGTTGAGTAGTCTCTCAGTGATATCGATGATCGCTTCGCGAACCTCACCCTCGGGCAAGGCCCGTGCCGCACTTGCAGCGCGGGCGGTATAACGTGCGGCCTGCTCACGAGCGTAGGCAAACCCGCCATTCTTGTCCACGAGTGTAACCGCCCGCCGGATACGCTGGTCATCGTTGGCTGTACCACCGTTCGTCAGAAGTTGCAGCAGTTCCGTATCTCCCTTACGAAGTGCAGCGATCACCGGGAGCGTATAGATTCCCTGGCGCAAGTCACCGGCAATCGGTTTACCGAGGTCTTGCTCGTTACCTGTGAAGTCCAGCAGGTCATCGATGATCTGAAACCCTACACCGACATTGTAGCCTATACGCCGTAACAACTCCAATCGATAGCCGTTGACGCCGTTCTCATGCGCGCCCACGTGAAAGCTGAGCAAAAACAGCAGTCCGGTCTTCTCGGTAACTCGACGCAAGTAGACGCGCTCACTCAGTTCCTGAGGCCGGTCACTGCGCGCTTGCTCGATTTCACCCGAGCACATATGCGTTACACTTCTGGCCAGTTGCCGCCCACTGTTCACCGTTGCATAGTCAGCAACCAGGCTGAAGCATCGACTGAACAGCAGATCACCCATGAGCACCGCTGCCTTGGATCCTACACGGCGATGAAGCGCGGGGCTACCACGTCGCGTATGAGCGTCATCGAGAATGTCATCGTGAATCAGCGTTGCCATGTGCAGCATCTCTACCGCCGCGGCAATCCGATAGATCTTTTCGGGTAGAGCGCCGTTAAACGAGGCCGCAGAGGCACGCGCAAAAAGCCCTCCACGGGGCTCTTTCATATAGGCGGCGAGCAGCACAAACGCCGGGCGAAGCATCTTGCCTCCGCGCATGGCAAAGTCACGCAGAGCGCGCGACAGTTCGCTGTTTCCGCTACCAGCATTATCGAGAATAATG
The DNA here is from genome assembly GCA_007693325.1 of Spirochaetaceae bacterium. Lineage (GTDB taxonomy): Bacteria > Spirochaetota > Spirochaetia > DSM-27196 > PWMO01 > PWMO01. Next base: position 66,771 of record REDW01000079.1, read on the forward strand.
CTCTGAATTCGGTGCAGGTCACTGCGAATGACCGGATAGTCACCCCAAAACTGATTCATGCGTCTCTCAATAGTGCAAACCGGCCGGCTCGCGTTGCCGCAGGCCGGCCGTTCTACGTGAAATCTATCAGCATCACCTGCCCCTGGCGGCAGCTCTCAATTAGTTCTTGATGCGTGGTTCGCCGGTGTAGAGATGCGTCTTGTGCGCAATACTCTTGCGGTTCCACCACCGCTTCATCCACGGCATGACCCAGTGATCGAGCCCGAAGCCGCGTCCGGCGCCGCCGAGCATGACGATAGCCGCCGTCATGAACCACCACAACTCGACGTTGCCCCACCCCGAGACGATAAACATCAGAGCCATGCCGAGCGATATGACAGCCGCCGGGAAGGTGAACAGGCCGAGGATCAACGCAAGACCAACCACCACCTGCGCCACCACGACGCCGGACTGGGCCAGAAACGCCATCGTCGGGAACCGGCCGAGAACGTTCTCGGCGAACCAGGTGTAAAGTCCCAGCGCTTCCATGATCGGTTCGCCCCACGAGTCTGCTCCCGGTGTCGCGCTGGTCGCGGCCGCGGTTGCCGCGGTTGCCTCATCCCAGACGATCACACCGGGAAGGTGAATGCTGGTATCAGCTACGTTGAAGAGCCCTCCGGGACCGGGGTTGAGCCAACCCTCGGAGACCTTCTTGACCCCCTCGGTGACCCACTTGATACCAAGGAAGACGCGCAACGGGAGTGCCCAGTAGGCCGGGATCTTGGCAGCCAGGTGACTTCCCACAATAGAACGGCCATCTCTGATCTGAAAGAACTGTTCCTGAAGATAGTCCCAGATCGCGGTAAGACCGGCCAATCCAATCAGATAGTGCAGATTGATCACGTGCTTCATGGCCTGCGCTGCAAAACCCGAGAGCGCCACGTTCATAACGTACGCCACTCCATACTTCCCACCGAGCGAAACCATCTGACCATGGTAGTTGGGCTTGAACGGCTTCTTCTCTTTCTGCTCGATCTCGCGGGCGATGTTTTCGGCTGCAGTGTGCGCCGACTGTATGGCCGTTTCAACGATCTGCGGCACCACTTTGTCGTCGATCGTAACGAACACCATGTCTCCCACGATATAGACGTTGGGCACGTCAACCGACTGCAGGAACTCGTTGACCTGGATCCTGCCACGCTCGCCGACGATGTAACGTTCGTCTTCATCGAAGTGGCAGCCCTTCATACCGTGTATACCCTCAACCGAAGCCACCGTGGCTTCGTCTTTGGCGCAGTTACCCTTGGTCAACTCGATCTTGGAGCTGAACTCTGACCCATGAACGCCCGCAGTCCAGATGAAGGTATCGGTCTCGACAACCTCGCTATCGGCGATGACCACTTTGCCGGGCGCAGCACTGGTTATCGGCGAGTTAAGCATCAGGTCGGTGCCCCGGTTCTGCAGATAACGGGCCGCTTTTTCTCGCAGATGCTTGGGCAAACTGGGTAGAATGTCATCGAGCATCTCGATCAGTACAACCCGCACCTCGCGCTCGTTGATGTGGTACTTGGCGCACAAAACTTCCTTGCGCTCGAGCAGCTCACCACAGATCTCAACTCCGGTGAAGCTTCCCCCGGCAACGGCAAAGGTCAGGAGCTTACGTCGACGCTCCGGACTCGGCTCCTTGGCTGCCTCGCGAAACATCTCCTCAATATGAGTTCTGATTCGAATTGCATCCTCGAGCGACCAGCAGGTAAAGCAGTTCTCCTGAACCCCGGGAATGTCAAAGAAGTCCGGCTGTGCACCGGCACCGATAATCAGATAGTCGTACGGGTATACAGCTGTGCGCGAAACCAGTCTTTTATTCTCAAACTCGATCGTGTCGATTTCATCGCAGACTACCTTCACACTGGTGCCACTGAAGATCTTCTTGAAGCTCACTTGAACCGCTTCAGGCTCTACGCGCGATCCGGCTACCTCGTGAAGCTCCGTCATCAGGGTGTGATACGGGTTACGATCGATCAGCGTAATATCGATGTTCTGCTTACGTTTGTACTTCTTGTGAAGCCGCTTAGCAGCTTCCACTCCGCCATAACCACCACCCATGATGGCGATTCGCACTTTCTGTTCCATACGCGTTCCTTTCAGAATTCTGATAGCCGAGTACCCCCGCATTCGCGGTGTCGGATGAATTGTAATCGCTCTAATACTAACGATTGTTGGCGCTCAGCGCAATAGAAAAGTCAAAATGTCTGGGCATCCACCGGCGTGTCCTCTACCCCTTCCACGCGAATGAATACACGGTTGGGCAGGCACGCGATCCACTCTCCAGACATCGTCGCCTTACCCGCCGCGATGCATATCTTGTCGCGGCAGGGTGAATCGAGCACTTCAACTCCACCGGAGCTGATCAGGATCTCGGTCTCACCCAGAGGGCCTGCAACCGATAGACTGCGTGTTCCCTCGAGGGGGTACAGGAAGACCCCGGCCTCGGACTGAACACGTACCTGAGCTCCCTGCTCACCACCACGGTACGCGTGCAGCGAAAACACTACGATCACCACCACGGCCACTGCAAACGATATGTAGTCGAACAGCCGCAAACGCATGTATTACCCTTCTACTACATTTTGCCGATATTGTCTCGCCCGTGTTGAACACCTCACGGCAACCCAATATATTGGAGCCACTCTTTCGATCCCGAGGCGCTCCTGTGTCCGACCTGCTGGGTCTGGTTATCGCGTACATCATGATCCTGTCGGCAATAGCCATTGCCGGCCTGCTATTGCGCGGGCGGGTATTCTCACCCACTCTCTCCAGAAAGTTCATCCACATCAGCGTTTCCAACTGGTGGCTGATAGCGATGCACTTCCACACGCGGGCGTTGTACGCCGCGGTCGGGCCGCTTACGTTCATCGTGTTCAACTGGATTGCCTATCGGCGGCACCTGCTGGCCGCGATGGAAGATCCCGAACATCGCCGTAATCTGGGAACGGTATACTTCCCTATCTCGCTATTGATCCTGGTACTACTGTGCTACAACGGGTCAATCCCACCCTATGTTGGAGGAATCGGCGTGCTGGTCATGGGCTATGGGGATGGCCTTGCGTCGATTATCGGCAGTCGGTGGGGTCAAACCCGCGTACGGTTGTTCGAAGGGAACAAGAGCGTGCTCGGAAGCGCAGCGATGTTCGTCGCATCCGCCGCGGTAGTACTGCTGTTCATGCTGCGATTTCAGCCTGCCGCATCACCATCGACCTTACTTGCGGCCGGCATCACAACAGCAGCAATCGCCACGCTGATCGAGCTGCTGACCCCACTCGGGCTCGACAATATCACCGTGCCAATCGGCACCACGGTATTCTTCTACCTGGTATTTGCATGAGCATCCTGGCTCTGCGTGCCGCTACTGCGCTTGCGCTGAACGCAACCGCAGCGGTTATTGCCACAAAACGGGGTTCGGTGACTGCTGCAGGAGGCATTACCGGTCTCGTAGTCGGAACCGGCATATTCATCGCAGGAGGACTCTGGCTGTGGTCACTGTTGATGGTATTCTTTGTATCCGGCAGCGTTGTCAGCCGAATCGGGCGCAACCGCAAGGAACCGCTGCAGCGGCTGCACGAAAAAGGCAGCCGGCGTGATCCGCTTCAAGTGCTGGCCAACGGGGGCGTTGGCCTGATGGCTGCAATCGGCTACGCGGTCACCGGGCATTCAGCCTTTGCTGTTGCGTGCGCAGCCTCGTTTGCTACCGCCAACGCCGACACCTGGGCCGGCGAAATCGGGGTGCTCAGTCATCGCGCGCCGCGCTCAATCCTGACCGGGCAGCACCTGCCGGCGGGAACATCGGGCGGCATCAGTCTGCTGGGGCTGGTGGCGTCCGCGGCTGCAGCGGCGCTCATCGCGGGAGCTTTCTCCCTGGGTTGGCTGCTGCACTACGGACACAGCCGCATCGTTGCGCTGGCAGCGACGGTCATCGCAGCCGGGATTACCGGTGCACTGATAGACAGCCTGCTGGGTGCAACGCTGCAGGCGCATTACACCGACCGTCGCAGCGGCAAACCAACCGAACGCAGATGCACCAATGGAACCGAAAACCAGCTGTTGCGCGGATGGCGCGGTTTCAACAATGACGCAGTCAATGCCACCAGCAATCTGATCGTCTGCGTTGCTGTGCTGGCAGTTGAGTTTGTATGACGACCTGCGGGCTATCGTTTGTCCACCGATCATGCCTCAGCGATATCCAGGACCGTGGTAATCCAATCAAGATACGCGGGCAGGCCGTCGTCGATGTTCAGAAACACCAGCTCGGGCACGTCGTAGCTGTGAACCGTCGTGATATGACCGATGAGGCGGTCGCGCAGCGCCATGTCGGTCTTGATCAGCAGCAACGTTTCGGCATCGTCCTGCACCGCGCCTTCCCAGATATAGAAACTGCGAATCTGCGGAATCAGCTGCACACACGCCGCCAGTCCGGCACCCACTATACTGCGCGCCAGCTCGGGTGCCCGCTGTGGATCGCTGGTGGTGATCGCCACTGCGGGCTGCGAAGTCATCACGCGCTTCCTTTGGGCCCCGAGGCCACTTCGGCCAGCTCGAACTCACTGAACACGCGATCGATAGCCAGTATGATAACAAACCTGTCGTCCTGTTTCCCGATACCCTCGATGAACTCGGAATCAACCCTGGAACCGATCCTGGGCGGCGGCTCGATATCCTGCGGATCGAGGTTGATGACTTCCTGTACCGAGTCGGCGATCATACCAAGCACAACTGCCTCATCGGCAATTGACACCTCCGCCACAATGATCGACGTTGCGATGGTACTCTCTACCTCATCCATACCGAACTTGGTGCGCAGATCAACAACCGGCACCACGCTGCCGCGAAGGTTGATCACGCCCTTCATGAAGTCAAGGGTGCGTGGAACCTTGGTGACATTGGTATATTCGAGCACCTCTTTGACTGAATGCACCGCAATCGCGTAGAGCTCCCTATCGAGCGTGAACGTCAAGTACTGGTTTGTATCGTCTCTCGCTGCGCTACTCATCTGCTCCTCCCTCCATACAAAGATATAGATCAATCGTCCTGAAAAGCGCTGAACTTTTGCAGAAAGCGCTCCAACGCCTTGCCGGACAGCCCCGCCTCACGCCCTGCCTGCTCGAGGCGGCTGCTGTCTGCGGAGGCTCGGATAACGCTGCACGCCGCAGCAGCTTCACTGCGCGACAGGCGTACCCCACCGAGGGTGTGCTCTTCAAATGCTGCGCTGGCGATCGGGCAGACGGCGCGCGCGATATCGAACAACACGTTGGCGTAGGCACGAATTTCATATTGTGCGTGACTGTCCATGCGCAGCGATAGAAAGCGGAACAGGTTGTGCAGATCTATCTGCCAATACCACTGCGTATACAGGCTCAACGGCAGATTCACCCGTGCCAGTTCGCGCGCGATCCCCTGCTCCAGTAGTTGCCGGTAGGCACGATACGAGCGCGATTGATCCTCGCCGAACGCACTGATTACCTGCTGCGCGGCGTCCGCATCCACCGGATCGGCGCTACGCCCCTGCTTGTTGTCACTGCTCTGCACCGCTATGTCTGCGGCCGCCGGAACGTAGAACTCCTCCTCCATCACGCTGTAACGGCCCGATATCTCGTTCAGGCGCGCGGTCCGGTGACGCACCCACTGCCGCGCCACAAAAATCGGCATCTTGGTGTGAAAGGTCAGCACAACCTGTTCGAATGGAGAAGTGTGATCGTTGCGCATCAGGTAATTGATAAGGCCGCTATCCTCGCGGTAGGTCTTGGTTCCAGCGCCGTACGACACGCGTGCTGACTGCACAATGCGCTGATCGCCACCGAGATAATCCACCAGACGCACGAATCCCTTGTCGAGTACGCGAAACTCCTTATCGAGAATGGCCTCGGCTTCCGGTACAATACAGTGAGCCATGTTTCCTCCGTGGTTGTTGTCTGGAGCATAGCAGCATCACCAAACTTCGTCCACGCGGCTGAACAGAAACTGGAATTGGAGCAGATAGATTGATATCTTGAGAAGCAGAATGAAGGAGGGCGTATCAACATTCGGCATTTCTCCCTGCTGGCGGGGTTTGTCCTGAGCGCAGTGACCCTGTCAGCCAATCCCGAGGCTGTCTCGGTATACAGTGAAGAGACCGCGGCAGGCGGCTATCGCCTCTACGCCGACAATGCTCACATAATCCCGGTCTACGTCTACGTCCGCCTGAATCGCGTCACCAACCTGCAACCCTCGGCTGATCTGCCGTTCGGCAAGCTGATCGAACCCGGGGCACGCCGGGTCGAGCTGTTTGAGCTTGCAGCTGCCGACCCGCACGGCAGACGCGGTTTCGGGCTGGAGTATTCGTACGCGCGCGGCGATCCGCACAGCGTTCAACATGACGAGGCGCATCTCTACCTGCTGCCCTTTGCGCACGGCACCAAGCACCGCGTAACCCAGGGCTACAACGGGCAATTCACACACTACGGTGAAAACCAGTACGCGCTCGACTTTGACCTCGACAGCGGAACAGCTGTCACGGCCGCCCGCGCCGGCACCGTGGTCGAGGTGAAACAGGACTCGCGGGTTGGCGGCACAGGCGCACAGTACACCGATAAGGCCAACTACATCCTTATCCGGCACGATGACGGCAGCTTCGGCAATTACGCGCACATCCGCTACAACGGTGCCGAAGTGCAGGTTGGGCAGAGAATCGACGCCGGTCAGAAAATCGCTTACAGCGGCAACACCGGGCGCTCCTCCGGGCCACATCTACACTTCGACGTACGCGTGCCTACGGTCGACGGCCGGATGCGCTCGATTCCGACGCTGTTCAAGTCGCACGACGGGAGTGCAATCAGCCTCGAGGAGCACAGCTTCTACTACGCGTACCACCCCGGGAAACCGCCGTTCGAGGTCATCTACGGGCGTGATCTGACCAACAGCATGTTCGAGGATCATAACCGGCGCGTCGGACACAGCAATCAACTCGAGTTCCGCAGCGAGACATTCGACCTCAGCTACGTTGCCTACCTGGCAAACGGCTACAACCAGAGCGTCAAAGCCGACGTCAGCCTCACACTGCGCGGCGTCCGCTCAACGGTAGACATGCCGCGGACAATCCGCATCCCGGCCCGCACGGAGGTTTTTCTGACCATCCTTCACGCCGATCCAGCGGTCAGTCGGATTCAGTTCGCGCCGCGGGTGCGTTACCGCCTGCTCGAAGAGTGATCCGGCGATTCATCCAGCGATAGAGCACGGTCGAGAACCAGAACAGCGGTGGAACCACCGCCCAACCCAGCAGCACATCGACCGCATAGTGTGCGTAGAGATAGACCGTGGAAATCCACAGCAACAGCGTCAGCGGTACTACAACCCACAACGTGCGCCGCAGGTATCGGGCGTGAAGGATCAGCGCGATCAGCGAGATCGCCACGTGCGACGAGGGGACCGCGGCACCCGCCAGGTTGGCTTCGGCAAAAATGGAGCGCATAATCCAGGCAAACAGGTACCCGTCCAGATCGCTGTACCAGCGAGCATAGAGTTCCGGGATGAAGTACTTGGGTCCATGCACCGGAAAGAACACGTACCAGAGGTAGAGTACCGCAAACGAGGCGGTGACCACGAAGAGACAGCGTTTTGCCTGCGCGTAGCGTTGATAAAGGAACAGCAGCCAGCTCGGCGCGCATAGCAGGATGTAGAACGCAAAATAGACGAAGTAGAACAGTTCGTTGAGCGCGCGCAGATGTCCGAATGTGTCCGGTAGCAGAACGGCCAGCTGCAAACCGAAAACAGCCTCCTCCATGCGATAGAAGAACTCGTCAAACGATGCCCCGTCCCACACCAGCTGTGACAGTACTATCACGCGTGTGAAATAAGCGGTGTAGAAGAGCTGTACGTAGAACGTGCGCACAAAATGCAGCAGCGTAGCACGGCCGATGAGGCCCCGGGCATCAGCTGCGGCAAAGCCCAGTACCACGGCGTTCCCGGCCAGAAATGCAGCGCCGATCAGCAGATTGTGCCCACGGCCGGCAAACAGAAGGTGCATCAACGCGAAGAACCCGTTGAGCGCCAATGCCAGGATGTCGACCTCATTCAGCTTAAACCGTTGCACCACCGGAGCCGCCTCTTTATGCGTCAAGTCTTGCCGCAGATTACCAAGAACTATACGGAAAACTGACGCCCGTGTCACGCGCGTTGCGTCAGTGGAGCTCCGCGCTCAGCACTGTCCAGTCGATCTGTCCGGCAGCGTCGAGACGGTATTCGAGCAGCATCTCGCCGCCGATATGCCCGTCCTCGAAGCGCGCGTATACCCAGCGCTCGGACAGAACGTAGACGTTGTCCGGTGTGTAGAAGCCCATTGTCCCACCGAGGGTTCCCTCAAACGGTATCAGATCGTCGCGCTGTAACAGATCGGCCACCAGGCGCTCGCTCTGTTGCTGCGGCGGCAGGCGAGTCTCGACCTCGGGCATGGGCGATTCGGGCACCGGTTGCGGCTGCTCGGTTGGCGCGGCATCGGCGGCTCGCAGCACGCTGAACAGCGCCAGTGCCAGCGCCAACGCCAGCAACACGTTGAGCGCGCTGAGCGCGATCTGGCCGGTAGTCACTCTCATACTCTCTACCTCCCCACCGCCGTAGCGTAGCACAATGCTGGTTTTCTGTGGGAAAAGCCGCGCTACTACGCTATATTCTGGCTATGTGTGCTCGTACTGCGCCCGCGGCACCGCCAAACCTGCCGCGGTTGATTGCATCTTTGCTGTTTGTCCTGGCCGGCCCGCTGCTGCTCGCTTCGCAGCAGCCGGTTGAAGTAAGAACCAGCGTTGCCCAACGCCAGTCTGCGTTCCGCGAAATCTCCTACGGTGCGAGGTTGCGTCCACGGCAGACCGTCACGCAGCGTGCACCTCAATCGGGCGTGGTGGAGCGCATCGCTGTGCAGCCCGGGCAGCCCGTCGGCCGCGGCGACTTGCTGCTGACGCTGCGGCGCAACGTGCCGACCGATTCATTCCGACCGGTAGCGCTGGAGTCGTTTCACAACGGCGTGGTTGCAAGCGTCGAAGTCTATGAGGGTCAGGAAGTCCGCGACGGTGACACCGTTATCACAATTGCCGATACTACCACGTTCAGCGCCGAACTGATGATCAGTGACAAGGACATAGAACGCATCCGTGTTGGTGCATCGGTAACCGCGGTTGACAGCCAGCGCGAGCGAAGCTTCTCCGGACGAGTCACGCGTGCTGCGCTCATCCCGGACTACGCCACCGGCCTGTTTGCGTTGGAGGTGACCATCGATCCGGGCCCGGGCGCGTTTGTTGGACAGTTCTTGCGATTTACGTTTCGCACTGACCAGACCTCGGCAATTCTGGTTCAGCGCGAGCACCTCGAATACCGCGGCGGCCGCTATTTCCTCTTCGTGATCGAGCAAGATCGCGCGGTGCTGCGTCCGGTTACCCTCGGCGCCGAGTACGATAGCCGCGTAGTCATCCGCGAAGGCTTGCTCGAAGGTGAACGCTACGTTGTATCGGCGGTCAGGCGGCTGCAGGACGGCGTTCCGGTTACGGTTCGGGAGTAAACCGCTCATGCTCGAGTTCGTATTTGCCCGCCGTAAGGGTATTCTGTTGCTTTTTGTGGTACTCGCTGTCAGCGGTGCGGTTCTGGTAACTCAGCTGCCGACCCAGCTCTATCCGCGCACGCGCAAGCCCGCCATCGGTGTCACCATTCGTCACCCCGCCGCTACGGCGATAGACTTCTACGACGGCTACAGCGACATCATCGAAAATTCGCTGCGAGGACTGCGAGGTGCCGAAGTTGTCGAGGCAACCTACCAGACCAACTCGACCCGCATCCGCATTGAGTTTGACTGGAACGTAGAAGCCGAAGAGGCTCTCAGTCGTGTTGAAAGTGCAATGGCGGCGCTGCGCGGTCGCCTGCCGGACGAGAGCCGTGATTACAGCGTAAGTTACTGGCGCACCGAGAATCCGGGATTTCTCGCCGTTGCGGTATCCTCAACCGAGCTGGACTCGGTTGAGCTCTACCAGCTGATCGAGCCGGTGCTGCGCGGCCCGTTGAACAGGGTGGAGGACGCAGAGGAAGTCGATATCGTCAGCGTGGAAGAGCTGCGCGGAGAGGTGCTGCTCAATCAGGATGCACTGCTGCGCTTCGGGCTGACACCAACCGCGGTGGTACAGGCGGTTCAGAACGGCTACCGACCTCAGTCGGTGGGTTCTTTCCGCAACCCCGCCGAGCAATTCAACGTCAGGCTCATGCACGGCATCGATTCAGTCTTCGATATCGGGCAGATTCAGGTCGGGTCGATGGAGGGCACACCGATCAGGCTCGCCGACATTGCCGAAGTATCGGTACGGCGCGACCTGCCGCGGCGCCTCTTTCGCGCTAACGGCCGCCGATCGGTGATGATTTTTGCAACGCCGGTTGACGGTGGTAATATCAAGCAGATGTCCGAGGATGTCGCGGCGGTGCTGCGTCAGGCTGCGGCCGATGAATTCCCCTCGCACATCCGCTACGACTTCATGGTCGATCCGGCCGACTTCATTAACAACGCTATCGGCAACGTCGTACGGGCAGCCCTGCTCGGCGCGGTGTTCGCCATGCTTGTGGTGGTGCTGCTGCTCGGTGACCTGCGCAACATCGTGATAATTGCACTGTCGATCCCGCTGTCGATGTCAATCAGTTTCATTGCGCTCTACCTGTTCAACGTCTCAATCAATCTGATCTCACTCGGCGGCATGACGCTGTCGGTTGGCATGATCATCGATTCGTCGATCGTAGTGATGGAGAATATTCATCGTCATCGCCGGGAACAAGGCCAGACAGGCCCGGTTACCGCGGCGCTTGTCAAGGAGTCGGTTCGCGAAGTGCGCTCGGCAGTTGTGATAGCCACACTCACCAGCATCGTGGTCTTCCTGCCGCTGTCGTTCACCTCGCCGCTGACCAGCGCGGTGCTCGGCGATCTGGCGCGCGCAGTGGTGTTTGCGCTGAGCGCGGCGCTGCTGGTAGCTTTGACGGTCATCCCGCTGATTGCATTCTACCTGTTCCGCGATGATCCGCCGGGTGGCGTTCGGCAGCGGCGGCTTGCGCAGCTCTCAGAACGTCTGCTCGGCGCGCTCACCAGGGGTTATGGGGCGCTGCTGCGCGGCCTGCTCGGCTCGCGAGTAGCGTCGCTACTGTTCATCGCCGCGTCGTTTGCCACGCTGGTGCTGCTGGCGACCTTTCTCCTGCCGCGCATACCGGCCGAGATCATAGCCGAGCCCGAGAGTGACAAGGTGATGCTGTGGTTCTCCAACCGCGACACCAACGACCAGGAGGAGCTGCTCGAGGCAATCCAACCGATTGAGGCTCAGATTCTCGAGCGTTACGCAGAAGACATCACTACCCTGTTTACCCAGATCCGTTCCAGTTCTGCCGGCAATTTCCTGCTCTCACTGAGGTCGAGCCGCGACATGCGCCGCGTCGAGCAGGACCTGCGCGACAATTTCTCAAGCACCACCGAGTGGCGTTTTGGCGTCTTCCCGTGGGACCCGGCGGCCTTACCGCTGCCGCGGGCGCGCGACCTGCACCTCAGCATACGCGGCAGCGACGCAATTACCGCGATTGAACTGCTCGCCGACGCTGCCGAAGCAATTCGTGACCTGGACACCTACGGCAACGTCTTCACCAACCCGCCGACCGGACTCTCCGAAGAGATCGTGCTGCGCCCGCGCAATTATGTCATAGAACAGTTTCCCGGCTACGGTGTTTCGCAATTAGTCTCGATCGGGCGTACGGCGCTGGCCGGCTCCCAGGCAATCGAAATGACCGAGGGAACCGCCAACGTCCAGGTACGTCTGCAGTATCCCGGCGGCAGCTTTGAAACGCGCGAAGATCTGGAAAACTACCTCCTGCCGTACAACGGCGGAGCCATTCCGCTGCGCCACTTCTTCGACATCGAACGCTCGCGCGGCGTCTCGCGTATTGTTTCTGTTGACGGCGAGCGCCAGTTCAACCTCTACGCCAACATGCGCGCTGAAACACCGGACCATCAGCGCGAAGCGCTGCAGCGGCAGGCGCTGGCAAGCGTTGTGAGCGAGGTTGATACTCCTGCCGGCTACACCATCACTGCAGAGAACACTCGCGCTGATATTGACGAGGCAATCCGGTCACTGTTGCTGGCACTGGTTGCCAGCCTGGTAGTGATCTACCTGCTGCTGGCGCTGCAGTTCAACTCGCTGAGCGTGCCGCTGCTGATCCTGGTAACGGTACCGCTGGGTTTCATCGGAGTAATCGCGAGCCTTTTTGTATTCGAGTCAACGCTGTCGCTCAATTCAATGCTCGGAACCATTCTACTGGGCGGAGTGGTGGTCAACAATGCGATTCTGATGATTGACTTCTACTACCGCTCGGCGCGTCAGGCCGAGTCCAAACTGGATGCTATTCTGCGCGCGGCGAGCCTGCGCTTTGCACCGATCATTATCACCATGGCCACTACGATCCTGGGTATGCTCCCCATCGCACTGGCACTCGGAGACGGGACCAACATCATCCAGCCGCTGGGAATCGCGGTTTCCGGAGGTCTGGCGGTCTCCACGCTGTTTACGCTGTTCATGGTACCGTGCATTCTGAACCTGCTGCCAGGCAAGCTGCAGCCGCTAACGGAGAGTATCTGATGCGTTGCAAGCGCTGGTGCGTCTTCCTGATAGCAGCACTCTCGTTGCTGCTAGCGCCGGCCAGGTTAGTCTCGCTAACCGTTGAACAGGCTGTCCAGCAGGCGCTGCGCGCCAATCTATCGCTGCGCCGCGAGGCGCTGGCGCTTACCCAGCGCGAACGTGATTCGGCTACGGCGTTCAATCGTTTCTACCCCAGCCTGGACGCCACCACCTCGCTCTCACGGGCCAACAGCAGCGCCAGCGACGATCCGTGGAGCGTAGCGGCGGGCGTCAGCAGTTCACTCACGCTGTCACTACCGATGATCCAGGAGGGGCGGCGCACCGCACAAGCCTACTCGCGGGGCCTGCTCAGTTACGAGCGCGCCGAACGTGCGCTGCGGCGCGATGTTCAGCAGGCGTTCTACGCAATTCTTGTGCGTGAACGCAGCATCGCGCTCAAGCGTCAGACCGTGGAAAACGCCCGGCTGCGCTGGGAACGTTCGATCATGGAGTACGAGGCCGGACAGGTCTCACGCTACACCATGCTGGCCAACCGGGTAGCCTACGAGCGCCAGCGCCCTGAACTTGCCGGTCTCGAGGACGGCTACCGTGACGCGCTCGCCGAGTTTGGGCTGCTGCTGGGACTGCCACGCGACGCAACGCCGCAACTGGAAGGTGCAATCAGCATCACCGTCGGCGATCTCGACAGTGAACGGCTGATTGCCGAGCACCTGCAGCGCCGTACCGATGTGCGCCTGGCTGAACTGAACCGCAGCGCAGAAGAGCTCACGCTGGCGGGGGAACGCAGCCGGCTTGCACCATCGCTGTCGTTGGGCTACTCTTACAGCCGGACAAACAGCGAACCGTTCAGCCGTCCGTGGTTTGACGACTCCGAACGCTGGAGCACCGGCGGCTCGCTGTCGCTGGGACTGCGGTTACCGCTGATGCCGCATGCACCGGCTTCGCCGCTGCGCACCGCCCGCGCCAACCAGCGCGACGAGATCCGGCGCAGCGAGATTGCGCTGGCTGAAACCGTTCGCGCTGCAGAGAGCGAGATTCAGCGGCTGGTGCGCACAATCAGACGCGGTCTGGATACGCTGGAGGTGGTGCGCCTCAACCAGGAGCTGGCCCAGACCGCCTGGGAGCTGGCCGAGGTCGAGTACGACCGCGGACTGATCGACTCGTTTGAACTGCGCAACGCCCAGCTCGACTTCGAGCAGGCGCAAGTCGACGTGCTGGAGGCCGAGCTGCGTATCAAACTGGCTATCATCGACCTGGAATACGCAATCAACGCGCCGCTGTAGACAGCTACACAACAAACTGGGAGAACGGGCTTTATGACTACACCGCAAATATCCGCCGTGCGCGCGCTACTCGCGCTACTCGCGCTTTCCGCTGCACTTGCACTGCTCAGCTGCACTGCCGAGCCCGAGGCGCCACAGGCCGGTTTCAGCCTACGCGACGCCGACGGCGCCACGCGCACGGTACGCCGGCAGCGTGTCGATGACGCCGGCGCTCTCGGGCTCGACACCGATCTGTCGCTGACCGTCTTTGACGTTGACGGCGGATTTGCCTCCAGCGGGAACGCCGAGGTGCTGACGCTGGCGCTGTGGGACGCCGGCGGCGCCCAGCTGGGCGTCATCGGCGATGATGGCCAGGGCCACCTGCTGCGCGCGCTTCCCGAACAGGCGCGCGGCCTGACGATAGTCGAGACCGCGTTGCCGCCAGACCAGCGCTACAACGGGTTCTTGATAGCCCATCGAGACAACCGGCCAGAGGCGCGCGTGGACTCTGCAACGCTGTCGGCCGCCTCGGCGCATTTTGAATACGACGGCAGCGCGCTCCACCTGGGTGCCGGAATTGAGTTAGAGGCGTTCGACTGGGCGGCGCGCCGCAGTATCCGTCTGGCCGTTGCGCCCGCGGCGCGCGAACAGCTGGACAGCCACTCCTGGGCGATCAACCTGCGCTTCGATCCACAGGCCGCCGCGGTAGCCACCCACCCTGACAACGGCGAAGCCTATACTGCCGGTCAGGTTCGTTTCAGCAACAGCGAACGCAGCCGGTCAATGCGTCTGGTGCTGACGCCGGGCAACGCCGATCTCTATTTCAACAGCGGAATCATCGGCTTTGTGCCCAGCAGCATAGAAGTCGAGGTTGAACCCGGTATGGCTGTCGAGTACGTCAGCGTGCAGCCGGACGCGCTGGTGGGCACCGGCACTACCTACCCGGCGATCCCCGCGGACCTCGGCGTCATCAATTTCTACGACCAGCGCGCCTGGCGCCATCCGCGCTTTGAGCTCTTTGCCTGGAACGTGGCCGACAACGTGCTGGTCTTTGACTTTGCCGACCTCGATATCCAGCGCGATATGTTCGGTCGCCTGGGATTCTTTGTGGCGGTGGCCGGTGAAGCCGGCCAGATCTTTCCCGAGGAGTACTACGAGGGTCGCCATACCTATAACGCCCACGACTACCGGCCGCAGGATCTGGTGTCATTTTTCACCACCGCCGAGCAGACCGGCGTGGCGCTCAATCAGCGCGAACAGTTCCTGCGCGAGGTGCTGATCGATTACGGCATTATCCATCACGATGGCAACCGCTACACCGAGGGCCACGGAGCGGTGCTCTCGTTCTCGCGCGCAACCTGGCGTCCGCTACGACAGCGCCTGCTGCGCCACGAAGCGATGCACGGCATCTTTTACGTCTCCGAGCGATTCCGCGAGGGATCGTTCGAACTGTGGGACCGCATGTCTGCTCTGGAGCAGGAGTACTGGCGCCTCTTTCTGGGCAACAAGGGGCGGATGGACGGTCGCGAAGGCTACGATGGGTACGACGTAGACCGCCACTATCTGCTGGTAAACGAGATGCAGGCTCACGTGCTGCAGTTGCATCCGCATGAGGTCAACCCGTACTTCCGCGACTTCTACGCCGGGCGCATCCGCGAAGTAGCCCCGTCATCGGCGCATGTGGTAGACGATCTGCTTGCCGCGGAGCCGGATGTCTTTGTCAACACCCGCCGCGCACTCGAAGAGCTGCTGGAAGAGGTCACCGGTGTCAGCGGTGGATACCTGATGGCGGTCTATCCCGAGGAAGCCGAGATTCTGCACCGGTAGAACCGTGCCGATCCGGCCGTCGCGTTTGACCTTTGCGGCCATCATTGGTACCGTTAGACAGGAGGGGGATAACAATGAAGAAACTACTGATTGCTATGTGTGCCATCGCTCTGACGGCTGGGATGGGATTCGCCCAGGATATGTTTCCCGGTGAAGCCCCGGCGCAGATCGAGGTTGGCGATACCGAGCTGATGCAGTTTGTCGATGCATTGCGCGAAGTAGAGAAGGTTCAGGTTGCCACGCAGCAGGACATGCTGGCGGTGCTCGATGACCAGGGAATCTCTACTGAACGCTTCAACGAACTCTACCAGGCTGAGCACAGTCCCGAGTTTGAACTGGACCAGCCGCTGTCAGCTGAAGAAGAGAACCGTTACCGCGTCGCCGAACAGGAGCTGCAGGCTATCCAGCAGGAAGCTCAGGTTCAGATGTCGCAGGCGGTTGAGGACGAAGGGATCGGTGTCGAGCGTTTCAACGAGATCTACGTTGCGCTGACTCAGGATCCGGAGCTACAGCAACGCGTGCAGCAACTTATCAATTGATCGAGTCCGCGCTCGAGAAACTCTCTGGCCTCAGTTCAGCGTTCATTGACGCGTCGTCGATGATTGTCTGCAACAAGGCGGAGATTCTCGATGCACTGGCTGCCACCTGCACTCTTTACACGATCCAGCCGGTTATGGACGAAACCGGCTACAGCGATGCACCGGTATCGATACAACCGGTCCCTGCCGCGGCTGCTGCAGGGACCGCTGCCACAGTCGATGACCTGCTGTTTTCCGCGGTGCTCAAGGCGCAACTGCCGCTAATATCTGAAGACCGGACGCTGCTTGTGAAGGCAGCTGATCACGGACTTGCCTACTACAACGCGCTGATGGTGCTCAACTTGCTGCTGTTACGCCGCCGGCTTACGCCTGCGGCGTACAGTGAGCACGCGCGGCTGCTGCAGCGCGCAACCCGCTACAGCGCCGAGGTGCAGCAGTTCGGCCAGGCGGTCTACCGCCAAATTCTCAAGCAGCTGTGACGGCAGGGTGCCGCGGCCGCCAGCGGCGTTCGAGCAGGGCCAGTACGGCCAGCAGCGCCAGCAGGATTGGAACAACAAAAAGGCTGACGTTGAGGCCGGCGCGATCACCGATCATCCCCATTATCAGCGACACCGCCCCAAACCCGGGGATCCCGCCGCACGAGAGCAGAATGAACAACGATGTGGATTCCAGCGGCGTTCGATCAATAGAATACGACTGGATGCTTGGCCAGAGGCAGGCCACCGCCAGCCCGCTGCAGAAGAGCGCCGCCAGGAAGATCCAGATCGAGGCAATAAACGGCAGTGTCAGTGTGACCAGAAAGCCAAAGACCGCCGAGCCGAAGATGAGGTACCACAGCAGCCGCTGTGGTACCAGCCAGCCGCTGACCAGCCGCCCGATTACCATCCCCGCGGCAAAGCAGGCGGTCCCGATCCCGCCCATGCGCGGAGTCAGACCAAAGTGCAGCTGGATATAGGTTGCACTCCAGAACGTCAGCGCCCCTTCGGCGCCACCACCGAGAAACATCATCGGCAGGAAGATCCAGAAGCGCGGATGACGCAGAATCTCGGCCTTGTGCCCCAGGACGTCCACAACATTGTGAGAGCGCACAAACGGCGCGCGCTTCTCGAGGACCAGAAACAGCGCGCCGGTTACCAGGCTGGCCACTGCAACAATAGTCATGATAACTCGCCACGAATGGCCGCGCGTGAGCAGCTCACCGCCAAGCAGCACCGTAGTCAGCACGCCTGCCGAGAAGAACGCGTTGAGCACGTTGAGATATCGTCCGGAGTCACGCGGATGCAGGTCCTGCACTAATGGGTTGAGAAGTGCCTCGATCACTCCTCCTCCTGCTCCAACAAAGGCCACCGCCAGCAGAATCACACCGTAACCCGGAGCCACTGCGTAGGCCAGCAGGCCAAACCCCAGCACTATCGAGCTCAGGCCAACCGAGCGCGGCTTACCCCAGCGCGCGGCAACCAGCGCACTTGCCAACAGCGCGGCAACCAGCAGCGCCGCGCGCGTCCCCTCCACGCCACCGCCACCGGTCAGCGAAATCCCCAGCTCACGCGCCAGCATAACCAGCGAGATCGGCGTAACAACCACGCTTGAAGAGTAGACCAGAAACGCCGCCGCGGTAGCCCAGTCCAGCGGGTGAAAACTGATTCTTCCGGACGGACCGTCACTCACGGTGCAAACGCTCCAGCAGCATCTGGTGTACGCCGCTTGCCAGCAGCAGGACGGCAAACAGCAACCCAACCATCAGGTAGCCGGTTGCAGAATCGAGATCGATTTTCAGTACAACTGCAGCACCGCCCAGCGCCACGGCAACTTCGGCAAACAACCACAGGAAACTCGCCTGAGCGTAGAGCAGCAGCGGCAGCGACAGCAGCAGCAACAGCACCCCCGGCGTCAGCGCATCCTCGGCCAGCAGCGTCACAACCAGCACAACCAACACCACCGTCAGACCGCAGAAGCCCAGCAGCAGTTGTAGCGAGCGCTTCCACAAGCCGGAGCTCGCCTGTCTGCGCAAGCAGCTATACCATGCAACAGCGGCGCCGGCCGCTACCACCGCCAACGCCGGCAGCCAGATACGCAACAGCGCCTGCTGGGCGCCGAGCATCTCGCGGCTGCTGTAGTGCAGCAGTGTGGCGGCAATAACAATTGCTGCGCTGACAAAGAAGGCCCACGCCGCTACCAGCGGCTTCTGTTCGTGGGTGCGCGCGATGTCGCGAATCATCGTAAGTTCGCGCATGTGACGCTGATGCTGTTCCTGCCGCTGGTCTATATCGCTCATTCGATCGGCCCCCGGGGTTTCGGATGGATTGATTACCCGAACACGCTACTCGCCGGGGGCCGCTGCGTCAATGGAGTGCGGGTCTACTGCTCGATCTACTGCTCGACAATGGTTATCTTGCCGCGCATGTAGGGGTGAATCGAGCAGATGTATTCGTACTCACCGGGTTGGTTGAACGTGGTGCTGAACGTCTCAGCGTGGTCAAGCAGCTCCGAGCGGAAGCGTTCGTTGCCGTCTGCCTGCACCACAACCACGTCGTGCTTGCCGGTGAGTTCACCTTCCAGCATATCGAAGACGTCCTCGTTTATCCAGGTAACCGTGGTACCCACCGGAACCTCGGCGCGTTTGGGGTAGTAGCTGTTGCCAACCATCTGGATCAGCGTCCGGTCACCGCTGCGGTAGCGTACCGGTACGTCCAGAGTATCGCTGCCCAGCCCAAAAGGACTGACAAAGCGCTTGGGATCCTCCACCGGCGGGGTGCCCAGACCTTCGCTGCGAATCTCGCCGATACGCGGGGCGTCCTCGCGCGAGTCCAGCACGCCGACCGCGCCCTTGATTGCCTGAGTCCCGAATGCGTGACTGACCAGCGTGAACGGTCCTTCATCGGGCACAATCCAGTCGATTACCCAGGAGTCGGTCGGGCCACTGACAACCGATTGGGTACCGTGCATCAGGTTGTTGGGATTGCCGCCGTAGTAGATATCGTCCCAGATGCCGCCTACCGCGTGAAAGGTGGAAGTCAGATTGGGTCCCACGTTCAGGTAATAGAAGCGCACAAAGTCACCCGGACGCGCGGGGATCGGGTCGCGCACGTAGCGAAAGGTTTCTCCGTTGAACATGACGTAGAGCGCCTTGCCGTCAAAGAAGTCGCGGCCGTCGGCGTAGACCTCGTGCTGGATCAGGTAGACTTTGAGGTCCGGCTCGCGACCGAGCTCCTCTTCCATCCGGTAGCGTTGCTGCGGCTCCACAACCATCATGCCGAACTGGCCACCCATGGTGTGCGCCATGATACCGTGACCGCCGGGTGCACAGTGATACATATAGACCCCGGGGTAGTCGGCTTGAAAGGTCAGCGTGCGAGTCTCACCGGGAGCAATGTTGCCGACGTAGTTTGACGTCTGTGCGTTGGCGGCGTGGATCGACAGCCCGTGGGTTACCGAGTCCTCGTTGATTACCGTGATTTCCACGGTATCGCCCTCGTTGACCTCCATCTGCGGCCCCGGCATGGTACCGTTGAAGGTAAATCCTTCAAAGGTTACGTTGTCACCGATATTGATTGTGTCCGACCGGGTGATCAACTCAAAACGGCGCACCTCACCGGTTTCGGGATTCTGCCGTCCCCCGGCGCTTGTTGCAGGTCGTTCACACGCTGCAAGCAGCAACAGAACGGCTGCAAGCGCCACTGCGATCGCAGCGATCGTTGCGCGCCGGCCTTTGCCGGTCTTCTGCATAATACCTCGCATCTTATCCTCCTTCAGGGTCGAACCACGTGCTCGGTCATGATCCGGTCAACCGACGGCAGCGCATTGCGCACCGCCTGCGGCAGACCGTCTGCCGGCGCTGGTGGTGAAGCTTCAGGGTCACCGACGACAATTCGTCCAACGTGCCCCATGGCTTCGTGCGGAATGCAGAAGTAGTCGTACACGCCTTCCGCCGTAAGGGTCACCTCGAACTGCTGGTCGCGACGGCTCATCAGGCCGGAATCCCACGCCTGGGCGCCGTCGGGAATGCGCCGGTCGCGCCCGTTATCCGGGTGATAGGCGGTTGCAGAGTGCATCCCGGAGCGATTGACAAAGCGGATAGTGGTTCCCGGTTCAACGTGCAGTCCGAGCGGATCGTTGTAGTTCCTGCCCGCGCTGGCGTACATTCCAATCACCACCACACCGTTGTCGATTTCCAGTTGTGGCTCGTCCGCAGTATCGTTTGAGTCCTGCGCTGAATCGGTAGTTTGCTCCTGCGCCGCGGGCTGCGGAGCGGAGGCCTCTTCGGCAGGTCCACATCCAACCAAAAACGTGATCATTGCGCCGATCACCAGGGCGATGGCAGTTGCCTTTGCTGTAGTTTTCATAACAGTGTCAGGTTAACGCCAATTGGCGCGTTGGAAATTGATCCGGATCAATTTAGCGGGAAAAAATGTGATCTACCTGCTGCTTGGAAAAAGCGAAGCTCAATCGCATTGCACGCTGTTTTTACCAGCGCCGCAATCCCGTTGGGCTCAAGCGTTCAGCAGGGATAAGCCGCGTCGAGCAGAAACAGCCGGGTAGACCGATAGTGTGCCACGCGCCGGTCATCCGCGCCATATACGCCATGTACGCCACATCGAATCGCCCGATATGCGCGAGACTGTCAAGGAACTTGCGCAGTTGGATGGTGGCTTCGTGGTGGGCGAAGACGGAACCGTAGTCTCTGCCGCGCGGTTATTTGAGGCTGATACCCAGGACGCGGCTGAGCTATTCTGTACTCCACAAATCCAGCTGCCCCGCATCTACGCCGGGGGCCGCCACCCCTTCGGTTGCGATCCGTGATTCGCGTTCGTTCAACGGATCATGCTCAACCGTGTAGTGCCCTTCGCCTTCGCGGCGTACGCGGCTCACCGCGGGAATAACCAGATCGACCTCCGCGCGGGTTACAACCGCAAAGCCGTGCGCCGTGTTGCGGTGTCCGGGATCGGCGCCGCGCGACTCGCGGTATTGGCGCACAAACGAGTCGTGATTCTGCAGGCGCTGCTGCTGCCGATCGTTGAGGCGCGGTGTGGCCTCAGCGATTGCTGCCTCGACCAGCGGCAGAAGCCCGCGATCGATTTCCAATGCCAGCGAGTTGCGGCCGGCAGCCATCGCGGCAATGGTGGTAGTAGCGGTTCCGGCAAAAGGATCGAGGACCAGATCCTCCTGCATACTGTACATATTGATCAGGCGAAACGCGAGCTCAAATGGAAACGCGCCGCTGCGCTTGCGCGCCTGGTTCTGTGCCAGCCGCTGCTGGATTCCCTTGAAGTCCCAGATATCGGAAAACCAGCTGTTGCGCTCCTCCCAGAAGAAGGCGCTTCTGGCGCGGCGCTTCTTCTCCGGCTCGCTGAATACGCGCTTGTCACCCTTGCGCAGGATCAGAATGTACTCGTGTTCCAGCGTCACGTAGGCGCCCGATGGCAGCATGCCGGAGCCCATAAACTTGCTGGGCGCGTTGGTCTGCTTGCGCCACAGAACCGCCGGCAGACTCTGCATCCCGAGCGCCTCGCAGGCGGCAGTAATGCGCGAGTGGTTGGTGTAGAGCCGAAAGCCGCTGCCGCGCGTGCGTGTGGCGTCGCCGATATTGATGCAGGCAAACCCGCCGGGCAACAGCACCCGGTAACATTCGGCCCACACCGCATCGAGCAGCTGATGCATCAATTCAAAGGCCCCCGGGCCGTTACCCAGGGTCAGCTGCTCGCCGATACGCGGATCCTGGGTGCAGAATGACTGATCCCACATCTCGATCATCGGATAGGGAGGCGAGGTAACAACAAGGGCAACCGAATCGTCCTGCAAGTCACCCATATGAGATGCCGGTTGAAACAGCACGCGGTGTTCGGTCTGCACGCAGACTACAATAGCACGGCGGCCGACGGTTACACAGGTGGCTGGACAGGTGGTTGCAGAACCGATTCTATCGCGATACCGTGTGGAGAACGCCAGAGAGCAGCGCGAGGAGACCGATGCCGGCCAAATCCAGCCCAGACCACGATCGGCTGCAGCAGGACTATCTGAACAGTCACCGCGGATCCGCCGCCAGTCACCGGCAGGCGCTACGCCACTTTGCCGCCGCCGGTGCAACGCACATGATCCGGGTGGCCGATCCGTTTCGGCCCTACGTAACGCACGCCGCCGGTTCACGCAAGTGGGACGTGGACGGCAACGAGTACATCGACTACACCATGGGACACGGCGCGCTGATTCTGGGACACAGCCACCCCGCGGTAGTTGCAGCAGTGCAGCAACAGGCGGCCAAAGGGTTCCACTACGGCGAAAACCATCAGCTGGAGATCCGTTGGGCCGAGCTGATCTCGCGCATGATGCCGATTGCAGAGCGGGTCGAGTTCTGCGCCGCGGGGCAGGAAGCCAATCTGCTGGCGATTCGCCTGGCCCGGCTGTTCACCGGACGCCGGCGTATACTGCGCCTGACGCAGAACTACCACGGCTGGGCCGATGAACTGGTAGCGCTGGGCGCTCCCGGCAGCGTAGCCGAGTACGTAACCGAGGTTCCGCTCAATGACCGCAGAGCCACTGAACGCGAACTGCAGCACGGCCAGTACGCGCTGCTGCTCTCGGAAGGCGGCGGCGCCCATATGGCTGGCCAGGTTCCAATCGATCTGGAGTTCCAGCGTGCCTTGCCGGAACTCGCTCGCGTTCACGGAACGCTCTACTGTATTGATGAAGTCGTCACCGGCTTTCGCGATGCCCCCGGCGGTTGGCAGGAACTGTCGGGTGTAACTCCGGACCTTGCAACAATCGGCAAGTGCGCCGGCGGAGGATTGCCAATGGGGGCGGTAGTGGGCCGCGCTGACGTCTTTGAAGCATTGAATCCGTCGGCACCGCCCGAGCGGCTGGTCCGCCACGCGGGGACCTGGAACGCCAATCCGTTGACCGCATCCGCCGGTGTGGCCGCCTGCTCGCTCTATCTCGACGGCCGGCCGCAGCAACAGGCGGCCGCTGCCGCGCGCCGGTTCCGCGATAGCGGCAATCAGTTACTGCGTGACCTCGGAATCCGTGGGCGTTTCCACGGTCGCAGTATCGTACACCTCTACCTGGGCCCGATCGAGCGGGACAACTTTGACCCCGACTTCGGAGCGCCGTCTACAGAACCCGGTCAGCTCCTGGGAACCGAGTACCTGCCGCTGAGCACCGCTCTCAAGATGCAGCTATTGATGCGCGGCGTGGCTACGCTGCGCGGCGGTATGTTCATCTTCTCGGCGGCACACGACCAGGCAGACGTAGAGCAGACGCTCAGCGCGCTGCAGGATTCGCTGCAGTCGCTGCTGCGCGAGGGTTCGATTCCAGCTACGCTTCGCACGCCTCGGCCAGAAGCTCCGGATGGTTGATGCAGATACGGCGGCCGTGAGCCTGTACGATACCGGCCTGCTCCAGCCGGCGCAGGGTGCGTACAGTGGCTTCAACGGTCAGGCCCGATAGCTCGGCCAGTTCCTGACGCGGCGCAAGCAGTTCGATTGGTCCTTGCGAGCGCGCGGGGTCGCAGTCACCGCTGTTGCGGCACAGTTCGGCAAACGCGGCAATCAGGCGCTGCTCGGCACGGCTGTAGGCCATGCTTGTTGCCAGAGTCTCGGCGTGACCGAGCTCATCGGCCAGCTTGTGAATTATGCGTGCTCGGACATCGGCGTCGATGTCTATCAGTCTCATAACCGCGTCAGCCGGCAGGTAGGCGGTAACCGCCTCTTCGAGAACCTCGCCGTAACCGGCGAGTGGAGCACCAGCCAGCAGCGAACGATGTCCTACGAGTTCACCGGGAAGTGCAATGCGCAGTGTAAGCTGTTTGCCGTCTTCGGTCTCCTTGAAAACCTTGATACGGCCCTTACAGACCGACCAGATTCCGTGCGGCTCTTCCCCGGCGTGAAACACAAACTCACCCTTCTGCCAGCTGCGCACCTGGCGGTGGCGTTGGATCACACGATGCGCCTCGTCGCTGAGCGCGCATCCAAAGAAACAGGTGGTACATACCATCCCTGCCCATTGCGTGCGGCCGTTCGCTGATGCGGGCCGACCGCGCGGTTTTGTGGCAATCATCGTCTTCTCTCCTTGCCGCGCGGGTGCGGTAGCGCCGGGTCAACGGCCCGCGGAAGTCCGCCGCCGGCAACCTCGCTGACGGTGGAATCAGTCAGCAGTTGCAGATAGGCTTCGCGGACCGGCCTCCAGCGCTCATGGACCGTGCAGCTGCCGCTGCAACGCAGGTTTCCCAGAAAGCAGCCGTTCCAGCGGCTCACCCGATCAATCGGCTCTACTACGTCGTACAGAGAGATGCTGTCCGCCGAACGCGCCAGCCGGAATCCGCCGCCGGCGCCTTTGCGCGAGTCCACTACACCGTGCTGGCTCAGAGTCTGCAGCAGCTTACCGAGATAGTTTGGCGGAGCCCCTATTCTTGTGGCAATTGCCGTGGCTCCGGCGTACTCTCCGCGTTGCAGCTGCGCCAGCTCTCCCAGAGCCCTGACCGCGTGCAGCGCCGTTGTCGACAGCATATCTTCCTCCGTTATAGCCTTAATCACATGTCATTATATGTTTTAGAACGTGACCTGTCAAGCGCTGGCGCGACTATACGGCCACTGGCACGTCAAGGGTAAACCGTGCGTCAGCCGCGCCGCAGCCGGATAGACTCTGCCAACCGTTCAAACTCAGGCAGCGTTTCAGCGTAGAATCGTTTCCAGCCGGCGCAGAGATGGCTCAGTTGCCCCGGCAGAGTGGTGCCGCCGCTTCCGCCACCATCCGCTGCAAAGCGCATCTTCTGACAATCACCGGCACACAGCTTCAGATAAGGACACGCGGCACACTCGCCATTCCAGCGGCGCTTGTTGCGGCCAAACTCGCGAAACGCCAGCGAGTCCCACATGTCCTCAAAGCGGTCACGCGTAATATTGCCGAGGCGTCTATCCTCATCGACAAAGAAATCGCACGGATAGACGTCCCCGTTGTGCTCCACCACAAAGTACTGGCGACAGTTGCGCGACATGACGCAGGTATTGGCCTGGCCGTCAACAAGCATCGCCAGCACAGAATCAAAGTGACGGATCGATACGGTTTGTTCGTCACCGCCGTGCCACTCGTCAAACAGCTCTACCAGGAATTCTCCCCACTGCGGAGCGCTTATGGCGTAGGGGGCAGGCAGCCCGTGTGCATCAAATTCTGCACACGGGATATACTGGTGATAGGTCACCCCGAGCTCATCGCGCAGGTAGCGATAGACCTCGCGCGCGCGATGCACGTTGGCCGACGACACAAGTGTCAGCACGTTGTGCTCGACACCGTGCGCCCGCAGCAGCTCCAGGCCGCGCAGCACCTGCCGCTGGGTCCCGCGCCCGGAGAGGGTCAGCCGGTGCTGGTCGTGGATCTCCGCCGGCCCGTCGATGCTGATACCGACCAGGAAACTGTAGTCGGCCAGATGCCGCGCAAACTCGTCGTTGAGCAGAATGCCGTTTGTCTGCAGTCCGTTGGCAACGCGCGCGCCACGCCGGCCGTACTTCTGCTGCAGGTCGGTCACATTACGGAAGAACCCCAGCCCCATCAGGGTGGGCTCGCCTCCCTGCCAGCCGAATGAATAGACCGGTTGCGGCGTCTGCATGTAGGCGGCGATCATCTGCTCCAGAACCCGGGCACTCATCTGGTGGCGCTGGACGCCGGGATAGAGCGCGGCCTTCTCCAGATAGAAACAGTAGTTGCAGTGGATATTGCAGTCCGCCGATGACGGCTTGACCAGCAGCGAGTAGGCGGGCATTACCTCATCATACTACCGGGTTCAGCGTGCCACCGCAAGAAGGCTACCGTAGCAGTATCCATCACGGCGGCGATAGCGAGGCCCGCGGCGCCTACACGCCGGCGGCTCGCACAACCCTATGCAGTTTGCATAATCTATGCAAACTGCATGGTTTGATCGTGCATAGTGCCGTATTTGGCCTTTTACGGCAATCAAGCGTCCGTGAAGCTCCAGCTCTGAATCAGAGCAATTTGCTGCTACCAAGACAGTTATGGTTTTATTGAGCAAGTTCACCGGCTATTACGATCGTTGGTGCGTTTCTTGCTATGAAATTGACATAGTATTGGCAACTGAACACGGCGTAGGCGGGTCAATATGCGCAATATTAGAAAAATATGCGCCGGGAAAGATAACAAGAGCCGGCTCAGCCGCCGATACTTGAACAGGCACTGAACAGTCGTAGAAAGAGGGTAATGCGAATGACCAGGAAAACCGTTTTATTGATTGCACTGAGCCTGCTTGTGACCGGGCTCGTGGCCTATGCTCAGGATCTCGAGCAGCCTCAGGAAGCTGACTCAGCTTCGACCACCCGGATTCAGAACGGCGCCGGGCAGCGCGGTTTTGTCAACTCGCTCTTTTTCACCATGCAGTATGGCGGCGGCGTGATGCTCTCCACCGGCGGCGGCGTGGCGTTCTTTGATAACGTTGTCCGCCCGGAGTTGCTGGTGGGGTATACACCGAGCGGCCAGTTCCAGGATCTCTCGTTAAGCGCCAAGCTCAACGCGCGCATCTTAGGGATCCCGGCCGGTGAGTCGGTCGGTATCTTTGGCACCATTGGAACCAACTTCACCTTCTTCTCCAGTGATAATCGCATCGTCAGTTCCGCCTTTCTGGCGCAGGAAGTCGATATACGCGAAATCCTTGGTCTGCCGACAGTTTCGCTGTATATCGAAGAGCACGTTTTCTTCGTTGCGACCGAAGAAGGCAACGTGGTTTTTCAGCTGGCTATCGGTACGCGGGTAAGCCTGTTCTAGGATCATTGATGGAGTCATTATGAAAAGTACAACAACAGACAGAGTTCAGAAAATCGCATTCATGGTGCTGACAGTTCTCAGCATTCTTCTTCTCAGCGGCTGTCCGCAGAATCTGTTCTTTGGACTCGAAGCGGATCCGCGCGACGACGAGGGACCGGAGATCACCATCATCAACCCGTCCGACGGGCAGATCCTGTCCGGGCTGCTGGTGGTTACTGGCGTGGCTACCGACAAGTACGAGATAACCAGCATCAAGGCCCGACTCAACAACGAGAACCCGGTCCTGCTCGAAGGCACGACGGCCTGGTACTATGTAGTCGATACCACGAGTCTTCTCGAAGGCGAGCATACGGTCACCATCATCGGTCAGGACCAGTTCCGCAACGTGTCGCAGAAATCCGTATCCTTCGTCGTCGATCAGACGGTACCGAACGTGAACGTCACAGACCCTGATCTGGGCGTACCGAACTCGAACTGGGTTCGCGGGACGAACGTGGTGCTGCAGGGCAGCGCTACGGATGACAATGAAGTCGAGCGCGTCGAGGTGAGCTTCGACGGCGTCCGCTTCGAAAGCGCCACCTACTCGCCCGCAACCGGGACCTGGACCTACACGATCGCCGATACCGGCCACATCATCCCGGGCGACGGCAGCGTCTTGGTCTACCTGCGTGCGTGGGACAACGCGGCCAACCCCGGTTCGACCAATTTTTCGCTCTTCATTGACAATACACCGCCCGAGGTGAGCATTGACGACCCCACGGCGGAGACGCTGATCAACGCCGACGAGGTCTCGGCCTCCTACATACCGTCGGAAGGAACGCTTCGCGTAAGCGGGACCGCGACGAGCGCGCCGGTGGACGGGCAGTTCGCGATGGACCGTGTGACAATCACGGTCTCCGCCGGCACGACCCAGCTCGACCCGGTCGAACTGCCCCTCTCGGGCCCCTCCTTCCAGGCGGATCTCGACATTACAACGATCCAGAACGAAGGCGCTGGGACCATTCGCGTTACTGCGCGTGATCGCGCCGGCAACGAGACGACGGAGGAGATCCCCGTCGCTTTCGACACCAACCCGCCAGAGATCGGCGGTACGATCACTACGGGAAAGGGAACCGTCACGGCGGCAAACCTGAACGTCCCGCAGAACAACTTCACCGCCGCGGAGTTCGTCTTTGAGGGCGATGTGACGCGGCCTGTCGGAGGCGCGGATCTCGTGGACCTGCAGGTCCGAATGGTCCGGGTCTCCACGTCGGAGGTGGTCTTCGACTACACGACGGATGGAACAACTGCTATCGACGCAGCAGGCGGCGCATGGAGCTTTGCGACCAACTTTTCCGGGAGCCATCCTGGCGGCGAACCGTACACGGAAGGCGTTTACGACCTATCCTTCAAGGTAACCAACGAGAATGGTGGCTTCGACGTGGCGACGCGACGCATCAGGCTCGATTTTACCGCCCCGGTCGCGATCGTCACTGACCCGACGGGAAGCGCCGGGAATCCGGCAGTGGTCGGGCAGAGCACGGAGTTCGATGTAAGCGGGTCCGTAAACATCGCCGGCGGGTCTCCGGTCACGTCGATCCGGGTGGTGATCTCCGACGGCGTGGATGTGACCTTCACCTCCGGCGAGGGCTGGGATGACGACCGGGCGGGCCGATTCTCTTTCAGCCCGGCCTCCGGCGCCTTCGTCTACCGCTGGAACAACGACACGCTTCCGACGGGAGTCCCCTATACCGCAACCTTCACCGCGACGGACATGGCAGACAACGAGGCTTCAGGTGGCAGCGTGGGCACGACCGTGATGGAGATCGACCCGAACGCCCCGGTGATCAGCTTCGTCGACTACCGATACACGGACGACGACGCGATCGAACCGTACGAGGACGCGCTGATCCCCGGCCGATTCGTCAACAGCGGCGGCACGATCACCGGGACTGCGGTCAATCCGAGCAATTCGGATCTTTCGGATCCGGAGATAGTCGAGCTTGCGATCAACATCAACGAGGAAGGCTGGGTGGAGATCCCGATCGCGCCGGCCCCGTCAGTACCGTGGGAGTTCACCCTCTCGGACTACACGCCGCTGACACTCGCACACGGTGAGACGTACACGATCCGCGTCCGCGCGGTCGACAATGACGGCGATGGGGTGACGAACGTCCGCTCGACAACGGTCACGGTGGACAACGATCGGCCGCTTCTAAGCGACCTTGCGGCGTCGCTGACCGATGACAGCGGCACGCCGTACCTCCATGGTCTCGTCGAGATCACCGGCAGCGTCTCCGACGCGGCGTCGGGACTCGAGTCTGTCTTCGTCGGCGTCGACGGCGGCGAAGGTCAGGACCTCGAAGAGCTCGAGACCGTGCTGCTCGACGGTCCGTTCCTGGTGGAATGGGACACGGAGGCAAGCCCGACTCGCAACGGCACGAACCCGATCATCGCGAAGGACGGCATCGTCGTGCGCGCGGTGGCACGAGACCAGGCCGGCAACGTGAGCGTCGCATCGCTGACCCGCAACGTGCGACCGTACGTGGCGACGATCGACCGCTCGAGCGCGCTGCTCGGAGACCCGGTGGTGATCAGCGGGAACAACCTCGGCGACGGGACTGCCGGGAATACCACCGTGACGGTTGGCGGCGGTGCGGTCACGGTAGCCGCGGCGAGCCTCGATGAACTCAGCGTGGCGATACCGGCATACGACGAAAACGACTTTCCTCCGGACAGCGGCCTCTCTTCGGGACCGGTAATCGTCGAGTACAACGGGGTGTCGAACGCGGCACAGGAACCTGTCCGCCTCAACCTCTTCTATCTGCGCGAAGTCGCGAACATCGGCGGAAACCGTTGGTTTCCCGCCTCCGTGTACGACCAAGAGGCCGGCGATCTGCTCTTCGCGTACGGGGCCTCGGGTGGCCAGCCTCCCACACGGCATGTGTACTATCGGCGCGACGGAGAAGACGAGGAGTTGGTTCAGCAGTCGAACTCCGTGACCCACGTGAATATGGCGCGCGGACCGGACCCGGATGATCCGCTCTTCAACCCTGATCGCACCTACATCAGCTACGCCGGCGAAGTGGCCGGTGGCGGGGACCCTGGTGTATACATCGAAGCGAGCACGAGCGATGACTGGAGCCCAGCCGGTGCTGCGGACCCTGACAACTACCTCGTAGGACCGGGCGGGACGTACAACGACATCGCGGTCGACGACCTCGGCCGTCTACACGTGGTCTACTACGCGGGCGGCTCAATCTACTACGCCCGGATCGACGACGGCCTGACGTCTCCCCCCGCAGCGGCGTCGGTAATACCGGACGTAACGGCGAGCGTCGAAGCGTGGGTCGCGCTTGCGGTCGACACCGAGGGGAATCCGCACGTCGTTTATCGCGGCTCAGACAATACGAGACTTCGCTATGTCCATCACAACGGCACGGCCTGGAGCATCCCCGCGACCGTCGCGACCGGTAATCCGGGACGGTTCGGCAACGCGATCGGTGTGGGCGAGGACGATTCGATTCACATTGTCTACTCTGACACCTCGGCAGGCGAGATCTGGTACGCGCGGGCGGCCAGCGCCGGGGGCGCGTTTGTCAGAACGCTGATCGACGGAGAGAGCAACAACCAACGGTTCCCGTCGATTGCGATTGATAACGAGAACTATGCGCACATCACGTACCTGGACACGAACTTTGGCGTACCGATGTACGTGCGCGGGAGCACGGACGGACTGTTGCTCACCGAGATCGTCGACTCGACGGCGACGACGGGGAATGCGGTGGATTTCAACTCCACCGCGACGGTCATCGCCGACGGAGTGGTCTACATGATCTACATCAACGCGAACAACGGACTGCAGGCCGCGGTCTACCTTCCCTAAGACTAACATCACCCCGCGGGGGCCCGCCCGCGCCCGGGCGG
>REDW01000144.1 GCA_007693325.1 Spirochaetaceae bacterium
TGCTCTTGTTCTCGGTTCCGTCCAGCTCGATCATGGTGCGGTCGATATCGACCTGGTCCAGTGCATCCAGCCCTTCAATTTCAGCGGCAATCACGTTGTTGACGTTTTCGATGGCCTTGAGCACGCCCTTGCCCATATAGCGGTTCTTGTCGCCGTCACGCAGCTCAACTGCTTCGTGCTCGCCGGTGGAGGCACCCGACGGCACCGCCGCACGGCCCTGCGAACCGTCTTCCAGAACAACATCGACTTCCACGGTGGGGTTGCCGCGCGAATCCAGAATCTCCCTGGCCTCTACGTACTCTATAAGACTCATAACTCTCTCCTGTCAAAGGTGTGGTTGGTTGACCCAACTATGCGTACTACGGCCCGGCCTGTCAAGGCAGGCGCCTGAGCGCCGGCGTGCGGTTGACCGGGCGGCGAGCTGGGCCGTACAATAGCCCGCATGCGCTACAGTCGGCTGTTCGGTAAGACTCTGCGCCAGGTTCCTCACCGCGCCAGCTCGGAGAGCTACCGGCTGCTGCTGCGCGGCAGTTTTCTGCGGCCGCTGGGACAGGGGCTGTTCTCATGGCTGCCGCTGGGTCAACGCGTGATTGCCAACCTGCAGACGGTCATCCGCGAAGAGATGAACAAGCTCGGCGGGCAGGAGGTACTGCTGCCGCTGGTCAATCCGCACGAGATCTGGCGCCGCAGCGGCCGCGACCGGCTGATCAAGCGCAACATGATCCAGTTTACCGACCGCAACGCCAAGCGGCTGGTTCTGGCGCCCACGCACGAGGAAGCGATGGTGGAGCTGCTGCGCTCCACGATCAGCTCGTACCGCGAGCTGCCCGCCTTTCTCTACCAGTTTCAGAGCAAGTTCCGCGACGAGGAGCGAACCCGCTGCGGACCGGTGCGCAGCAAAGAGTTTCTGATGAAGGACGCCTATTCGTTCCATCGTACCTTTGTGGAGCTCAACAACTTCTTTCCCAGGGTCTTTGCCGCCTACCAGCGGATCTTTGAACGCTGCGCTGTGCCGGTTATGGCCGCAGAGGCCGGAGTTGGCTACATGGGCGGTGAGCGGTCGTTTGAGTTTCTGTTTGAGAGCCAATGCGGTGATGACAAGGTAGTGGTCTGTCCAGAGTGCGGCTATACCGCCAACAACGAGGTTGCGGTTGGGACGCACAAGAGCGTTATCTCGGCGCCGAAGGAGATGCAGCGCGTGCACACGCCCGGGTGTACCAGCATGGCGCGCCTGGCGGCCTGTCTGGAACTGCCGCGCACAAACCTGGGCAAGGCAATGGTCTACGCTACCGCCGAAGGTCTGGTTATGGCGCTGGTGCGCGCCGATCATCAGGTGAGCGTGGAGAAACTCGGCCAGGTGCTGCACGACCCGGTGTTGCGCAAGGCAACGCCCGAGCAGCTGGATTCCGCGGCTCTGGTCACCGGCTACTTCTCTCCGCTGGGCCTGAATGCTGCCGAGCGCCGGCGGCGCGGCATTCGCGTGGTGGTGGACGAGGCGGCCGCGGATACGCCCAACCTGGTGCTGGGCGCCAATGAGCAGGAGTACCACTACCGCAACGCCAACTTTGGCCGTGACTTTGACGCTGATATCGTGGCGGATATCGCGCGCATAAGCTCCGGCAGCGCCTGTCTGCACTGCGGTAATCCGCTGCAGGAGCGCGTGGCGATGGAACTGGGACATATCTTCCGTCTGGGTGATTTCTACACGCGGGCCATGGACTATCATCTCAGCGGTGAGCGCGGCGAGCGGATCTACCCGCATATGGGCTCGTACGGAATCGGCATCGGGCGGCTGATAGCTGCGGTAGTAGAGCACAACAGCGATGATCGCGGGATCATCTGGCCGGCCGAGCTGGCGCCGTATCAGTTCTACATTCTGTCTATAGGCAAGTCGGAACGCGTGCGCGCTATTGTGGAAGAGGTCTACCGCAAGCTCAGTCCGTTGGCGCTGCTGGATGACCGCTACGAGTCTATCAGCACCAAGTTCAAGGACGCCGACCTGCTGGGCATACCGATGCGGATTGTGATCTCGCTGCGCTCGGTGCAGAACGGTGAGCTGGAAGTCCTTGACCGGCGTACGCGCAAGATGATCCGCATGCCGCTGGATGAAGTGCGCCACCTTGGCGGCGGCGGGCGGCGCAAGAGTGAGGCGCCGGCATGACCTTTGAGCTTACCCGTGAGCTGGTGGATCAGATCATCTTTGCGATGGAGGATCAGGACCAGGACTACGTGCTCGATCTGGAGACCATGGAAATTGTTCCGCTGCAAGAGGCCGATGAAGAGAGCGAGCAGCGCTTTGCGCCGCTGCCGCTGTGGGAGTCGGTAGACGGATACAACCTGATGGAGCGCTTCACCGGGACGCTGCACAACCCGGTCTACCGGCAGCGGCTGCGCGCAATCCTGGATTCCGGGCGCGGCGTGTTCCGCCAGTTCAAGAACTGCGTCAAAGAGCGGCCTGAGATTGAACGGCTGTGGTATCGCCACAAGGAGCGCGAGATGCGCAACCTGGTAGTTGAGTGGTACGCCGATGTGTGCGACACCCTGGGCCTCGATCACATGGAGCCGGACTTTGCTGAAACCGTAGACCTGGTGCTGAGTGATTTTGCCGTGCAGCACGCCGACGGACCGCTGCAGGCAGAACTGGTACAGATGGTCACAGCGCACGACAACGCCGCGCTGCACGAACTGTTTGCCGACTATGCCGAGGATTACCGCCTCTACCTGGAGCGCCGGCTGCAGGCGCAGCGCCCGCCGCTGTGGGGAGACGGAGCGCGGCTGACCTACGCCGTAACGCCGGCAGAGCAGCCGGCGGGCGTTCTGTGGGCACAGCACGACCGGCTGGACAGCGGGCGCTGCGTTGGCGAGGTTGTGCAGCTCTACGTTGTGCCCGAGTTCCGCGGGCTGGGGATTGCATCAACGCTGATCCGCGCCTATCTGGAGCGCGCGCATCACCAGGGGGTAGACCGCCTGCTGATGCGTCTGCCGGGAAGCTCTGCTGTGCTGGCGCAGATGCTGCAACGCATCGGGTTTGAGACGCTGGTGACAACTATGGAGCTGGATCTGAGTCTGTGGCGGCGGGAGAACCGCTGAGCGCCTCGGCGCGCGCCAATTGGGCAACCTGGTGCATCTCGTCCAGCTTGCGGCCTACCGCCTCGGCTACGGCATCCTTTGGTGTCTGGTCAGAGGCGGCTGCCTCGCGCGCGGCGTTACGGAACTGGCTGCATGAGATCACCGGGCTGGCGGCAAAGGTCACTATATCGGGGTTGAGGAAGTCTTCCGACATCTCGGACTCCGGGTTGACCAGCAGCACATTGCCGGCAATCCCCACAAAGACGGCGTTCCTGAAGCCCTTGATGTAGGTATCCACCGCGCGCAGGATGCGCTTGCTGTCCGGCACGCCCGGCCGGTAGCGGGTTCCGGTAGGAAAGAGCAGGATTATGCGGCCGGTGTTCTTGCAGCGCACCATCTCGCGCATGGCAGACATGTTGATCTGCTTGGCTTTGCGGATCTCCTCTTCTTCCTGCGTTCCGCGGGCGGCCGCCTCGAGCGCGCGGCCGGGATAGATCACAATGCGGGTGTAGGCTTCGGTGAACGCCAGCACAAATCTGCTCTCTTCGTTGAGCTTCATGGCGGCCATTGCCACAACCGATTCAATTGCATCGGCGTATTCCCGGCCGAGCTTGTGCATCAGGTAGAACAGACACGGGATATCGAAGTTGCTGTAGTGCTCCAGCAGCAAGAGCGCCGGCTCGCCGGCCTTGCAGCGCTGGTAGAGCTCGCGGATGTGATCGGCGCCCACCAGTGAGCTGCCCGGCTGCACCAGGTCATCGAGGATTTTTTCTATCAGAGAGCGGTTGTTGAGGTTACTCTCCTGAAAAATCGCGTCTTGCGTGATCCTGTCAGGTTGGCGAGAGTTCTGTACCATCTGCATGGCAAGATCGCCATACACTTCCCTGATCGTGGCCATATTGTAACGACAGACTATAACCCAACAGCAGGGCTGTCAAGGTACGCTGAAGCTGCTGACCGCGTAGCCGTCGGCATGGTAGCGCTGCTGCGGATTGTGCGGATCCACCAGCCGGCGGCCATTGACCACAAAGTAGTAGCTGTGGCGTCCGCGCGGAACCGTGATTTCAGCCTCGTAGCGCCCCGGGCGGGCGGGATCCTCGTGCAGACGGTGCATATAGGGGTCCCAGCGGTTGAAGCTTCCGGCAACCCGCACATCCAGCCCGCTTTTCTGCTCGAGGAACGCTTGCCGCCCGTGAATGGACTCCAGCCCTGCCGGTGAGGGATCTGCGGGCTCAAAGACAAAGCGCATGACGTTGTGCCGCTCGGACACCGCGGTTGGGGTATCGGGGCGCGGCCGGGCGCGCTCGGGGATCTCAAACAGCGACAGCCGGGTACCGTCGCGGTCGCGCCGCGAAGCGGGGTTGGCCGGATCCGCCATCCAGACTCCGTCGACCACCAGGCGGTACTCGAGCCGCTGGACTCCCGCCGGCACTGTGTAGTTCAGAAAGAACAGCCCGCCCGGGCTTGCCGCACCGTTACCGCCGAACGGCCGCCAGCGGTAGAACGTGTGAACGGTGCGGAAGTCTTCGTGTGCAAACGCCGCGCCAACGTGGTGCACGCGGCTGTCGGTGGCGTAGGTGAAAAGGACATTGTTATCGAGCATCTCGGGGGCTACCGCGCGGTCCAATCGCGCCAGGCGCAGATCGAGCGCAATTGAAGGGTCCTGTGCCCAGGCCACGGCAATTGTTCCAATGAGCAGCGTTGCGACTAATAGCGGCCGTTTGCATCGTCTCATAGCTTTGCTATACTCAAATATCGGACGCTCCTTATATGCGGCTTACATTTTTCTGGAAAGCTCCGACAATGTGAAGGGGATTACTCAAACAAATGCCGCGCCTGGAAGACATCGAAAAATTCAGCAAGAGCCTGCTCTCACTTGGCAGTGAGCCGTCGGTGCTGGCGCGCTGGGGCGAGGAGCTCGAGACCGAGGTGGCGGCCGATGACGGCAGCAGCCCCGAGCTGGAATCGCTGCTGCAGGAGTTCCCGCAGGACAGCGACCAAGCGCCGCCCGACGCAGACGACCTGGACTTTGACATTGCCGAAGACTTCCCGACCGACGACAGCGCAGACCTGGCCGATATAACCGCCGACGACAGCGATGACGGCTCTGCTGACGAGTTTCTGCAGGACTTTGCCGCCTCAATGGAAGACAGCGAGGCCCCCGCGGACGAAAGCGCCGCTGAACCCTCGGAGCCGCCGCAAGCCGATTTTGACGACGTAGACAGCTTCGATCTGCCCGAGGACTTTGACAGCTTTGATTTTGCCGATCTGGGCGCCGACGCGGAAGACACCGAGGACGCCGAGGACGCCGAGTCCGACTTTGCCGACACGCTCGACACGCTCGACGCCGAGCCCGCCGAGCCGGCGGAACCGGCGGAACTGGACGAACCCGCCGAACCGGCGGAACTGGGAGAAATGGACGAAGCCGCGGAACCGGCGGAACCGGCCGAGCCGGGGGCCGACCTGGCATTTGATCCCGGCGAATTCGAGATCGATGACGAGGTTGACGAAATTTCGCTGGACGCCGAGGAGTTTGACGTTGCCGACGTGCCGGCCGACGAAGATGATTTTGCCGGTGCTGACTTTGACAGCAGCGGTTTTGAAGGCGCGGATTTTGAAGCTGCCGATGAGGAGTTTGGCGCCGAGGGCGCCGATGACCTGCTGGAGGTAGACGAGTTCAGCCTGGGCGACTTTGGCGCCGAGTTTGGTGTTGCCGAGGAGGAGCCCGCCGAGGCCGACGAAGACGATCTCAATCCGGCGCTGGCGATTTCGGATGCACCGCCGGAGTCCATCGACGCCTCCGGGCCCGATGTAGAGCTCAGCGATGAAGAGTTTGCCGCGCTGCAGCGCTCGCTTGCGGGGTTGCCGCTGAACGTCAAGATGGCGGCAGAGGAGATCATCGGCGATAACAACGCCTCATCCGGCGAGATAGAGAAGCTGGTCCGCCAGCTGGTGCGCGGTGAAGCGCCCAAGGCCATTGCCGCTACCGCCGGCCGGATCCTGGGCAAGCAGCTGCGATTGCCCAAGGGCTACGAGAAGCGCACCGGCAGCGATTACGAAGCCGAGCGCTCCTCAATAGG
This sequence comes from Spirochaetaceae bacterium, assembly GCA_007693325.1. Classification (GTDB taxonomy): domain Bacteria; phylum Spirochaetota; class Spirochaetia; order DSM-27196; family PWMO01; genus PWMO01. The sequence goes on from REDW01000144.1 coordinate 6,150, forward strand.
CTACCAGCTGCGCCATTACGTCTGGCCGGTGCTGCGCCTGGTGGCAAGCGTAGCGCTGATAGTGGCGCTGCTGGGCTTTCTGGGCTACAACTACCTCTGGCAGCCGCTGCACGCGCGCGGAATCTACCTCAGCGGCCTGGAACACCTGGCCGAAGAGCGCTACGCGGTTGCCAACGAGCGCTTTGCGCAGGCGGAAACCTTCTGGCGCGCGCGGCGCTGGTTCTACCGCTACGCCGAGGCTTTTGTGGACCAGCGCCAGTACGGTCTGGCGGTCCAGAAGTACGATCAGCTGCTGCAGCATTGGCCGCAGGATGAGCGCGGCATACTGGACTACGCGCGGCTTGAGTCGCAGATTCTGGGTAACTACGCCAGGGCCGAGGAATTGCTGCAGCGGCTGCTGGATGAAGACATCCACCACTACGATGCGCTGCTGGCCGCCGGCGACAACTACATGGAGTGGGCGCTGAGTGAGCCCGAGCGCTACGAGGACGCGCGCGCCAGTTACGCGCGCCTCATCGGGCGCTACGGCGACAGCGACGAGCTGCTGATGCGCATGCTGCACTACTTCATCCGTACCGATGACTGGGCCGAGGTCCAGCATCTGAAGCGCGTCTTTGAGGCCGATCAGCGCGCCGAGATCGACCCGCTGATCTACGCTGAGCTGGGCGGCTACCTGCTGGACAACAACCAGCCCGCTGATGTGTTTGACATTCTGATGCGCTCCAACGCGCGCGCCGAGGAACTGGACCAGCTGGTGCCGGAGGTGCACTACCACTTTGCGCGCTACTACCGCATGGTGGACAACCCGATAGACGAGGCGCGCGCGCTGCGCAACAGCCGGCTGTTCCTGGAGTCAGTTGAGCCGCTGAACCGCCGGCGGCTGGGAATGCTGGTGGACACCTACGGCCGGCTGGCACACTACCACTACGAGCGTGATGAATTCATCGATGCCGAGGAGCTCTACCGCAGCGCAATCCGGCGCTACGAGGACGCGCGCGCGCGCAACCTGCTGCAGCCCGCGCCGCAGTTTGGCCGCGTCTACGCCGGGCTGGGGAACATTCACTACTACGTGGAGCGCAACTGGGAGCAGGCGCTGGAGCGCTACCAGCAGGCCGAGACCAACGGCTACCGTAGCCGCGAGATGAGTTACCGCCAGGGGTTTGTGCACTATCGCGCGCAGCGCTGGGAGCAGGCGCTGGACCAGTTCTTCAACGCCGCCGAGGGGCACACCACCAATCCGCCGCTGTTGCTGGCTACCGCCAACGCGCTCTACCACAGCGGCAGCCTGTACCCCGCCGAGGGCTACTACGCCGAGCTGCTGGACGAGAAGTACCGCCGCCGCGCGCGCATCGACACGCTGCTGCTGGACGAGGAGCCCGAGCACCGCGCGCTGATCGAGTACCTGATCCGCGGCCAGAACAATCTGGGCGTGGCCTACCTGGGCATTGCGCGGCGCGAGACCTCACCGGAGATGCGCCGCCGCGCCATGGAGCACCTGCAGGCGTCGCAGGAGCTGGCGGTCAACTACCGCCGCGATCCGCAGACCGGCGCGCGCGCCGAGACGGTCAACCTCTCATATCTGAATCTGCGCGACATTCTCTACCCGCTGGACGAGTTTGACGCGCAGATCTACAACGCCATCCCCGAGGACTTCAGCGACCTCGATTTCTGAGCTCCGGTCCCCGCCGGCCGGCAGCTGCGGCCGCGCCGGCTGCGGCCTCAGTCGGCTACCGGCACCATCCAGCCGTGCTTGTCTTCCACCGATCCGTACTGGATGCCCTTGAGCGTCAGCAGCAGCTCCCAGGTCAGCTCGCCGATGGCGCCGTTGTTGAACACTGCGCAGCGGCCACCGTGGGTGATAGACTCCAGGTAGGCTACACCGGCGGCGGTTCCGGTCACAAAGACTTCGGCGGCCTGGTCCATCGCTTCATCTATGGTGATATCGCGCTCTTCAGTCTTGACGCCCTTGTCGCGCGCCAGCGTCAGGATGCTCTTGCGGTTGATGCCCGGCAGAATGGTGTCTCCCAGCTGCGGGGTAACCAGCGTGCCGTTCTTGAGATAGAAGAATATGTTGCACGATGAGCCTTCCTCAACGTACTTCTGCTCCCTGGCGTCCAGAAAGATGGCCTCCATGTAGCCCTCGGCCTCCATCTGCTTCTTGACCAGGATGGGCGTGACGTAGTTGGCGTCGCACTTGATCCAGCCGGTGCCGCCGCGAGTGGCGCGCGCCTTGTCTGTGGTGATGGCCTTGGCGGGCAGCTCGCTGTCAAAGTAGGATCCCACCGGGGTGGTTACTACCACAACCCACGGCTTGCGGCTCAGGTTGAGGCCGATGCCGGGCTCGGCGTAGCTGAACGGCCGGATATAGACCGAGGCGGCGCTCAGGAAACCGTCCTTCTCCCATTCAGGCTGGTAGGGCGGATAGAAGCCCAGCCGGTAGTTGCGCGCCACTACCTCGCGCACCGCGGCGCTGAACATTTTGGAAGGATAGGCGGGCATCATCAGGCCCTCCATTGAGCGCTGCATGCGCTGCCCGTTCTCCTGCGGGCGGAAGAGCTTGAGCGATCCGTCGGCCTGCGGAAAGGCCTTGAGCCCCTCAAAACAGCCCAGGCCGTACTGCGTGGTGTAGTTGACCAGCGGCAGCTCGGCAAACGAGTTGCGCTGCGCTACCAGGCGGTTGCGCTCATCTTCGGGCAGCGCGGCCTCCTGCTGCGGCGTCTGGTGCGGCTTCTCGATATAGCTCTCCTGCCAGCTGCCGTCCTGCTGGTACTGGGCGCTATAGACCCACGGATAGATTGACAAGGTGAAGGCGGACGCCATGGAACCACTCCTTATGAGCGCAAATGGGTATAGGCCGATTGTAAGGCAGCTCTGTTGTGCGGTCAAGGGTACGTGGACCGCGGCGGTTTTGCGTAGTACAATGGCCAAAGGAGGCGCACTATGGTCGACCATGTGGTAATTCTGGCCGGCGGTTCGGGCACCAGGCTGTGGCCGGCCTCGCTGCGCTCGCGGCCCAAGCAGTTCATGGATCCGGGCAACGGGCGGACGCTGATAGAGAATACGCTGCGGCGTGCGGTGGCTACCGCTGCACCGGGGGAGCTGCTGGTGGTTACGCACGTGGACCAGGTGGGCGCGCTGGGCCGCTACGCGGCGGTTGGCCGGCTGGAGAAGTCTACGGTGGTGCTGGCAGAGCCGCAGGCCAAGAATACCGCGCCGGCGGTGGCGCTGGCTATCTCGTACCTGTGCCGCGGCGGCGCGGCGGCGGCGGCGGACCAGACGGTGCTGGTGCTGGCCTCCGATCACGTGATTGCCCCGGAGAACGCGTTTCTGGGCGATGTGGAGCGCGCAGACCAGCTGGCGCGCCAGGGGCGGCTGGTGACCTTCGGCATACCGCCCACGCGGCCGGAGACCGGCTACGGCTACATTCTGGCCGGTGAGCAGATTGGGCCGGGCCGCGTGGTGGACGGCTTCAAGGAGAAGCCGGATGCCATTACGGCGCAGCGCTATCTGGATGACGGCGGCTACCTGTGGAACTCGGGGATGTTTGTGTTCCGCATCGGCACCATGACTGACGAGATGCAGCGGCTGGTGCCCGAGGTCATAGAGCCTATTCTGGAGCTGCCGTGGCAGGAGGCGGCGCCGGAGGCTGCGGCATCGGCGGACGGGGTCAGCAGCGCCGGCGATTCGTGGGCTATTGCCGGTACCTATCTGCGTCTGCCCAATGTGTCGCTGGACCGCGCGGTAATGGAAAAGAGCGGCTGCGCGGCGGTGGTGGAAGCCGGCTTCCGCTGGAACGACGTGGGCAGCTGGGACGAGATGGCCAAGCTGCACGAGGAAGGGCTGCTGAACGACGGCGCAGCGCCGGAGGGAGCGCAGGGCGCGACAGCGGAGGTTGTGCTGGTTGAAGCCGAGGGCAACTTTGTCTTCTCGGATCTGCCGGTGGCGCTATGCGGGGTGGAGGATCTCTGCGTGGTGGTCAGAAACGGCTGCGTGCTGGTGAGCCGGCGCGGGCGCACGCAGCTGGTCAAGAAAGCAGTGGACCGTCTGGAGAACCGCGGCCGCGGCGACCTGGTGTGACGGCGCGGCGCGGCAATTTATCTGTGTATATGCCTCTTGATTTTTTCTGCAATATGGTCGATACTACCAGAGCATGGTAGAGCTTCCCGGGTTTCATCGGCGATCAGTCGGCAATCACGATAGTCTGGCGTACGCGCAGCGTGTCTCTGCAGCTTTGGTCCGTACAAAAAATATCGAGATTGACGGTTGACACGGCAAATTCAGGTTGCTATACTTGCGGTGATTAAACGCAGAAGAGGGTCGTTGGCTCTCACCAAAGAAAGAACGGAGGAAGGATAAACATGAAGAAGTTACTTATCCTTGTTATTGCACTGGCACTCGTTGGTGGCGTGGCAATGGCCCAGGTCACTCTCAGTGGTCAAGTAGA
>REDW01000111.1 GCA_007693325.1 Spirochaetaceae bacterium
ATGACCACCAATCAGGGGATTCACGGCGCTCAGGACACCGCAAATATGCTCTACCAGGCGGGCAGCAGTGCGGCGGTTGCTACCGAAGACTGGAAGAGTCCGGCGTTCAAGGAGTATTTCCTCGATTGGGCCAAGGCGGCTCAGACTGCACGGGCGCTTGCACAGATGCGCATCGCTGTCTTTGGTCGCATGAAGGGAATGGGGGACATCGTTGGCAACGATGAGATGCTGCTGCGCTTGATCGGACCCGAAGCGACCTACGAAGGCATCGGTGACGTCTACAAGCTGATGGAGAAAGTCTCAGACAGCGATATCGATGCCGGTATAGCCGAGGACCGTAAGAACTTCGAAATTGCCTCTGACCTGCCGGCTGCGAGCCATCGCTACGCCATGCGCATGCAGCTGGGCTTTGAGCGGTTTATGTCCGAGCGGGGCTTCCACGGTTTCAGTTCGAACTTCGATGTCTTTCAGGAGGACGGACGCTTTGAGCAGATTCCAATGCTCGCAGCATCCAATCTCATGGCCAAAGGCTACGCCTACTCCAATGAAGGAGACGTGCACGCGGCGGTGCTTGTGGGTGCGGGGCACGTGCTTGTGGGCGACGCGCACTTCACCGAAATGTACTCGCTTGATTTCGAGAAAGATTCAGCTCTTATGAGTCACATGGGTGAGGGCAACTGGAAGATTGCGCGTAAGGACCGCCCGCTGAAGCTGATAGACCGGGAGTTGGAAATCGGAGGTTTGGGAAATCCGCCGACCGTAGTTTTCAGCGCCCAGCCCGGTCCGGGAACCCTGGTGTCCCTGGCAACGTTGCCCGATACCGACTATCGGCTGGTGACCGCGCACGGCGAAGTTCTTGACACAGAAGAATACCCCGACGTTCCGATGCCCTACTTCCACTTCCGGCCCCAAAGCGGCATCAGGCAGTCGATGGACCGCTGGATGCTCGTTGGCGGCACGCACCATCAGGTGCTCACCCTCGGCGGCTATGCGCGTCGCTGGGAGCTGCTGTGCGATATCCTGCAGATTGAACACGTGGCGGTGTGAAGAAGCCGCACCGGCAGGTAGCGGCTCTGTCTCTGTGACAGAGCCGCTGCTCTTTGCCACTGAATCGTTTGTGATGTATATGTCGCCGGTCAGGCGCTGGCTTTCTTGGCCAGCGCTTCGGGATCGGCGGACTCCATGATACGCCGCTTTTCGCCGATCATCTTGACGATCTCATCCACCGAAACACCGATCAGAATCACCACCCCCAGCACCGCAAACTCAAGCTGAGTGGCAATACCGGCTATGTTGATCGCATTGTAGAGAACTCGTACGATTGCGGTGCCGATGATTACCCCTGCAATGTTACCTTCACCGCCACGCAGGCTGATCCCCCCGACCACGCAGCCCGCGATCGCGTACAACTCGTACATCTGTCCGGATGCCGACGGTTGCACCGTATTCAGATCGAGCGAGAACAGAAGTCCGGCCAAACCGGCAAATCCGGAAGAGATCATATACGCGATAATGATGATACGGTGAGTGTGGATACCGCTGTAGCGTGCAGCACGTTCGTTGTTGCCCAGAGCCAGAAGATGCCTGCCGTATACCGATTTGTTCAGCACCAGGGCCAGAATCAGCGCCAGTATCAGCAGGATCACAAACGGCATCGGTATAGACCAGTCCATAATGAACTGCGGCGGAGTTCCGGGCCAGAAGCTCTGCGGAAAGCGAGACTTCACGAGGTTCTTCAGTCCAATAAACCCGGTACCGTAACCTTGAGTCATATCACCAACCACAAATCGCGCCATGCCACGATAGATGAACAGACCGCACAGGGTTACCACAAAGGGCTGCACGCGAACCTTGGTAATCAGTAACCCGTGCGCCAGCCCCAGCAGCAGCGAAAGCGCCAGCATCAGCAGCAGGGTGGGCCCGACCGGCATTCCCTGGCGCACCATCAGGTAGGCGGAGAAGGTGCCGATCATCGCCACGACCGAGCCCATAGAAAGGTCGATACCTCCGGTGATGATCACAAACGCTACGCCAAGACTGAGGATGCCGAACAGGCCGGTCCAACGCAGCACGTTGCGCACGTTGTACGGACTCAAGAAGCGCACATCGACTATCGTCGTGATCGCCACAATTGCAAGCAGCAGGATGCTTATTCCTGCTATTCGTTTCATATTAACCATGTCTTGTAGTCTCCGTTGCGAGTTTCAGAACGTTTTCTTCGCTGAATTGATCGGGCAACAGTTCCCCGGTGACTGTACCTTCGCACATCACGGCTATCCGGTCGGCAATGCTGAGAACTTCCTGCATCTCACTGGAAATCACCAGCATCGCCACGCCGGACTCGGACAGCCGCTCCATAAGCTTGTACACTTCTTCTTTTGCCACAACGTCGATACCGCGTGTCGGTTCATCCAGCAGCAGAACCCGCGGTTCCATTGACAGCCACTTGCCAAGAACAACCTTCTGCTGGTTGCCGCCCGACAAGGTCTGCGCAATCTGGGTCAGATCGTGCAGACGGATATCCAGTTTAGTGACCATCTCCGCGGAAACGCCCTGCGCCTTCTGCGCATTGATGATGCCGAACTTGGATAGCCGGTCCTTCAATCCGGGCAGGGCGATGTTGTTCATGACGTCCATCTCGGTCACCAGCCCGTGCAGCTTACGATCCTCCGGCACCAGCAGCATTCCCGCCCGAATGGCGTCTATAGGATCCCTGATCTGAACTTCCTTTTCGTCAATCAGGATCTTGCCGGCCCACGGTTGATCTATGCCGTAGAGCGCCTGCGCAAATTCGGTTCTGCCGGCGCCGACCAGGCCCGCCAATACCAGAATTTCGCCCGCGTGGACTTTGAGGTTAATCGGTTTACCCGGCTGCTTGGGGACGATGAAGTCGCGCACCTCGAGCCGTACCTGATCGGAAACCGTGTGTTTGATTGCGTAGAACTTTTCGATGTCACGCCCGACCATCAAACGGATCATCGCTTCCTTGGTTATCTCATCCGCGCTCAGCTCTCCGGTCACTTCACCGTCGCGAAGCACCACAACACGATCGGCAACGTGTTTGACTTCACCGAGCCGGTGCGAGATGTAGATCACGCTGAAGCCGTGATCCTTCAGATCCTTTATCACCGCAAACAACCGTTCGGTCTCAGGGCCGGACAGGCTGCTGGTGGGTTCGTCGAAGATCACGACCTTAGCGTGAATCGACAATGCCTTGGCAATCTCAACCAGCTGCTGTGATCCGATGGTCAGGTCGCGGACCAGTGTGGAAGCAGGTAAATCAAGGCCGACCTTCTTAAGCAGTTCCTCGGTCTCCGCCTCGCTTGAGGCCTTGTCCACCAGGCGGGCAACCTGTTTCACGCCGCCGAGTCCCTTGAATACCTTCTCGCGTCCGAGGAACACATTGTCCGCGATAGTCAGATTGTCACAGAGGTTGAGCTCCTGATGTACCAGGGTGATGCCGAGCTCCAGCGCACGGTCCACCGTGCCGATCCTCACTTCCTCGCCGTTGACCTTGATAGTTCCACTACTCTGGGAATCAACGCCGGCCAGGATCTTCATCAGGGTACTCTTGCCGGCGCCGTTTTCTCCAACCACCGCAAGGACTTCGCCGCGACGAAGGGCAAAATCGACATCCTTCAACGCTTGAACGCCGGGGAATACCTTAGATATCTTACTCGCTTCAATCACGAAGCCGTTATTGTCTTGTGCAATATCCTTCCCCTCACCGGCCGGTGCCTGGGCCTCCGGTTCGACAGAAGCATTGTCTGATACGATACGCTGATCCGACACAGCGGGCTCCTTGTTCTGCCTGCGACATAATTTTTCGGGGTAGGGTCAAAAAGACTGGCCACATGGCAGTCCGAACCCGCCCGACAAGTCACGCTTGAATGCGGCACCCGCAGCGAAGTGCGGGTGCCAAAGACATATCGATTCCTAGGGTTGATCGATTCCCAGTTCGTCGAGGAATTGACGACCTTCTGCGAGCTGTTGGCGGAACATGTCCCATACCTCGTCGATATTCTCTCGGGTGATTACCGGCGCGGGGACGTCCACGAACTTGTCATCCGGGATTCCGGGATCCTGGCCATGGGCAATCTTGGCCAGAATTTCTACGCTCTTGTATCCGTACATGAACGGATCCTGCGCCATGCTGGCGTAGACGTAGCCATCCTTGATTCCCTGGAGTACTTCTTCTTCCTGGTCAAACGCCACGATGATGAACTCGTCCATGACACCGGCGTCCTGTGCCGCGCTGATAATGGCCGGAGTACTGTAACTCCAGAGCCCGATCATCAGGTCCAGTCTCTCGCGGTGGCGCAGGATTGCATCCTCGGCGTTGGACTTGGCGCGGATCGGGTCACCAGCGTCCACAATGGTGTCAATCAGAGTCCACTTCCCGCCGCCGAGGGCGATATCGGGCCGGTCGGGGGTCATGGTGCCCGGGTAGAAGAACGCATCGGGTTCACCGTTCAGCTCATCGATGATTCCCTGACGGCGTTCGATAGCGTTCTGCGCATCAAGGCGGCCAACGCTGACGATGAAGTTACCGCCGTCGGGCAGCGCTTCACGGATGGTCCGGCCCGCGGTGCGGCCGGCCGCGTAGTTGCTCATGCCGACAAATGCAAGGCGATTGCTGGCCGGGGCATCACTGTCGTGGGTCACGATAGGAACTCCCATTTCAATGATCTCGTTCAGGAACGGAGCCAGGTTTTCGGGATCGGTGACGCTGATGGCGATTCCGGCTACGTCGCGAGCGACCATGGCTTCAATGAACCGCTGCTGCTCTTCGGGAAGTCCGCCCGGGGGCATGAAGAACTCCGCATTGACTCCGAATTCCTCTGCGGCCTGCTCCACTCCGGCGGCGGCGTAGACCCAGAACTCATACGGCCCATTACTCATGAATGCAACGGTCGGCTTCTCGTCAACCGCTGCTTCCCCTCGCCCACCGGCCCACGACATCGCCGTGAACGCAAGCAAGAGCACAAGAGCGAAAACACACATCTTTGACTTCATTACAAGTCCTCCTTCGATTGGGTAACGTACCGCAAGAACCTTGCGGTTGTCCGATAACTTACATGATTATCAACCGAAGATGGGATTATGTCAACAAAACCATTGAACTATCGTTGGTGATTGATCGGTAGTCAACATTTTTTGACACGTGCACGGTGTCGCTCGATCAGATTGAGCGTGCACGCCCGAGGATGGCGGCAGGCCGGTCCGTACCATTGTGTCACGCCGCAACGCGTCATACGATGATCAGCTCGATATCGAGCTCGCGCATGAGGTCCTGCTGCTCTTCAGAGATGCCGCTATCGGTTATTACGGTGCTGAACTCACCTAAATCTGCATAGTAGGCGGCGCGGACCCGGCCGAACTTGCTCGAGTCGGCCAGGAGAATCTTGCACAGAGAGGAGTCGATTGCCGCCCGTTTGTTGGGAACAGCGTAGGGGCTGGAGCAGGTGACTCCAAGCTCAGGTGAGACCCCGCCGGCCGCAAAGAAGCCCTTGTTGGCTCTGTTACGTTTGATCAACTCTGCGCCGTCGTGGCTCTCGAACAGCAGAGTGCCCGGATGGAAATAGCCGCCCGGGAATATGATAGTACAATTCTGCTTCTTGTAGATCTCCACCAGCACGTTCAATGTATAGCAGAGTACGGTAACCGGGAAATCAGACGGCAGAAATGTTGCCAGGCGCTCGGTAGTAGAGCCCGAATCGATGATGATGATGTCATCGGGTTCGATCAGCGAGGCGGCCTTGCGCGCGATGCGCGCCTTCTCCGATTGGCGTCGCTTTCCTTCGGTTGGCAGGTGATAGTGGTGATCGGGCGATTCGTGGCCGTCCGTGGCACCGTCCTCGTTGAAGATCGCGCCACCGTGAAAACTCTCTACCAGATTCCGTTCTGCCAGAAGTCGAATATCTCTGCGAATTGTCATCTGCGACACTTCCAGAGCCTCGGACAGTCGCTTGATCGATTCAGCATTCTTGTGCTTCAGAATCTGAAGGATTTCGTCCAACCGTTTGTTTCTCTTATCCACAGGGCTTGCTCCGGTGTCACACTTCGTTCAGAAGGATACCCGGTTTTGGCCCAAATTGCAACAATCAGTTTGCCGATCATGATCGTATGGCCAATCTTCCTCCAGTGTTGTTACCGCCTTAACAAAATTTGTCCGTTGCCGCTTGCTATCCGGATACTACCGTTGTAACATTGGGCATTCACGTTCATCCACGCGCACGAGCAGAGGAAGGGGAATCTATGAAACAGTCAGTATCCGAGTGGGGAACGCACGACGGGCGTGCGGTTCTCTGCTACAGCCTCGAGAATGACAACGGCCTTTCGCTGGCGCTGCTGTCCTACGGAGCAGCGCTTGCCTCCGTCCGCTTCCCGGACGCAGCCGGACAGTCGGGCGAACTCCTGCTGAGTCCTCCTGACCTGGAGGGTTTCACAAAGAACAGCGCTTACTTCGGCGCTACAATCGGCCGTTGTGCCAACCGGATTGCCCGCGGCAGCTTTGTCCTCGATGGAGAACGTTACCAGCTCGCGGTCAACAACGGTCCCAACCACCTGCACGGAGGAGTGCGTGGGTTCGACAAGCGCGTCTGGGACTCGGAGGTTGCACAGACTGAAACAACGCTGCGCGTGCGATTCACGCGCAGCAGTAGTGATGGAGAGGAGGGCTACCCCGGAGAGCTTAACGTTGCGGTTGAGTATCTATTGAGCAACGACAATCAGCTCAGCATCAATTACCGGGCCGAGAGCAGTCGCAGGACACCGGTTAACCTGACCAACCACGCCTACTGGAACCTGAATAAGCCGGGCAGCACGGACATTCTGGACCACGAGCTGCGGCTCTACTGTTCCGCCTATATTCCGGTAGATGAGACGCTGATACCCACGGGCCTAATAGCCGCGGTATCCGGCAGCGCGATGGATTTCCGCACTGCCCGACGCATCGGCGAGCGCATGGCGGAGGTCGCGGGGGGCTACGATCACTGTTTTGTGGTGGACCGGTCCGGCAGTGAACTTGCCCCGGTTGCCGAGTTGCGTTCGCCTGGTAGCGGACGGGTGATGACGGTGGCTTCCAGCATGCCGGGGGTACAGTTCTACAGTGGTAATTTCCTCGATGGAAGCAGCTGCGGCGCGGACGGCGTGGCGTTCGAGAGGCACGGCGGACTCTGCCTCGAGACGGAGTTCTTTCCCGATGCGGTCAATCAACCGGCCTTCCCGAGCGTTGTGCTCGAACCGGGCCGTCCCTATACACACACAACCGTCCACCGTTTCAGCGCAGAGCGGTAGCAGGGGGCTGCCGCAGCCGCGCTGACAGAGTTTTTGTTGACAAACTAACGGTTCCACGTTAGAATCCGATCATTCATAGAGAAGTTGTGATCATTTTATCGGTGACGGCACAGGAGGCCATATGCGAATTGCGGTAATCAACGAGACGAGTGCGGGTGACAAGAATCCGGATATTCTGGCAGCCCTGGAAGGGAGCGGTCACGAGGTTCTCAACATTGGAATGAAGCAGAAGGGCGGTGATCCGGAGTTAAGTTACATGCACACGGGTTTTCTGACCGGCCTGATGTTGAACTCAGGACGGGCAGATTTTGTTATTGGTGGCTGCGGCACCGGTCAGGGGTACCTGAACTCGGCGATGCAGTACCCGAACGTCTTCTGCGGACATGTGATGAATTCGCTGGATGCCTGGCTGTTCACGCAGATCAATGGGGGCAACTGCATTTCACTGGCGCTGGCGCAGGGATACGGCTGGGCCGGAAACGAGAATGTGAAGTTCATTGTCGAGCGTCTGTTCAGCGTTGAGCGTGGAGGCGGATATCCGCCGCACCGCAGGGAACCGCAGAAGCGGTTCCGCGTTGAACTGGAGCAGGTATCCGCCATGGTCCACAAGAGCTTTCCCGAAATAGTGGCGTCACTGCCGTCGGAGATAATGCATCAGTCGCTGTTCTACCCCGGCGTCATGGAGGTAGTGGATGTTGAAAGCTTGCAGGACGTGGAGCTGAAGGCTGCGTTGCAGAAACGGATCAGTGAGAAGACGTAAGAACACGGTATAGCGAGAAGAGGCACAGGGAGGTTGAGAATGAACAGGTCAGACCTGGGTATCGGATTCATCGGAGCAGGAGAGATATCGATTCTACACGCGCGTGCGCTCAAGGAGATCGACGGCGCGCACCTGGTTGGTCTGTGGAACCGGTCGGAGCAGCGGGCGATCCAGCGCGCCAGGGAAGAGGGTTGTAAGCGTTACGCTACGCCTGATGAACTGGTCAATGATCCCGACGTGGACGCCGTGCTGGTCATGACCAACCTGGAGACCCATCTGGAGTATGCCGAGCTGGCGATGAACGCGGGCAAAGATGTACTGGTAGAAAAACCGCTCTGCGCAACCGTTGGTGAAGTGGAACAGATGAAGCGCACGGCGGTGGCAAGCGGCAAGATCTGCATGCCGGGGCACAACATGATCCACGAAGAGAGTCTGAAGCGCGCCAAAAAGATCATCGAGAACGGAGACATCGGAGACATCGTCTCCTGCTACGTAATGTACAATATTCAACACTCCGAGGAACGGGCGTCAACGCTGCCGGGCGTTGTGCGGCACATTCTGACCCACAACCTCTATACCATGATGTATCTGGCCGGGCGGCCGGTACGCGTGCAGGCCTTCAAGGCAAACCGCCACTATGAGAAGCTCGATCAGGAAGACATCACGCTGGTAAACGTTGAACTGGAAAACGGAGGGCTTGCCCATCTTTGCGCCAGTTTTGCCGCGGACGATCTGAGTCCGGCGCCGTGGACCTTTACCGTGAAGGTGATAGGAACCGCCGGCACAACCCACTATACGTACAACGATTGGGTCGAAGTGAAGCAGGGAATTTCGCACTCGCACACCTATACCGCGTACCAGGAGACAATTACCAACGAGGTGCGTCATTTCGTGGAACTCTGTCGTAGCCGCAGCGGGCAACCGCTGTCGGACCTTGAAGACGCCATCTGGGCACAGAAGACCACCGAAGCGGTGGAGAAATCAATAGCCGACGGCCTCTCGGTCGAGGTCAAGTAGGGTTAGTCGCAAACCTGAATACGTAGGAGTGCAGCGATGCAGGATATCAAGGCGTTGGTCCAGCGCGCTCGCGAGGCGCAGACGCTGATCGAACACTACAGCCAGCAGCAGATAGATGAGCTGGTAGCGTCTGCCGGGTGGGAGCTCTATAAGAAAGAGAGCGCGGTGGCGTGTGCCAGGTTGGCGCACGAAGAGACCGGATTGGGCGTCTACGATGACAAGTTGCTCAAGCACCAGAAGAAGATTCTCGGTACGCTGCGCGATCTCAAGCCGGTGCGTTCGGTCGGCATCGTCGAAGAGGATCCCCAGAAGGGACTGATGAAGGTGCTGAAGCCGGTGGGGGTTGTCGGGGCCTTGATCCCGGTGACCAACCCCACCTCGTCGATCGGCTGTAACGGTCTCTCGATCCTGAAGGGGCGCAACGCCATGATTTTTGCACCGCATCCGAAAGCCAGGAGATGTGGGGCGCTTGCGGCGCAATACATGAGGGACGGAATCCTGAAGGCCGGGGGTCCCGTGGATCTGGTGCAGTGGATCGAAGAACCGTCGGTTGAGCTGACCCAGCAGTTGATGAGTGCGGTGGATCTGGTAGTTGCCACTGGCGGGCCAGGGATGGTCAAGGCGGCCTACTCCAGTGGTACGCCTGCCTACGGAGTGGGCGCGGGAAACGCCACGGTAATAGTCGATGAGACCGCTGACCTGGAGGACGCTGCCGACAAGATCTTCCGCGGAAAGACCTTCGATCACGCGACATCGTGTTCGTCGGAGAACTCGGTGGTAATTCAGCAGGACATCTACGACAGCCTGGTGGCAGAGCTCAAGAAGCTCGGCGGTTATCTGTGCAACAGCACAGAGAAGGCCCGGCTTCAGGCGGTGATGTGGCCCGACGGGCACGTGCTGAATCGACAGATTGTGGCGCAGTCGGCTACCCGCATCGCCGAGTTGGCCGGAATCAGCGTTCCGGCGCAGACCCGGTTTTTGATGGTCGAGGGCACAACCGCGGGTCCGCAGGATCTCTTCACCGGGGAGAAGCTGTCGGTGGTGCTGACGCTGTGGAAGTACGCCAGCTTCAGCGACGCGATAGACTTTGTGCGCCGGATCACCGGTTTCTCGGGTTACGGACACAGCTGCGGGATCCATTCCAACAGCGATGAACACATTCGCGAACTGGCGATCAAGGCGCCGGTCAGCCGGATGATGGTCCGTCAGCCGCAGAGCCACGCCAATAGCGGCAACTACGATAACGGGATGCCGTTCTCGCTTACGCTCGGCTGCGGCAGCTGGGGGAACAACATCAGCACCGAGAATATCACCTGGAAGCACTTTGTCAACACAACCTGGGTCTCGAGCCCGATCGACCCGGTGATACCGAAGGAAGAAGCCATCTTTGGTGAGCATTGGGCCAAGTACGGCAAATAGTGAGTGCATAGTGACTGGCGAACAACAGCTAGCGGCATTTCGGCAACGGCGTGAGCAGATGCTG
>REDW01000113.1 GCA_007693325.1 Spirochaetaceae bacterium
GCAGCAGCACTCGGTGGCGCTTGGCCCCGGTGAGCTGCCTGGTTACCTGGTGGCGTAGAGGAATCTCTGTGGGCTGACGAGGTAACAGAGGTTGACGCAGAGCAGTAGTGCGGACCGCTGGGATGAGATCCGGCGCTGCTGATGCTGAACAACATTTTCGGCACCACTTCATAGGGTTTGCTGCAGACCGGAACACGGTGTATCATGAAGCCATGGCAACTATCCGACAGCGGGCCCTGCCGGTCGGCTGGTATCCCGCGGACGCGGATGCGGTGCGCGAGTTGTGCCGGCAATGGCATAATCAGATTAGCCACGATAACGGCGATAGCGGTGCGCGTGCCGCAATTGTGCCGCACGCCGGTTGGGCCTTCTCGGGTGAGCTGGCATTCCGCGGCGTGAGGGCGCTTGATCCAGCCGCACGGACTGTTGTGGTGATCGGTGGGCACCTGCCCCCCGGGCAGCCGATTCTGGTGGCTGTTGAGCAGGGATTTGAGACACCGCTGGGTGTTGTTGAATCCGACACCGAGCTGGTGCACAAGGTCAGTGGCGAATTGTCCACCAGCGCCGACAACAGCCGCGAGAACTCGGTTGAGATTCATCTTCCGCTGATAGCGCACCTCTTCCCCCAGGCACGCGTGGTCTGGCTGCGTGCTCCGGCTGACCGCAGCGCAATAGCGCTGGGACAGTTGCTGGCGCGTGAGGCCGATCAATACCGGCTAACCGTTGTAGGGTCAACCGATTTGACGCACTACGGTCCGCGTTTCGCTCTGACACGCCCTGGCTCGCGTGAGAGCAACAAACGATGGGCCGAGACGGTCAATGACCGCGGTTTTCTGGATTGCTGTGCTGCGGCCGACCCCGAGGCGCTGCTTGAACACGCAGCGCGTAACCAGTCGGCCTGTTCGCCGGGTGCCGCAGCCGCCGCGGTTGCCTTCGCGAGGACGCTGGGAGCAGAGCGTGGGCGTGAATTGGGTTATGCTAACAGCTTTGATCGGACCGGTGACGAAAACTTTGTCGGTTACGCTGCCGTGGGTTTCTGGGTCTGATCTATACCAGCTGCTTGAGCAGTTGCAGTGCGCCATCGCGGGTGTGCTCGAGCAGCGCGGCGGTTCCAACCGGCCTTGACTGAGCGGAGTAGAACGCCGCCAGAGGAAACAGGGTCTGCCAAAGGAGCCGCTCGGCGGCCGTGATCTGATCAAAGTAAGACCACAGCGGATCGTGTGCAGTAGGGATCTGTGCCAGCGCCTGGCGATAGGCAACAAGCACGGAGTGAGCGTTACCTGCAGCAGTGTCGCTGGCAGCGTTGAGCGGCGCGTGTGCGCCGGGCTCGCTGCAGCGGGGATCCTGCACGCCGGCCGGTGCGGTGCCGCTGTCGATTGGCGAAGCGCCAATCGAGCGTACGATGCGCGCCCCGAGTTCCGCTTGCAGGTTGGTAAAACGATGGCGGTAGTGGCGCATCACCTTCGTGGTGTAGGCCCAGCGGCCGTCAATCTGATCGAGTTCCAGTTCGGGGCGCTCGAGCACAAAGCGGTACAAGCCGCTGGCGTATGGCACCGTGCGCCGGGCACGGCCGATCATGTGGCTATGAATGTAGCTGCCGCGGGCGTACGCGCTGCCGCGCGGATAGCAGAAATCGGCGCCGTAGACCTCGACCTGCTCGGCTCCGAGCTGGACTGCCAGACGAACCGCGGCGTGAGTGACGCTGCCGTCGGAGGTATCCAGCCAGGTTATCGGGACACCCGCGGCGCGCAGATAAGCGAGCAGCGGATGGCCTCCACCTATCAGATGCACGGCCGAAAACCGGCGTCTGAGCGCGGGATAAACCCCGGCGTCAGCGACCAGTGTCAGCTGCTGTTTGGAGGTAGCCAGCACGTGCAGATACGATGCCAGCTGGCAGTCGATAGCAAGCACCAGATCCGGCCGGATGCCGGCGTCCAGTAGTCGCGGCAGTGACGTATCGGTGGCAATCAGCAACTGGTCTGCATTGCGTCGTGCTATGGCGTCAATCCTGTGGTCCAGCGACGGTCCGGCTGCGCTGACAATCGCGCTGCGGCAGTGCGGCAAGGCGGGCTGGACCGGGCAGGCAAGGCTGTTGGTGATGATGTTACGCATCCACTGGCGGCCAAAGACGCGCTGCACGCTGAGGTCAGCACCGGCAGCTTCGGCGGCCTCGGAAGCAGCTGTCCCTGCATCGCTGAACAGCGCCCGGTCACAATCAAACCTGCCGCGCAACAGCAGGGTAGAAAGATTGCCGTGAACAACCGGCACGTAGTGCTGCGCAATAGCGGCTGCAACGGCCCGTGGCGCTTGATCGACATACAGCTGAACCCGGCTGTCCTGCCACACATCACTCAGATCCTGCTGCTCGAGAATGGCGCGCAGCAGCGCACCGTCATACTCAACAATCAGCGCTAGCTGGAGCTGAGGTTGGCACAGAAGTTCACGGACATGATAACCCAGGCCCAGGCCCAGGACAAGGCAGAAGCCCGAGCTGCGGCTGCCGTCTACCAGCCGTGACGCCTCGCGCCGTGGGTCGAAGCGCGAGTGCAGCGCAGTCTCGCGATCGTCTCCAATAACCGCGTAGAGCGGTCCGGCACGGCTGGCGCTGAAGCGGATGCGGGAACTCGGGCGCAGCTGTGCCAGCCGCTTTGAGAGCTCTGCATGCCGCACGGACAACGCGGCCAGATTCTTCTGCAGAATGCTCATGTGGCCTGCTCCACCCGTCGCCGCAAGTGGTCAAAGAACTGTTGCAGACGGCGCTGCAGCCGCTGCACACGCTTGTCGGGCTGATCGTTGTTGCGCAGCGCTCGCAGCGCCTGGAGATATCCGGCGGTGTCAACGGTGCGCGCCATGGCCAGCAGGCGCTGCTGCCTTTGATCTCGCTGTGTGCCGGCGGTGCACAACGCGGAGTTCAGCTCTTCTGTCTGACGACGCCAGGCACACAGACGTTCGTGCAGCGCGTGGCGGCGGTCAACTGCGCTTACCGGTGTCCCCGGACCTGCGTACCCGGCATCGGCGCAGCGCGGCAGACGTTTACACGACGCCAGCGCGGTGTCAACCGGTGAGGGAGCCAGGCGCGAAGCAGGAATCGGCATCGCGGCAGCGTGGCCGCGGAACCAGCTGGCGTACGTGCGTAGCGCACGCGAAGTTCGCTCGATCGATGCTTCTGCGATACGTTCGCTCGTGGCAACGTTGCGTTCGAACAGGACGTGATGCAAGGGACGCAGCCGCTGCTCTCCGCTATACAGCAGTGGCTCGAAGGCGTGGCCGCGCGGATGGGACCGGACGTCGCGAATGCAGAGGTCCAACCCTGCAAACACTACTTCGGTTGCTCCAAGTGCGGCGGCCAGGTACCAGGCCGAACCGGCTACCGTGCCGTGCGGCGGGATTGCAAGCCACGGCAGACCGCTATCGGAGAGCAGGTCGTGCTCAAACCAGCTTCCCTGGTTGAGAATCAGCGTCGGGCGGCGGCGTAACTGCGATATCAACGCGGCCGACAGCGGAGCTGCCAGAGGTATGCTCGGCCAGGTCCGCAGCTGCCGCAGGTGGTGTGTTGCGTAGAAACCGGCGTCGGTGGTAATAACCAGATCGGGAGGGCATCCGGCGTGCAATAGAATGGGAAGCGCCGAGGGCAGCGCCCAGAGTGATACCCCGCGGTCGCGCTGCTTGAGCAACTGCAACGACTCCGGCAGGGAAGGACCGCCGGCAGCGATCGCCACCGGGGCGTTTCTGCCCTGGATACGCGGCAACGGCTGCAGCTCAATTGCGTTCACAACACTGTTACTGATCCATCGTGCTCCGTAACAGCGTTCGGTAGCCAGACTGGCCGAGCGCTGGTCGAGAAAGTTACGCACCGCCGCCGCAATCGGTTCCGCCTGAGTTGCAAATGCGCGCGTGCACGGTTCCCACGTTATCAGCTGCAGCCCGTCGATCTCCTCATCGGCGATCTGCTGTTCGAGGAATTGCTCGAAGGTGGTCTGTCCTGATGCAGCAACGCACCACTGCTGATCAGCGTCGCAGATTCGCCTGGCAAAGAGCTCCGCGTGCAGATGGACCGCAACGATTCGTGCAGCAGGCAGCAGAGTGCGCAGCGCCGCGGTCAGGTAACCCAGCCCTTCACCGAGAATCATGACGCTGGCGCACTGTTGTGCGGAGGCCAGTTCACGCCTGACAAAGCGCATCGCCTCGGCGGCCGGATCGTAGCGTGAATAGAGCGTCCGGCCGTCGGCCTGAGCCGTGAGCTGCCCGTTGCGTGCCTGCATAATTCTGATCATTGAGACACCACCGGCTCAGGGTGAAGACAGCAGTTCGTCGATGGAAACCACGTCGCGCGTTATTGTTTTGTAGCGCGGTTTGAGGTCGATCGGTTGGGGCAGTTCCTGAAACAGCTCTGTCAACGACAGCTGCAGCTGGTGAACCAGCAGTTCCGGGCCCAGCGCAAGGTTTGGTTGCAGAATCAGCACAATCCTGCCCGGCGGGGACAGCCCGGCTGTGGCACTATCCTCCACCATCGATCCAATAATCCGCAGCAGATCCTGCTGCAGGTGATATCGATCAGCGTCATGGTTACTGTCGCTGACCGCGGTCAGCAGCGGGGCCACCTCGATTATCACCGCGGTGAGCGAGGTCACATCCGGCCGCTCGAGTTCTTCGCTGATGCGTTGCACGATGTCGTTGTGTGTGCTCAGTACGTGGCGGAAGCGGGCCCGTACGCGGGCTTCATGATCGTGCAGAATCAGAGCGAGTGCGCGCTCGCGAATTGCTGAGACAATCAGGCGAATAGCGATGTGTTCAACCTGCAGGTAGGGACTGGCTGTAACAAGGATCACTGCTACCGGCGAGCCGTCAACGCAGAATGGGATCAGCGCCAGATGCTTCACCATTGAACCTTCGCGGAAAGAGAAGTAGCGTCGCCAGGGCTCGAGACGTTCAGCCTGCAGGATATCGACCGCAGTGACATCACACAGTTCCTGCAGCATGGCCGACGGTATCTGCATGCGCCGCTCGGAGGTGCTGTCGATACCGCGCAGAGCCCACGGTGCAAAGTGTACGCCGTCATAGTCCGGCAGGAGCAATGCACCTTTTTCTATTCCGAGGTCCCGGCACAACAGCGAGAACACGCGTACCGGCGCGTCAAAGCCGGTGCGGATCGAATCGAACTCTCTCAGCAGATGGGCAACTGCAGCTTCCGCATCGAGGTTCTCGACCGGCTCGTCAACCGCAGGCGCCTCACGGAGAAGCTCGGCGAGCGCTTTTTTTTTTGTGGCTGAATCTGGGCGTGCGGCGGCGTAGCAGCCCCGCTCGGGCTGCCGGCATTCTGAATTCGAATCGCCCTGCGCAGCAGTCCTTCGGTCTTCATAGCTTACTCTGCACCAGGCGCGTCGAGCCCGAGTTCCTCAAAGAGCCGCTTGTATACTTCGAAATGCTCTGAACGCGCAAACTCTTCGATCTTTTCCTCCGGCAGCGACTCGAGCAGCTGGTCCATGTACTGCAGTACCGAGCGGATTTCTTCACGCAGGTCAGAAGGAAACGACTCCGTAGTTGATGCTGCCGCAGCCGCTGGCTGCTGCGGGCCCTCATCCAGATCGACATCCAGCTCCAGGTCTTCGTTGTCATCGGCCTGGAAAGTGGGCGTCAGCTCGTCTTCGTCGCTGAGGTCAAACGGCGAATCATCGCCGATATCGTCCAAATCCAGCTCGAGACCCCCGCTTTGGTTTTCGTCATCTGCGGATTCCTCCAGCTCAAACTCTTCGCCGGATGCTTCAAGCGTATCGAGTTCAAGCGTATCGAGACTATCCAATGAGAGATCCTCGGCAGATTCTTCGGACTCCTCTTCATCGGGGGCGGCTTCGAGTACGTCTATCTCGAGCGAGTCCAACTCCGCTGCCCCGGTCTCCTGCGCCGCTTCCTGATGGTCATCTTCGTCATCGCGCAGCTCTTCAATACCCGCGAGTTCGCTATCGATGTCCATGTCGGCCAGCGCGTCTACGTCCTCTTGCGTTCCGACAAAGAGCTCACCGGCGGTCTCGCTGTCTTGAAGGCCGGCGTTGTCTTCATCTTCCAGAGTGATCTCTTCGTCAAAGCTTGATGGCGCGAGAATGTCACCACCGTGCAACGACTGATCTTCCCTTTGCGATGCTTCTTCGCCGGATTCATCCGAGAGATCGATCATCTCCACGTCATCGAGTTGCTCGAGGCTGATCTGGTCGGCCTGCTCGAGCGGCTCGGCAGCTGTCTCGGCCTCGTCGACATCGTCAACCTCGCTTGGTTTGCCCAGTTCCTCGGTAAACTCGGCGGTGTTGAGGATGTTGTCGAGTTCATCATCGGTCAGCGCGATTGTCTCGTCTTCGTCCTCTTCAAAGAACCCGGCACTTAGCTGCGGTTCTTCGCTGCTGTCGACAGCGCTGCCGGTTGCGCCGGACGGGGCAGGGCCGGTACCGCTGCGGATCTCGGCCAGCTCTTCACGCAGCGCCTGGAGCTCGGCCTTGATCGAGGCGAGTTCGCTTTCAATCCCGCCGATCGGTTCTGCTGCGGGGCGTTGGGTGTCCTCTGGAGCAGACGGCGCGGAGCTGTTGTCGGTCATCTCGCGCGTGACCGCGTCGAGGTCGTCAAATCCTTCATCGCTTTCCATGTCGAGCTCGGGCAGTTCTTCGGCGGAGTCCTCGAGGCTCAGGTCATCCTCCAGATCGGCGGCTACAGCGGACTCTTCAGCCGGGATCGACATGTCATCGAGCTCAATATCATCGAGTGTGAAGTCATCCAGCGAAAGGCTGTCGTCGAGGCTTTCGTTGTCCTGGTCGAGATCAAACGAAAAATCTTCATCGCCGTCAGCGGACTGTGCTGCAGCGGCGGGCTGCTCTGTAGCGGGTTCTTTCTCTTCCAGCGATGCCAGCAGATCCTCCTCTTCGGAGGTAAGATCGCTCGACTCAGCGAACGTGTCCTGATCGACGTCGTCGCCAACGTCTGAGAGAGCGAACATCTCTTCGTTGTCGTCCGCTACGTCTTCAGGCCCCGCCTTGACCCAGACTCCGTACTGCTCGAGCTCCATTTCAGTTATCTCCCGGGAACATGGGGTTCATCAGCTTTCTTATCGGCATCGAACAGAGTGCTGTTGACACGTTTCTCACTGTACTGCAACGCAATTTCGGTTGTCAACATTAAAGAGTGGCGTAGTTTGTTCCGTAACTCAGAAGTGTGATAGCTAAGAATGTTGGACTCTCGCTTGCGATCGCCGTCTGGACTTATCTGCTGATGACGCTCTTTTTTGGCGAACGCGGGCTGTTGGCATACGCGGGGCTCTCAGAGTATCGCGACACTCTAGTATCACACATCGAAGAACTCAGCGAGCTGCAAAATGAGCTCTCGGCTTCAGCGCGAAGACTGCGTTCGGATCCGCAGCAGATTCGAATCGAAGCGCGACGAATAGGCTACGTGGGCCAATCCGAGGGTTTGATCCGCATTCCCGGCCGCGTTGGCGCCGTAGAGCCGACGGAGACCGCAGGGGAGAAACTGGTGCAGCCCGAGCGCTGGAGTGCTGATCGAAACCTGTTCCGGGCACTGGCGCTCAGCGCAGCGCTGCTGGCGTTCTTCCTGCTTCAAACGATGCGCCGTGACTCAAAGTAGTAGCGTTTTTCCTCCGCCTCTCCCAGCGAAAAAATCTTGCGTGGTAACGGCCCGTTGTTGGCAACGTATTGAAACAGCGACTCGGCCTCAATCGGGGGTACCAGCAATCCAAGCGACCCCTCACGGCGGCTGAGCTCCATAATCGCCTCGGTACCGTGAATATAGTCGATCTCGACGGTGGTGCTGCTGGTCTGCTCGATGCTCTCGAGTGTTTGCTGCACCAGCACCGCGGGGGACAGTGTTGAGTCATCGGGCAGCGTGTAGCACAGCGCTCGCTCACCGTCCAGCAGCGCAAAACTGCGCGACGATTGGGATGTCTGCAGCACGCGCTGGACCGCCTGCTCGGGCGTCATCAGCTCCGGTTCCTTGCCGGGTTCGATTGCCGAGCGCAGCGTATCGGCCAGCGTCCGGGCGCCAATGCCATCGACTACGCGGTGAATCGGTTCGACGTGCAGGCCAGGATCGTGCATGTTGATGATTTCGACCAGCGCGTAGCGTGCCGGGTCATCGGCCGGGAGGCTACCGGCGGCCTTCTTCTCTTCCCAGACCTGCTTGGCGGTTGCCAGCGAGTGGTTGCCGTCGCCAACGGCAAACAGCATCGCATCGTCGCGGCCGTAGCGCGCCTTCAATCGTGCCGGATCGCAAAGTGCGTGCAGGGCATCGGCGATGCGCTGTAACCGCTGCGGCTCGCGTACCGCGTAGCCGCGTACCGATCCGCCGCCGAGCATCAACCTGGTATCGTAGAGCAGCTCAAACGACTCGCGGTCACGGCACAGCGGTTCGATCACGGTTCTCTCGGGATCGTCGATGAGGACCAGCACGTGCGGAAACTCGAAACTGGCCTGTCTGCGAATCTTGACGCGCGGCGGCAGGCGCTCCAGAATGGTTCCTTCGCTGGCGCGGATCAGCGACGTGGAATCGGGCCGGTAGTCGTAGTGCTCCAGGTCAACGGCCAGCAGCAGTCCCGTGCGGTGCGCAACCTGCGGAGTCTGGCGGTCTACCAGTACCGCCATCGACCCGCTGCTCTGCAGCACTCCCTGGTCAACGTAACGCTGCATGGCATGTGCTACGTTGTGCATACGAGCGTCGGCATCGGGCGCGTTGAGGTAGACCTCGGGAAAAATCAGCGCCAGCGTGGACGGCGCATTGCCTACTCTTTTTTCTACCTGTTCCCAGTAACCAGGGTCCGATGTGTGCTGGTCGCACGCGATGACCGCCCAGCGTTCCAGATCGGTCCCTTCAGCCGGCAACCAGATATCTGGAACCGCCAAACCTATCTCTGCAAACGATTCTTGAAAACTCTGCATACCGCAAAGATAGCCGGAGTGTGTCAAAAACGCAAGCTTGGAGCGCGCGATTGGCGGTTAAACCCTTGCGCGCAGTGTTGCTGCCGGGTAGAGTTGCAGCAAGATGCGGTCAACAATCGGAGAAGCGGGTACGCTTGAGCTCAGTTTCCGCGGCATTCCACCCAGAGCCGACCACCTGTGTCGGCTGCTGCCGCTGCTGTCGCACGCAGGGGTACAGGAGCTGGTGGTCAACTGGGAGGAGAGTTTTCCCTGGAGCATCGATGCCAGGCTGGCAGGACCGGGCTCGTTCAGCGAAAAGGAGATCGAAGGCATCTGCACGGTTGCGGCACGATCCAACGTTACGCTGGTGCCTCACCTGGCGCGCCACGGTCTGCCGCGCGTGCTGGACCGGGTTGAGAACTTTGCCCGTTTGGCGCGTATTTCAAGCGATTGGCGTGAGATGGACGTTTCACTGGCTGCAGCGCTGCGGATGACCGAGCGCGTGATCGAAGATCTGCTGGCAGTCACAGGGGACGTCGCGCGTATTGCACTGGGTGCGGTTGGCAGTTGCGGCGATCAGAAGCTACAGGACGCCTACCGCCGGCGCTTTGTGCAGCCGCTGCAGCAACTGTTGCGCTCGCGCGGGATCGAGCCGCTGCTACAGCCGCGGGTGCCGGATTCCGCGCCGGCAACCGATGAGTTCCAGCCGATCGAGACGAGTATAGCGCAGGCGTTTGATTTACGTGCGGCTGAACACTGTGAGCTCGCTACGCTGGTTTGTCCGGTGGCCGAGAGCGCGAATCGGCTCGATCGGTTCACCGAAGAGTCATGGCGTACGCTGCGTAAGGCCACTTCCGGCCTGCACGCTGCAGCCAGGCACGCCGGTAACCGGGCCGAGTTTCTGGCAGATGCCACGCTGCAACAGCGGCTCAATTGTCTGGGTGCTGATTGCGAGACGCTACGCGCCGAACTCGCTTCGGTGCTGAATAGTGTGATGGAAGCCGAAGTAATGGCCGGCTATCTGACGCGTCGGCTGGCGCCGCTTGAGGAACTGGCCGCTACAACGCTGGCCCGGGTGCGGGTCCTGCGTTAGGCAGTCGGGTACGGATCAGGAAGCCCGCATCAACCGCGCAGTCGGTTTCGAGGTACCAGGTTCCGTGGTGAATTGCCTGTTTGACCCGGTTGTGCTCGGCGTCAAGCAGCACAAACGCTGTGTCGCTCAGTGTTGCGCTGCGTGGACCGAGAAACTCTATTTCCTGTCCGATGGAGAACGCATTCTTGACCGAGATGCGGTAGCGCCGCGCGTCAACTCTCTCTTCAACCGCTCCGAGAAACAGGTAGCCGCGGCGATAACCGCGGGCGGCCGGGCGCTCGATTGCCTCGCGGTCAAAGTAGAAGCCGGTGGTGTAGTCTCGATGGCTGACTTC